>NZ_JAFKRJ010000036.1:0-544 GCF_019038515.1 Synechococcus sp. CCAP 1479/10 | reverse complement strand
GTGGTGCCGCTGTCCTCGGCGATGGAGATGGTTTCGTTGGCGTCGCTGAAGTCGTCGTTGACCGGCGTCACGGTGATGGCGACGGTGTCGGCGTCCGAGAGGGGTGTGGCGCCACTGTCGGTGGAGAGAACGGTGAGGGTATCGGCGCCGTTGAAGTTGGGGTTGGGCAGATAAGAGATGGTGGCGAGAGCGGCATTGATCTGGGCCTGGCTGCCACTGAGGGTGAGGCTGCTGGTGCCATTGCCCCCATTGCTGATGGTGGCACCGTTGAGGGCGCCAATGGTCAGGATGCCGTTGGCAACCGTTAATCGCGTGCTGGCGAGATTGCCATCGACATCATTGACGGAAATGACATTCGCCCCGCTAAAGAAAAGGGAGGTCTCTTCATCGATGCTCTGGCCCGCTGGGACGGTGTTGACGGGCGGGTCGTTCGTCGGTGTGACCGTGATCGAAAGGGTGGAGGAATCGTTGAGGCCGGAACCGTCGGTGACGACGTAGGAGATCAGGGGAACCGGGCCGTTGTAGTTGGCGGCCGGCGTGAAGG
>NZ_JAFKRJ010000035.1:0-54061 GCF_019038515.1 Synechococcus sp. CCAP 1479/10 | reverse complement strand
GAGGCTGCCGACCCCGGCGATGGTGACGGGACTGCCGAGGGGGAAGGGCCCGCTCTGGCCGGCGATGGAGAACGAGGCGATCGAGACCGGACCATCGGGACTGGAGGTGCCAGCCAGGAGATTGCCGGTGGCGGTGCCGCTGTCCTCGGCGATGGAGCGGGTTTCGTTGGCGTCGCTGAAGTCGTCGTTGGCCGGCGTCACCGAGATCAGGAACGTCTGGATGGCACTGGTGTCGATGCCGCCGTTGGCGGTGCCGCCGCTGTCGCGAACGCGCACCGAAACGGTGGCCGTGCCGGTGGCATTGGCCGCCGGGGTGTAGGTGAGACGCCCGCTGGCGTCGATGCTGGGCTGGACGCTGAACAGGGCGTTGTTGCTGTTGGTGACCAGGAAGCTGAGGGCCTGGCCGGCTTCATCGCTGCCGCCGCGGCTCAGGCCCGTCGCCCAGCCGGCCACGCTCTGGGCGCCGGCGTCTTCCAGCAGGGTCTGATCCGGCCCCCTGGTGAAGGCCGGCACGTCGTTGACAGGGGTAACCGTGGTGCTGAGGGGGGTGGGGTCGGAGTAGCGGCCGGTGGGCCCGAGCAGGGGGGTGAGGTTGGTGGCGGCGCTGAAGGCCAGGGGGGTGTCGGCGACGCGGACGCTGAGGCCGCCCGGGGTGCCGTTGAAGTTGGGGCTGTTGGGGAGGAAGCGGAGCGAGGCGGAGGTGGGCAGCAGCAGGGCGGCGCTGTCGGAGGGGGAGGCGATGGTGACCCAGCCGGCTCCGGCATTGAGGTTGTATTGCCAGACGCCCTGGGCGGCGGTGGCGGCGTTGCCGGTGATGGCGATGCCGCCGAAGGCGGAGGCGGCATTGGCACCGCCGGTGACGCTGCGCTGGTCGTCGGCCGTATCCCTGAAGCCGAAGCCCAGGGCGGCGATGGTGGCGCCGGGCGGGTTGGGGTTGTCCTCGGTGGTGGCGGCGAGGCTGGCGGCGCTGGCGGTGGGCCGGTCGTTGACGTTGGTGACGGTGGTGGCGATGGTGCGATTGACAGCACTCCACGCACCGGTGGCGGTGGTGCCGCCGGCGGTGGCCAGGTTGAAGGTGGCGCTGGCCGAGGTGCTGGTGGCCAGGGGAGCGCTGGCATCGGCGAGACGCACCAGGAGGCTGCCGGGGGTGCCGTGGAAGTTGGCGGCAGGCACAAACCGCACCCGGCTGGCGGCACTGAAGACGAGGGCGGCGGCGGTGGAGAGGCCGGCGCTGGGGAGGTTGATCCAGTCGCCCGGGACGGCGGGGTTGGGCGTGGCGGAGGTGGAGATCTGCCAGACGCCCTGGGCGGCGGCGTAGTTCGTGGCGCCGACGACGGCGAGGAAGGAGAAGGGGGTGGCCGTGCTGCCGCCGCCGTTGGCGGTCTGGTTGTCGGTGGCGTCGGAATAGCCGAAGGCCAGGGAGCTGAGGGTGGCGCCGGCGATGGCGGCGGCGGCGACGTCTTCCGCGATGGCGGGGAGGACGACGTTGGTGGTGGCGACGGGCTGGTCGTTGAGGGGGGTCACCGTCAGGGCGACGCTCCTGACGGCCTGCCGGGCGCCGCCGCTGCCGGTGCTGCCCAGGTCATTGACGACCACGGTGAGCGTGGCGCTCCCGTGGAAGTTGGCGGTGGGGGTGTAGGTGAGCGAGGCCAGGGCCGCGTTGAGATTGGCCTCGGTGCCGGTCACGGTCAGGCTGGTGGTGCCGTAGTTGCCTCCTGTCACGGTCAGTCCCGTGCGGGTGACCAGGTTGATGGTTCCCCGGTTGACAGCGACGGTGAGCCGCTGGAGGGCGCCGAAGTCGTCGGGGTCGGAGAAGCTGATCAGGTTGGCGCCTGTGAAGGCGTTGGCGCCGCTGTCCTCCACCACGGTGCGGGTAACCGGCGCCGTCAGCACCGGGGCCTCGTTGGTGGAGGACACGTTGATGGTGAACGCGCCGGTGGCGGAGTTGTTTCCGATCACCCCCACGGCTTCGGCCCCGTTGTCGAAATCGAAGGCGGTGGCGGTGATCGTCACCACCCGATCCACGTTGGGGTTGGTCGGGGTGTAGCGGAGGGTGTTCAGGGCCGCCTGCACCTGGGTACGGGTGCCCCGCACCTGCACGCTGGCGGTGCCGTTGGTGGTGAGGGTGGCGCCGTTGGCGTTCTGGATCAGCAGGGTGCCGTAGGGCGTGGCGCCGTCGGCGGCACTGAGGGTCACCCGGATGTCATCGGTGGCCCCCTGGCTGGTGTCCCTCGTGTCCTGGATGGCGAAGCCGCTGCTGATGTTGAGGAAGGTGCCGCTGGCGATCACCGTGTTGGCGGGAACCGCCAGCACCGGCGCATCGTTGACCGGCGTGATGCGTACGCCGTTGTCGACGGACACCCGGTTGCCGGCGGGCACATTGGCGTGGCCGAAATCCGTGAGGCTGGTGCGCAGGAAAAGGTTGCCCAGGCCGCTGCCGGCGCCGTTGAAGTCGGGGGCCCCCTGGAAGCGCAGCAGATTGAGGGCGGTCTGCACCGCCGTCAGCGGGCCGGTGAGGGTGATCGTGTTGGTGCCGTCGCCTGTGGCGGCGCTCAGGCCGGCGATGGCGCCCAGCAGCAGCCGGCCTTCGGTGGCGGCATCGGCAAGGACCGTTCGCGCGGCATCGCGGAACAGCTGCACCTGCACGCTGACGTTGCGGCCGAAGCTGTCGGCGTCGGCCAGCACGAAGCCGCCCAGGCTGACGCTGGCGTCTTCGTTGACGCTGAACAGCGTGGGGTTGGTGATCGTGGGCAGATCGTTGAGGTTGGAGGCCGTCAGAGCGATGTCGCGGCTGATCCGGTTGTTGGCGGCGTCGATGGGCACCGGATTGCCGGCCCCATCGTTCTGGTTGACCGGGCCACCGTTGGCCCCCACCCCCAGCACGCCCGCGGCGCTGTAGAGGCGGTCGTCGACGCTGACGCGCAGCTTGAGGTTGCTGGCATCCAGGTCGGCGCCGAAGGCCACCGTGAGGCTGGCGAGCACCGCATTGATTTCGCTGCGGGTGCCCTGCACCACCAGGCTGTTGCTGCCCTTGCCGCTCAGGAAGGCCCGCGCTGAGCTGGGATTGGCTGAGGTGAAGGAGATCAGCCCGGAGGGCACCACCGCATTGGCCCCATCGAGCAGCTGGGCCTCGATCCGCAGCAGATCGGTTTCTCCGCTCCCGATCGTGTCCAGATCGCTGTCGGTGGCGCGCAGCAGCCCGCCGCTGGCCACGGCCACCGGGGTGGCGCCGCTGCCGAAGACGTCAAGGGAAGCCGGGGAACTCAGGCTGGGCAGGTCGTTGGCGGGCGTGACGGCGATGACAAAGGTGCCGGGAATTTCGTTGGTGGCACCGCTGATCGGGTTGTCGCCACCGCCGTCGCTCACCCGGAAGCTGAAGGCATCGCTGCTGGTCTCGGTCCCGTCGTGCAGGTAGGTGATCAGGTTGTTGTCGAGATCGGCCTGGGTGAACACGCTGTTCACACCCAGGGCACGGCCGTTGAGGAACAGCCGACCGTTGCTGGTGGGGGACGTGATCCGGTACTGGCGCTGGATCGGACTGTTGTCGGAATCGCCGTACGCCAGCCGGAGTGCCGTGCTGCTGCTGGCGCTTCCAGTGATCACACCGCGGGAACCTTCCGCCACGGTGAGGGGCGTGTTTTCGATCGCAGCCGGCGGGTCGTTCAGGGGCGCGATCGTCAGGGGCACCGTCACCGGGGTGCCGGGGGCGTCGAAGCGGTCGAGGGGGGTGAAGACGAAGCTGTCGGTCAGTTCCCCGGGCCCGTCGTTGCCGTTGTGGCGATAGCGCAGGCGGCCCGCCGACAGCTGGCTCTGGCTGATGCGGAGCGTGGCGCGATTGAGGCTGCCGCCGCTGCCATCCCCGATCACGGTCCAGGCGCCGCTGCCGGTGGTGTCGAACTCGAGCACGCCGTTGGCCGGCAGGGTGTCGATCCGCAGCCGTCGCTGGTCGGCTGTGTCGGCCTGGGAGAAGCTGCCCGGATCCCAGAGGGCATCGGCGCCGGGGTTGGGGTTGCTGGGAGCTCCGGCGAACACCTGCTGTCCCGAACCATCCACGTCGGCGATGGTGATGTCGCGGCGCTCCGCCGCCCCCAGCAGCGGTCCGGGGCTGGAACTGTTGAAGGTCAAGGTGCCCCCTTCCACCAGCAGGCTGGTGCTGCCACTGACGCTGGCGCTGGGGGCATCGTTGATCGGCGTGACCCGGATCGCGAAGCGGAAATCGCTGGCTCCGTTGCTGACGACGCTGCGGCCATCACTGATGTTGAAGCGGAAGCCGGAATCGAAGACTTCTCCTCCACCGTGCACGAAGGTGAGCCGCCCGTTGTTGATGTCGTCCTGGGTGAAGACGTCCAGGTTGTTGAGGACCACACCGTTGCGCTGCAGGCTGCCTCCCGCCGGCGCGGCGGTGAGCCGGTAGACCCGCTCGGCCGGGTTGCTGTCGCTGTCGCTGATGGCCAGATCCGTGGCCCGGATCGTCACCGTGGCAGCTTCGCTGGTGCGCAGCAGGTTGTTGGTGGCCAGGCTGGGGGCGGCATTGGCTGGCAGGGAGGTGGGCGCGTTGCCGCCACCGCTGCTGGGGGTGCCCAGGGAATTGAGGTAGGTGAGGCGGAAGCTGATCGGCGTCAGCGGATCCCCCGGCAGGGGCTGGGGCGTGCTGTTGGTGTGGATGCCGCCGTCGCGGGTCTGGGTGAAGCCGCCGGGAAGCAGGCCGATGGCGCCGTCCTCCACCGTGAACGTGAAGTCCGCCGTGGTGCCCGATGGGGTGCCGTTGACGAAGTTGAACCGCAGCCGACCGGTGTCGATGTCGTCCTGGCTGAAGCTGCCGCCGCTGAGCAGGCCCACCCAGGTGCCGCCACGGAACACCTGCAGCTGCCCCCGGGCCGGATCCGCTGCCGCCGTAAGGGTGTAGGTGAGGTTGGAGGACGGCGAATCCGCGTCGCTGACCCTCAGGGCGGCGGCCGTGATCGCCGTGCTGCCGGTGGGGGTGACGATCGGGTTGTTGGCGGTGAGGGTGGGGTCATCGTTGACCCGCTGCACCGCCAGGGTGATGACGGCGTTGCTGCTGAGCACCCCGCCGGTTCCCTGGCCGCCGCCGTCGTCGCTGACGCGGACGCCGAAGCTCTCGTTCGGGGGGAAGCCGCCGTTGAGGTCGTTGCCGTCGTGGTCGTAGGTGAGGCCCGCCAGCGAAGGAAGGGTGAACGGTGCCGTGATCGGGGTGCCGTTGTAGCGGAGCGTGCCCCTTGAGGGCAACGACGTGATCACGACCGTGTGGGCCACGCCCGCGGCCTGGTCGGCATCACTGATGCTGAGGGTGACCGGCACCCCACGCTGGCCCTCGAAGACGGCAACCGAGCCACTCACGGCCGGTGCCTGGTTGACGGGGGTGAGGCTGATCGGAACGGTCGCCGAAGCGATCCGCCCACCGGCACCATCGTCGACGGAGACGGTGACGGCATCACTGTCGCTGCCGGCGATCACCCCGGGCAGCACCTGGGAGCCGTCATGGGTGTAGGTGAAACTTCCCCTGAAGCTGCTGGAGAAGCTGGAGCCCACCACCAGGGGATTGCCATTGAGCCTGATGGTTCCTTTGCCCGGCAGGGAGGTGATCCGGTAGATCACCTGCTCGGGCAGGTTGTCCACATCCGAGAGGGTGAAGTTCGCCAGCGTGAAGTTGGAAGTGCCGCCTTCCGCCACCACCAGGGGGCTGGTGACCAGGGTGGGGGCATCGTTGACCGGGGTGACCTGGATCGGCCCGGTGGTGAGGCTGATGGGGCCGTCGCCATTGGTGAGATCGGTGGCGGTCAGGGTGAGGCTGGGCGCCAGCGGCGTGTTGACGCTGTTGGCGTTGGCCGCCGGCGTGAACAGGAGGCTGGCGATCGCCGCATTGATGGCGGCCAGGCTGCCTTCCAGGGTGAGATCGGCGCTGCCGTTGCTGCCGCTGGTGATCAGGGCGGCGCTGGCCAGGGTGGCGGTGCCCCCCGTGGTGGTGATCCGCAGCCGCAGCGTGATGGGGCCCCCACCGTTGTCGCTGTCGGCCACGCTCAGGCCGGTGATGGCCAGGGGGGTGTCCTCGGCGGTGATGCGGGTGCCGACGAAGCTGTCGTTCAGCACCGGGGCGGCGGCGAACTCCGCGGCCAGCCAGCGGCCATCGATCAGGAGCTGGTGCTGGTCGTTGTCGGCCAGGATCGCCGCCCGCTGCGCCTCAACCAGGGGAGCACCGGTGACCAGGGCGGCGAACAGGGCGCCCTCATCCCCCCGGGCATCGAGGGGGCCGTTCAGCCACTGATCGATGGCGTGACCCACTTCCTCCAGCAGGACGCGCTGAATGGCCTCCACGGAGGTGGCCAGGGACAGCCAGTTGGCATTGATGTAGATCCTCTGCCGCCCATCAGGATCGCCGGGTGTGTAGGCACCGCTGGCGCCTGAGAGTTCCTCTCCGCTGCGCCGTTCGATCGCCAGCTGAAGGCCTGGTCCCCGCAACAACTGAGCGAGCGAAATCACCCGGGACTGGAACTGATTGGAATCGGTGCCGGCGGTGGCGAACGTGTCACTCAGCAGATCCTCATAGCCATCCCGCAGGGGTAGGTCTTCGAGGATTCTGTTGACATTCAGCAGGGCAGTCGCCCATCGCAGCTCCATCTCCCCCGTCAGGGCTTGATCGATCGCTTCCTCGGGGACGACCTGTCGGTGCAGGCTCTCGCTTCTGGGTGCACCGGCAAGGCTGGCTTGGCCCAAAAGTCCTGACAGGAGCTCAAGCCCGAGGAATTTCATGCCTTGATCTGGTCGATAGTTCGCGTGGTGCGGATCCTATGGCAACGACCTCTCTTGCCGATTCTGTGAATCAGGACAGGGCAGTTCTCGAGATCGTCGCGCCCATCTAAAATCCACGTGTTAAGAACATTAAAGTTGCCCTAGAGGATCGTTATAGAGACCCAGGAATGGGCGTTTTCGGCCACGGCTGCCAGTGCATATTGCTAGGAATCCCAAAACAAGAAAAAGTGTTCAAAATCTTGCTTCCGTTTCGACCTGCCCCTGATCGGCCGCTCTCGCCGCGCCCTGCATCCGCCCGTGCCGGGAGGGCCATCGCTGTTCGCCTCGCCCTGCTCCCGTCTTTCGTTCTCGGAGCCGTGGTCGCGATCGGCCCGGCCCGGGCGGCGATCTGCCCCGATGGAACCGAGGCGGAGTTCTGCCTGCCTCCCGTCACCCCGCTGACACCGCCGACACCGCCGACACCGCCGACACCGACGCCTTCACCGTCCACACCGGCGACGCCGGCCTCCGTCGTGCCGATCCGCCCCGTGCGGGTCGATGTCTACCGACTCGACGCCCGGTTGCTTCCCCTTGGCGCCGGGATGGGCTGGCGGAGCTTCAGCCGTGATCTGCTGGAGCCCCTGCCCCAGAAGGTGCGCGAGTCCTCTCCCCTCGCCGACCCGGAGCCGGAGGGGCCGTCCACCTCGGCCTTCCGCTTCAGTGTTCAGCCCGGGGGCTACTTCAGTGACCGAGACGGCTGGCGGCTTCGGGTGTTCGGCAATGGCTTCGGCGGTCCCCTGATCAGCGGTGTCGCTGGGGGTCCCTCCTCGGTGAGTGGGGCCCAGATGGGTCTGCGCCTCGACTACGCCATCGGCGATCTGTTGATCGGTGCCTTCGGCCGCTTCGGGTCACTCCAGGCACAGGGCGGCTCCGTCAATGATTTCGGGGTCCCTTTCAACGGCCAATCCGCCAACGGCAGCCTGGGTGGTGGCGGGGTGCTGGTGCAGTTCGCCAAGCCCGGTTGGTTCATCGGTGCGGCGCTGGGAGGCGATGCTCTGACGACCGATCAACCGTTCGGCATCAGCAGCTCCAACGCCATCGGTGCCCGCTACAGCAAGTCCTCGGTCGGCGGCAGCGCTTTCAATCTGGCCACCAGTTTCGGTGGCAGGATCCGGCTGTCCGATCGTCAGGTTCTCGAACCCAGCGCTCTCCTCACCCTGACCAGCCTCTCGCTGGGCGGTGCAACGGTCTTCGATGGGTTCACCAACCGCTTCTGGAGCGTGCCCGGCTCCAGCAGCACCGTCGGCACCGCCGACATCGGCATCACCTGGAGGGCTCCCCTGCACCAGGGCAGGAATCTGCTCACGCCCTCGGTGCGCCTCAGCTGGCTGGGGGCCGGCTTCCTCGGCCAGGCCCCGGCCAATGCGGTCACCGATGGCATCTCCCTGGCCACCACCCTGCCCGCCGGCTCCCTGACCCAGACCAGTGGACTGGGGCTGCAGGGAGGCCTGGCCTACACCCTGAGGGACAACACCACGTTCTACATCCGTGGCGGGGCGGGGTTCTATGGCGCCGGCACCGCCTGGGATGTCGGTGGCGGGGTGGAGTTCCGCTGGGGGGGAGCCCCACGGGCCACGGCAGCCAAGGCCAGTGGCGCCGATCCTTCCACCTCAAACCCCTGAGGGCTGGCCAAGTTCTGATCTGGAGCCGGTCAGGAAGGACGTTGGAGGGCCTTCAGGCCCCTTCCCCCATCAGTCCGAAGACGGAAGTCTCTTCCTTGCGGACACTGCCGGCATCCCGGGAATCGATGCTGTCCTTCAGCAGGCCATCGACGATGCCGGCATCGAACGAGTAACGGCCTGGACCGACCAGAAGCAGGGCCAGGCTGCCGCCCAGGTACAGAACCACCAGCTCCAGCACGTAGATGTTGAAGCCGCTGGTGAGAATGTGGTGGTAGGCGGCCACGGCCATGGTGCCGGTGAGGGCCAGGGCCCCCAGGGGCGAGAGCAGGCCGAGGATCAGCAGCCAGCTGCCCAGGATTTCCGAGTAGCCCGCCACATGGGCAAGGAACAGGGGGAAAGGCAGGTGCAGGGGCACCACGTAGTTGGTCGCGAACGCCTGCGGATCGGCCAGCTTGTCCTGGCCGTGGTGGATCATCATCGCGCCGATCGCCAGCCTCAGGATCAGCAATCCGACGTTGGCGAGACGCCCTTCCCGCAGGAGGTAGGACCTCAGGGCCTGGCGGACCGTTGCGGCAATGGCGGTGACGGAGGCAGGAGCCGGAGCGGGGGCGTCCACGCCCGTGGGCACGACAGCAGCGACCGTCGGCCGGTTGAGCGCCAGCATCCACAGGGCGATGAAGGCGGTGAAGAAGCCCGCGAAGATCTCGAGCAGGACAGTGGTGGTCATGGTCGGGGGAGAATTATGAAGATTCTGGCGATTCAGGTAACGGAACGTGAAGCGTTCTCCGGACCCAGCCCCAGGTCCAGGCACAGCTGACCCTCGGCCGTCCGCGATGGCCGGCGACGGCCGCCGCCGCTCCTCCTGCCGGAGGGGGGAAGGCCTGAGCGGCGCGAGCCGTGCCGTTCCTGGATCGCGTCGGCGGCGGCGCCGAAGCCGCTCTGGCGCCGCAGGCCCCAGAGCCGTTCCCGGGCCTGGCGGGCGGCGGCGGCCACATCCACGATCGGGGCCGGATAGTCGGGGCCGATGCGGCAGCCGCTGGCCACCTGGGTGGCCGGATCCATCCGCCACGGCTCGTGGCGCCAGATCGCCGGCACCCCGGCCAGCTCCGGCAGCCAGCGCACCAGAAATGTCCCCTCCGGATCGTGGTCGCGGCCCTGCTTGATCGGGTTGTAGATCCGGATCGTGTTGATGCCCGTGGTGCCGCTCTGCATCTGGCACTGGCTCCAATGGATGCCGGGCTCGTAGTCGACGAACTGGCGGGCCAGGTGCAGGCCGCTGTCGCGCCAGTCGATCCAGAGGTGATGGCTGGCGAACGACAGCAGCATCGCCCGCATCCGGAAGTTCATCCAGCCGCTGGCCCGCAGGGCGCGCATGCAGGCATCCACGAACGGCACCCCGGTGCGCCCCTCGCTCCAGGCCGCCAGCCGCCCGGGGTCGGTGACGCGCAGGTTGCGGGTGGCGGGGTGGAGCTCGAGGATCTCGATCGAGGGTTCGCTCTCCAGCTTCTGGATGAAGTGGCAGTGCCAGTGCAGGCGCGAGAGGAAGGCGTCGAGGGCCCGGGGCCAGCCCGCGGCCGCCTCGCCGGGCAGGGTCGACAGGGCGGCCCGCCGCGCCCGGGTGGCCTGGGTCACCTCCCTCATCGACAGGGTGCCCCAGGCCAGGTGGGGGGAGAGCCGCGAGCAGCCCTCGAAGGCCGTCAGGGGACTGGAGAGTCGCCGGTGGTAGCCGCGCCCCCGCTGGTGCAGGAAGCCGTCCAGCAGCTCCAGGCCGGCCCGCCGGCCACCCCGCTGCCGCTCCGGGCAGGGGTCCGACGCCAGGCCCAGGTCGGCGGCGGTGGGCAGGTTCCGGGGGGCGATTCCCTCCAGGGGGGGCAGGGCGACGGGAGCCTCCAGCAGCGGTTCGGCCATGCGCCGCTCCCAGTCCCGGGCCCAGCCGCGGCGATCCCGGCGTCCCCGGGTCACCCCGAAGCTGGCCACCTCCTGCCAGGGGATCCCCCGTTCGCGGGCCCAGGCGGCCACCCGCCGGTCCCGGGCGTAGGTCCAGAGGTTGCCTGTCTCCTGGTGGCTCCAGAGACCGGCGATGCCAAGGCGACGGTGGGCGGCCTCCAGCACGGTCACCACCTCGCCGACCCGCACCACCAGGGGCTGTCCCCGTTCGGCCAGCGCCTGCCCCAGCTCCTCCAGCGCCTCCCGGCAGAAGCTCCACTGGCGGCCCGAGCTGTCGGGTTGCCGCCACAGCTCCGGTTCGACCACGTAGAGGGGCAGCACCGGTCCGCGCCGGGCCGCTTCCACCAGGGGGCGGTGGTCGGCGAGGCGCAGATCGCGCTTGAACCAGACCACCTGAAGCGCCATCACCGCAGCCGAGGAATCCGCTTCAGCGCTTCGGCAGGTCGCTGGGTCGCAGCACCACGACCACCACGCCCACCACCACCATCACGATCAGCACCGCCGCCCCGGCCAGGGGCAGCACCGTTTCCGTCTCCATCCGCCCGCCCGCCGACTGTCACCCCATCCTGGTGGGGCGAACGGGGCAGCGCGGGCAAAAAAAAGGACGGGTCAGCCAGACCTGCCCCCGAAGAACGTCTTAAGAAATGTAAACGCGGCGATGGTGCAACCGCGAGGGCCCCTCCGGATTCGCCCTCTGATGCGCTCGGAGGCCGTCCGCGGTCCCCGGAGAAGCGCGCCATAGTCTTCATGTTCCGTTACATCAGCCATGACGGTCGGCGAGCTCTACCTCGAATCCCTGTCCACCGGCGTCATCACCCCCGCCGAGCTCTCCTGGCTCACCCACGGCCAGGACCGCTTCTCCCGTCTGGAGGAGGCCACCGCTCTGCGGCTCGGCCGCCTGCTCGACCAGGGGGACATCCAGCTGGGTTGCCGTCTGGCCCCCACGGGCGACCCCTCTTTCGCCCCCGCCTCACCGGCCCCGGCGCAGGCCGCTGGGGTGCTGGAGGAGTGGATCGAACCCCTGGGGCGTCGACGGCATCGTTGACGACAGTCACAACGCTTCACGATCGTTTACACTCCCTTCAAGTTTCGCAACGAACCCACCCATGTCTGACTCCACCACCCGCTTCGGCTTCGTCGCCTTCGCTGAAACCTGGAACGGCCGCCTGGCCATGCTCGGTTTCGTCATCGGCCTCGGCACCGAGATCCTGACCGGCCAGGGCATCCTTGCCCAGATCGGCCTCGGCTGATTTCGGCTCCTGCCTTGGCAGCATCGGCCCGGGTGGTTCTGCCATCCGGGCTTTGATGTCTGCGGCGTTCACCCCGCTCCCCCATGGCGCACGCTCTCGTCTTCGTACTGGCTCCTGAGGGAGGCCTTCCCGGCGATGGCGCGTCCTGGGAGGAGATCCTGGCGGCCCAGCGCCTGGGCGTCCGCAGCGGCATCGCCCTGCGCATGTTCCGCGTCCCCGCCGAGCAGCCCCCGAGCCTGGACGACCTGGTCAGCTCCGGCCAGGCCAACGTCAGTGGGGCCGACCCTTTCGAACCGCTGCGCACCAGCCCCTGCCCGGAGGAGCCATCCGCCTCTGTCTCCGCGGATCCGGGCCCGGCGCGGCGGCTGATCTGCGATGCGGTGGTGCCCCATCTCGAACCACGGGCCCTCTGGCTGGGCGCCTACGAACTCAGTGGCCCTGAGCAGCAGCCGACCGGCGGCCACCCGGCCGAGCGCCTGGGGATCGAGACGGTCCGCTGCCTCGACCAGTTCTCCCTGCGGGAGGCGGACAACGAGACCTGCTGGTTCTATCCCACGGAGAACGGCGACTATCTCTGCTGGGAGAACCAGCGCAGCCTCGGGCTGGCCCCCGGCTATCCGGCCGATGCCTGCCTGCAGGAGGGGCCAATCTCCTACCAGCGCAGTGACCTGCAGCTCCTCTGGTCACTGATGGCCGACGATCAGGCCCTGACCTGCGTCGGGCTCACCTACCAGAAACGACGCATCGAATGGCCGATCGCCGCCAGCAATCCGGAACCCTTCGCCACCTGGACCGCGTTCCGGGTCGATGCCATGGCCGATGACACCTACCGGGAAATGGCAAACATCACCGTTTTCCCGACCTGAGCGGCCGCCTCAGCCGGCCTGCTCGTACAGCTGCTCCAGCCGCTCGCGGCTGAGGTCGACGTAGAGAACTTCTTCCCCCTGGGCGGGAGCTTCCGGGTGGCGCTGCCGTGGTGAGGGGGTGGAGGCGGCGCTGCGCAGGTTCTGGGTCATCAGGGCGAAGGCGCCGCCGGCGATCACCGCGAAGCTCACCCCGTAAACGATGGGGAACAGGACGTCCAGCATGGGTCGCTCGCTTTTGCCCAGGCTAATGTAACGATCTGTTAATCGTGGCTGTCGCGCCCCCGCAGCGGGCTATGGATTCAGCCACTCCTCCTTCCAGCTGTTGTCGGCCCGCCAGAGGCGGCGCCGGTGGGGGTGACCGCTCAGCTCCAGCAGCTCCACCCGTTGCAGCCCCACCCGCAGCAGCTCGAAGTGCTCCGGCCGCGGGACCTCCTCCCCCAGTTCCCGGGGGAACGGCCCTTCGCTCTGGAGGGGTTCCCCCGGCGCCGGCCAGCCCCACAGGGCCCGGCCCCGGGGGGTGAGGGCCTGCCAGTGGAACGTCAGGGCCCGTTGCTCCTCCTCGCCAGCCAGCGGCAGCCGCTGGCCCCGCAGCCGGAACTGGCTGCGCGCTCTGGGCAGCAGCCAGCAGAGTTCCACAGGAGCGGTGCCGGCGAGTTCGCCACTCTTGGCGCTGCGGCGGTCGGTGAGCAGATCGAGGCTGGCCGCTCCGGCCCAGCAGCGGAACACCAGGGTGCGCACCCGCGGGGTGCCGTCCGCCGCCACGCTGGCCAGCTGCAGCCAGCGGGCCTGGGGGGAGCGGCCCTGCCGCTCCAGGGCACCGCGCAGCAGCGGCCGCCAGGGGGGCAGGGGCTGCTCAGGGGGCGGCGACGGGTGGGAGTCGGACATCGGCAGGACCTACGGCGTCGGTTTTTCCGCCACCACGGCGAAGAAGGGATCCCCCTGACCCCCCAGCCAGCCCATGGGACCCTCGGCCTTGGTCGGCTCGGCGATCAGCTGCGGCGCCGGCCAGCCCTGGGCCTGCAGCACCCGGCTGACGTAGGCCAGGTGATCCCGGTCGCTGCCGTCGGTCCAGATCTGGGGGGCCTTCTGGAAGAACATCCGGTTCGAGAAGGCCACGATCACCTGGCCGCCGGGGCGCACCACCCGCAGCAGTTCGGCCGCCACCGGCTCGGGCCGCTGCAGGTACTGCCAGCCCGCCACCATCAGCACCGCATCCACGCTGGCGTCCGCCAGGGGCAGGCGCTGGTCCTGGTTGAGGTTCTGCAGCCAGTGCCGATCCAGTCGCGGGTTCGCCGCCAGTTCGGCCCCGTTGAGGCCATGGCCGATCACCTCTTCATAGGTGATGTCCTCCGGCAGGTGGCTCACCCAGCTGCTCATCAGGTCCAGCACCACCGCGCAGGGGGGGATTCGCTCCCGGTAGAGCGCCGTCAGCCGGCGGCGGAAGGCCCCGTCGAGGTGCTGCACGAAGCGGGGTTCGGCATAGAAGAGGGTGTCATCGGAGCTGTCCAGCTTGCGCCGCTCCGCCTCGTTCAGCACCAACACCGCCATGGCCACCGGGGATCCGTTCTGCTGCCATGGTGGCGAGCCGCGGCTGCTTCCGTCATGACGCCCCCCGCCCCGGCGCCTCCCGACCCGTCGTCCTTCCTGGTGCTGGCAGCCGATGACCCCGAGCGGCTGGCCGCCTTCTACGGCGCCCTGCTGGGGACGGACCCGCTGCAGGGATCCAGCCCCAGCCACTGGCGCCTGCTGGGCCCGGGGGATCGCCGGCTGGAGATCTACGCCCCCTCCCGGCGGCGTCCCCGCCCCCGGGGCGAGGGCCGGCTGGCCCTCTGCTTTTCGCGCCCGGCGGGGGAGGCGCCCCCCCTGCAGGTGCTCCACGACTGGCTCGCCGTGGTGCTGGCCCTGGGGGCGGTGGCGGTGGAGCCGGCGCGACAGGAACCGTTCGGAGCCGAGGCCTGGCTGGCCGATCCGGAGGACAACCGTCTGCTGCTGCTGGTCAGCGGCGGCTGAACCGCAGCTGGCTGGCGTAGGGCCCGCGGCCATCGAGGCAGGCGGCGCCGCAGTGGGCGCCGAGGCTGATCGCCTGCCGCAGATCCCAGCCGGCGGCCAGGGCCGTGGTGACGCCGGCGGCGAAGCTGTCGCCGGCGCCGTAGGCATCCCGCACCGGCCCGGTCCGGCGGACGGCGGCATAGCGGCCGCCGGGAACCAGCACCCCGCCCCGCTCGGCCTCGGTGCCGATGCGCAGCCGGGGCGGCGGGTCGAGATCCCCCGGCCGGTAGGCCTCGCCGGGGTCGGTGGCGCTGCCGATCAGGGCGTCGAGGGTCACGCCCGCCTCCGGCAGGGTCGGCAGCCGCAGCCGCGGCGTGGCGGCCAGCACCCGGGCTCGCCGGGCCAGCCGCAGGCCGCCGGCATCGGTGGCGGTGACGAACACCCCGTCGGTCTGAGCCAGCCGCTGCCACGGCAGCCCATCGTCGGCGGTGGGCATCAGCCGCTCGCCGATCACCGTGATCGTGCGCTCGCCGCCGCCGTCGATGAAGGTGATCCCCCGCCGGGTCGGGGCTGCCCGCCAGGCGATGTGCAGCTCCAGCCCCAGCCCCTCGAGCTCTTCGGCGGCCCGGCGCCCGAGGGGGTCGTCGCCCAGGGCCGTGAAGAAGGGAACCCGCTCTCCGGTGAGACGGGCCATCTGCACGGCCACCACGGCGCCGCCGCCGGCGGGGAGCTCGCAGAAATCGTCGGCATGGAGGATCTCGCCGGCCGCCGGCAGATGGTCCACGTCGACGAAGCTCACCATCTCCACATGGCCCACCACCGCCAGGGCCAGCGGGGGAAGCTCCGGCAGTTCCTCCAGAGGCAGGGGGACGAGGGGCTCCATTCAGCTGGAGGCGGAGGTGTAGAAGCGCAGGGCGAACTGCCAGAAGCGACGGCTCACCACCACCGAGCCGATCGCCACCGCGCCACCGGCCAGCAGCCAGGGGCCGGAGGCCCGTCCCAGGATCGCCTCCGCCGGCACCGTGGTGAGAAAGGCCACCGGCACGATGAAGGTGAAGAAGGCCCGCAGGCCGGCCGGGAAGGCACTCACCGGAAAGCGGCCCGCCACCAGCACGCTGCGCAGCACCTCGGTGGCGTTCCAGATCTTCACGAACCAGATGCTGCTGGCCGCCAGCACGAACCAGAGGCTGTACAGGATCATCAGGCTGGCCACCAGCATCAGGGCCGCCCCCAGCAGGGTGAGGGGCGCCGGGGTGGCACCGGCCTTCCAGGCGGCGTAGCCGATCAGGCCCGCCCCCAGGGCGATGCCAGGCAGGCCCCAGGGGGAGAAGGTGCGGGCCGAGAGCCAGAACTGGCTGTCGATCGGCTTGAGCAGGACGAAATCGAGGCTGCCCGTGCGCACGTGGGCCACGATCGTGCTGAGGTTGGGCTGCAGCAGGGTGCTGGTGATGCCCTCCAGCAGGGTGTAGACCCCCAGCACCACCAGGGCCCCTTCCCAGCTCCAGCCCCCCAGCGACTGGCCGCGCCCGTAGAACAGCGACAGCACGAAGATGCTGCCCACCAGATTGCCGGCCGTGGCCACCAGCTCAATCAGGAAATTGGCCTGGTACTCCAGTTCGGCCGTCAGCGAGGCGATCCAGAACACCTTGAGGGTGGTGAGGTAACGGCCCATCACGCCCCCATGGCCGAATAGTGGCGCAGGCCGCGCCGCCAGAGCAGCAGGTTGATCGGCAGCAGCAGGGCGGCCCAGGCGGCCATGGCCGCGAAGCTCTGGAGCACCGGCACGGTCTCACCGGCCAGGATCCTGGCGGGCACATCGACCATGTAGGGGAAGGGGGTCCAGAAGGCGAAGGCCCGGACTCCCTCGGGATAGAGGGCCAGGGGGGCCACCAGGCCGGACAGATAGAGATAGGGCAGATAGAGGAGGCGCTCCAGGGCGCTGGCTTTCTCGCTCCAGAAGCAGACCATCGTCAGGGTGAACTGCATCAGGAAGCGCAGGGCGAAGGCGGCCAGGGTGGCCAGCACCGCCAGCAGCACCGACGGCAATGAGGGCCACCAGAAGGCGGCGGGATAGAGAAGGAAGAACAGCCCCACCAGCATCGCCACGAAGGGCAGCCGGGTGGCCTGCTCCGAAAGGTGGGCGGCCACGTAGCGCCACACCAGCGGCAGGGGCTGGAGCAGGTAGGGCGACAGGCGGCCGTTGAGGTTGTCCTCCTCGAAGGTGTACATCACCCAGACGATCGTGAACTGCCGCACCACGAAGGCCGAGAGGAAGTAGCGGGCCAGCTGCAGGGAGCTCATTCCCAGCCCGCCGCCGGCATCGACGGCGCTCCACAGGCCCAGCATGATGAAGGGCAGCACCCCCGAGAGCGCCCAGAGCACGATCTCGGCCCGGTACTCGAGCATGTAGGCGTACTGGCTGGAGAGCAGCACGGCGGCGATGCGGCGGGCGTGGCCCAGCCGCTGGCGCAGGCCCCCCCTCATGCCAGGGCCCCCTGGTGGAACAGCCGGCCGATGATGTCCTCGATCGGCGGGTCGGACACCGACAGATCGACCACGGCCAGGTCGGCCAGGAGGCGTCCCACCTGCTCGGTGAGCCGCTCCCGCGGGATCAGCAGCCGCACCTCCCGGCCCTCGATGGCCTCCACCTCGCCGTAGCTGGCGAAGGCCTCGGCCCCCATGGGCGCATGCAACTCCAGGCGCACCTCCCGGCAGGGTGCCAGCCGCTGGGTGAGCGTCTCGAGGCTGCCGTCGTAGAAGAGCCGGCCCTCGTGGATCAGCAGCACCCGCGGGCAGAGGGCGGTGATGTCGGCCATGTAGTGGCTGGTGAGCAGCACGGTGGCCCCGAAACGGCGGTTGTAGTCGGCCAGGAAGCTGCGCACCCGGGCCTGGGCGTTCACATCCAGCCCCAGGGTCGGTTCATCCAGGAACAGCACCGCCGGGCGGTGCAGCAGGGCCGCCAGCAGCTCCGCCTTCATCCGCTGGCCGAGGGAAAGCTTGCGCACCGGCCGGCGCAGTTCGTCCCCCAGCTCGAGCATCTCCGCCAGCTCGGCGATGCGGCGCCGGCTCTCCTCAGGGGGGATGCCGTAGACGGCAGCGTTGACCCGCAGGGAATCGAGCGGCGGCAGATCCCAGATCAGCTGCTGCTTCTGGCCCATCACCAGGGTGATCTGGCCGAGGAAATCCGCCTCCCGGCGCTGGGGCTGGCAGCCGGCCACCTCCACCGTGCCGCTGGTGGGGTGGATCAGCCCCGTGAGCATCTTGAGGGTGGTGGTCTTGCCGGCACCGTTGGCCCCCAGGAAGCCGACGAACTCGCCCGGCTCGATCGAGAAGCTCACGTCCTGCACCGCCGCGATCAGGCGCTCGCGGCGGTTCACGAAGTGACGCAGGGTGCCGGCCAGTCCGGGTTGCTTGTCGGCCACCCGGTAGGTCTTGCCGAGGCCCTGCGCGCGGACGATGGCCATGCGGTCGGGGGCGGGCAGGGCCCACCCTATCGAGAGCTCTGCCCCATCTGGAGCCTGTGCTCAGGCGGCCTCCGGGCACCAGCCGGAGCTCCGCTGCAGCGGCTCCAGCCAGCTCGGACAGCGCTGGGTGAGATGGTCGCCGTGGCAGATCAGGGCCTGATGCCACTGGCAGCTCAGCAGGGGGATGCTGTCGACGTCGGCATGGTGACGGAACCACTGGCAGGTGAGGCAGACGTGCCGGCTGCGGCTGGGGAGCAGCTGCTTCGGCCCCAGATAGGGCCAGGCGTCGCAGGCGTCAGTGGGGCTTGGAGCGGGGCCTGGAGCGGGGCCTGGAGCGGAGGGCATGGCTTCGAAAGCGGTACACCTGTACTAGCAGGCATCGCCCCTGGAGGCCAGCGCCACGACTCCGCGGCGCTGCCGCAGCACCAGCGCAGCACCAGTGCAGCAGAAGTTGGGCACCGCCCGCACCGTTCCGCTGCCGTCCCTGTCCCGGCGGCGGCGCAGCGGGCCCGACCACCATCCGGGCCAGGGATCCCCATCACCGATGCCCGCCACGGAACCCCGCCCGGGGGGCGACAATCGACCCTCGGGGCCGCTCCGTTCGCCATGCCTTCTCCATGCTGATCCGGCTCGGTTGCGAACTGACCCTCTCCTGCTGGGCGCCGACCCCGATGCTGGCCCTGGTCCATCCCCATGGCAGCCGCCTGGAGGACCGCCGCGGTCCCGAACGGCTGCGGTTGAGCCCGGACCGGATCGCCGAGGTGCTCACGGATGCCGACGGCAACCGTGCCTGCCGCTTCCTGGCCTCCACGGGCAGCACCACCCTGGGATTCGAGGTGGTGGTGGCCGACCCCGGCCTTCCCGATCCAGTGGCGCCGGAGGTGGGGGAGTGCCCGGTGGGGGCGCTGCCGATCGTGACCTACCCCTACCTCAACCCCAGCCGCTACTGCGACACCGATCGCCTGGCCCAGGTCGCCTGGGGGCGCTTCGGCGGCGTCCGGCCCGGCTGGTCACGGGTGCAGGCCATCTGCGACTGGGTGCACGAGCAGCTCCGCTTCGACTACGGCGCCGCCCGCAGCGACAAGACCGCCCACGACGCCCTGCGGGAAGGGCGTGGCGTCTGCCGCGACTTCGCCCACCTGGCCATCAGCCTCTGTCGCTGCCTCAACATCCCCGCCCGCTACTGCACCGGCTACCTGGGCTACACGGGCACCACGCCCCTGCCCGAGCCGATCGACTATTCGGCCTGGTTTGAGGCGTTTCTCGAGGATCGCTGGCATGTCTTCGACCCGCGCCACAATCGCCCCCGCATCGGCCGGGTGCTGATCGCCCGGGGCCGGGATGCGGCGGATGTGCCCTTCCTGCGCTCCTTCGGTGACCACCAGCTCACCGGCTTCCGCGTCATCACCGAGGAGCTGGCCACCCCCGGGTCCCCCTGCCTCTGACCACGGCGAAGTGTGGAGAATTCATGCGCTGGGCCAGCCTGCCGGGCCTGGGCGGCAGAATCCTCTGAGTTCAGGCACCATCGAGCCCGTCGAACGGTTCCTGATCACAGACCCTGACGACCGTTGGCTGGGTCAGCCTCCTGACCCCCTGAGCCCATGGGGTCCCGACCATGGGACCGGGGTTTCGGGCCCGTCGTCAGCCTGACGTACGCAGCCGGTTTTTTTATTCCTGACTCACGCGGATCGACCAATGGGTTTACGGATCGATGAAGCCACGTTTCTGGAGCGAGCCCGGTCCCGATTCGGCGGCCGATACGATTATTCGCAGATCAACTACAAGAGCTTCCGCAGCCCAGTCAAGATTCGCTGTCTGGAGCATCCTGTCCGGGAGATTGTGATCACGCCGGAGCGGCATCTCCAGACCACCGGCGGTTGCAAGTACTGCCTGAGAACTTATCGCAACCAGACCCTCGAACGGGTCCTGAGGCTCGACTGCGAGCCCAGCGAGCGCCCCGCAACCCTGCCACCGCCACCCGTGGCAGTCCCCGAAAGTAAAGCTGTGTGAGGGATCCGGCCGGTTTCCCAAGGCCGGTTTTGGTCACGGTTATCTTTCCGGGTCATTCACCCTGAATCCCTCCATGGCCCTTCCTTTGCTCGCCGCCCGACCCTCGAGCCTCAATGCCAGGGTGCCGAGTTTCGCGATCGCCAGTGAGGAATCCCCCCGCCAGGCCGTCGCCACCCTGGAGACCCGCAAGGCCTCCGGAGACCGCCTCAGCCTCGATGTCCAGATCGAGCAGGCCTATCGCCAGATCTTCTTCCACGCCTTCAAGGTGGATCGTGAAACGGTGCTGGAATCCCAGTTGCGCAGCGGACAGATCACCATGAGAGATTTCATCCGTGGTCTATTGCTTTCCAGGCGATTCCGCGAGGGTTTCTATGATTGCAACAGCAACTATCGCCTGGCAGAACAACTGGTCGGCAGGGTTCTGGGGCGCCCGGTGTATGGGGAACAGGAACGGATCCGCTACTCGATCCTGATCGCCCAGCACGGGCTCGTGGCCCTGGTGGACACCCTGCTCGACTCGGCTGAGTACCTCGAGGCGTTCGGTTACGACACCGTGCCCTACCAGCGTTCGCGGGTGCTGCCGGGCCGGTCCCAGGGAGAGCGCCCCTTCAACCAGCAGGCGCCCCGCTACGACGGCCGCTGGCGCGACGTGATCGCCAGCCGGGCTCCCCGGGGTTCCAGCCCCTGGTCCCCCGGCACGCCTCGTCCCGCCTGGCTCGGGGAGCAGCCCTCGCCCCTGGCCCGCCAGATCTGGCAGGGCCTGGTCACCACCGGTGGCTTCGCTATCACCGGCCTGGTCCTGTGGACCGCGGCCGCCATGCTCAGCACCGGAGCGCCCTGAGCGCCGCCCCTCGGCGGGGATCGCCGGGAGGTCGTGATCCGCAGCACGGTGAGCTCGATCAGCCACCGACTTGCTGTGCTGACGGACACGAAATCGTGCTTTTCTTGGTGTGAGGTGGTTGCAACGCCGTCGCCGCCACCGCCATGCATTAGGATTTGTAAAGATTTCTTGACCTTCCGGAGGTGCCTGTCATGTTCACGCTCGAAAAAGCGACCCAGATCTTTCCGGATACCCTCTCGGCCGACGTGGTGCCGGCCCTCACCGCCCGCTTCAGCCTCCTGAGCGCCGAGGACCAGCTGGCCCTGATCTGGTTCGCTTACCTCGAGATGGGCAAGACCATCACCATCGCCGCCCCCGGTGCGGCCCGCATGCAGTTCGCCGAGCCGGTGCTCAACCGGATCAAGGCGATGACCTTCGCCGACCAGAGCCAGGTGATGGTGGATCTGGCCAACCGCTCCGACACCGACATCTGCCGCACCTACGCGATCTGGTCGGTCAACATCAAGCTCGGCTTCTGGTATCGCCTGGGTGAGTGGATGGAGGAGGGCATCGTCGCCCCCATCCCCGAGGGCTACCAGCTCTCCGCCAACGCCGCTTCGGTGCTGTCCTCGCTCAAGGGCATCGATGCGGGGCAGCAGATCACCGTGCTGCGCAACTTCGTCGTCGACATGGGCTTCGATCCCAGCAAGGTGGACGGCAGCGAGCGCATCGCCGAGCCGATCGTGCTGCCGACGGCCCCTGAGCAGCGCACCAGGGTCTCGATCGCCGGCGTCGACAACGCCACGATCCTCTCCTACATGGATCTGCTCAATGCCAACGACTTCGACCAGCTGATCCAGCTGTTCCTGCCCGACGGCGCCCTGCAGCCTCCCTTCCAGCGGCCCATTGTCGGCACCGACGCCATCCTGCGCTTCTTCCGCGAGGACTGCCAGAACCTCAAGCTGCTGCCCGAAACCGGCGTGAGCGAGCCCTCCGATGGCGGTTTCACCCAGATCAAGGTGACCGGAAAGGTGCAGACCCCCTGGTTCGGAGCCGGTGTCGGCATGAACGTGGCCTGGCGTTTCCTGCTCGATCCCGACAACAAGATCTACTTCGTGGCGATCGATCTGCTGGCCTCCCCCGCCGAACTGCTCAAGTTCGCCCGCTGAGAAGCCCGTTCACCCTCCCCGCGTCTGCGGGTCCCTTAACCGGGGAGGCACTGGCCTCTCCGGTCACAGTGGCTGGCGGAGACACGGGACTCCTGCTGGGAACGGGAATCTTCGGGGCCTGGCTGGCCACCCTGGTGCTGGCCCTGCTGGCTGAGCCTGCCGGCTGGACACCGGCGGCACTCGGGCTGGTGGTCGCCCTGCGCACGCTCCTGCAGACGGGCCTGTTCATCCTCGGCCACGATGCGATGCACCGCACCCTTGTGCCGGGTCGTCAGCGGCTCAACGACGGCCTGGGTCGGCTGGCCCTGCTCCTCTACGCCGGCCTTCCCTACGCCCGCTGCCGCCGCCACCACCTGCGCCATCACCGCTTCCCGGGCAGCCGCCTGGATCCGGACTTCCGTCGGGCCAGTGGTGACGGGGCCCTGCGCTGGTACGCCCGGTTCATGGGGAACTACCTCTCCCTGGGCCAGCTGGTCCTGCTTCTGGCCAGCTGGCTGGCCGTGGCGGGAGGCCTGATGCTGCTGGAGCCCCGGCAGGCGCTGGCCGTCCCCACCTTCTGGGTGCTGCCGCTGGTTCTCAGCTCGTTCCAGCTGTTTCTGTTCGGCACCTATCTTCCCCATCGCGGCGACGGATCCAGCCCCGCCGGCCGCCATGCGGTCAGAAGTCTGGGGTACCCCCACCTTCTCTCCCTGCTGGCTTGTTACCACTTCGGGTACCACCGGGAGCACCATGCCCACCCGGGGGTGCCCTGGTTCCGGCTGCCGCAGTTGCGGGGCCACGTTCCCCACCAGCACGGCCATGGTTACGGCCCCGCCGATGACTCGCGTCCGCTCAGGCCTGGGCGTTAACGTCCAAATTCAGCTGTTGAGACCCATGGTGAGTGCGGTATTGGAGTGGACGGATCAGGAGCAGCAGGTGGCACGCCGCGCCTTCGACAAGGCCCACTCCAGAGCCGCGATTGGCATCATCCGGGCCGTTCAGGCCCATGCGAGCCGCATGGACTCCGTGGAGGAATGCTGGAAACTGCATGACTTTCTCAGCATCCAGCGCCATGAAATCGAAGGACGTTTCGATTTCCGCCTCCCCGGCCTGCTGTTCGTCTTCGCCAGCCTTGTGAAGGATGGTCTGCTCCAGGTCGAGGAACTCGAAGGACTCGAGCGGGACAAGCTCAACAAGATCACGGCGATGTCGCGGATGTGAGGGGGACGCAGCAGATCTGCTGCACGGCTCCGCTGGGATCGCCTTTCGCGCCTGCTGTTGGCCTCCGCAGACGCCGCCCGGGCGGTCTTCCCGACCCGCTACGCCTGGGGCCCCGGCCCGCGGGGGCTGTAGGGTAGGGAAGATTCCAAGATTTCTCTCCAGCGAGCTCATCACTTTCTAAAAGGGCTTTCGAAGGATCGGTTCATAGTTTTTTTCAGGTTCATGACCATTTACATCGGAAATCTTTCCTTCGACGCCGAAGTGGAAGACGTGAAGAACCTTTTTGCCCAGTACGGCGAACTGCGCCAGTGCACCCTTCCCCTCGATCGCGACACGGGTCGCAAGCGCGGTTTCGCGTTCGTCGAGATGACCAACGACGCCGACGAGACCAAGGCCATCGATGATCTTCAGGACGTCGAGTGGATGGGCCGCAGCATCCGTGTGAACAAGGCCGAACCCCGCACCGGCGGTGGCGGTGGCGGCGGTCGCTCCGGTGGCGGCGGCGGCGGCTACGGCGGCGGTGGCGGTGGGTACGGCGGCGGCGGTGGCCGCAGCCGCTACTGAGTCATTGCCGGATTTCCGGGCCCTGGCGGGTACCGGTTTCCTGATCAACCGCCCCTGGGTCTCCAGGGGCGTTTTTTTTGGTCGGTTCGTTTTCGTCCCGCCGGTGCCGCCGCGTGTGGGGAGTCCGGCACGGATCGAAAGACACTCTGCTGCTGCGGCCTGTTGGCGTGGCCGGGGAGCAGATTGGGCCCATGAGTGATCCCAGCCCTCGCGGCCGGTACCGGGTCCGACCCGCCGACCAGCACGAGACCACCGTGCCCAACGAGGTGACCGGTCCGACCTTCGACCACCGCGACGAGGCGGAGCGGTATGCCCACAGTCTGGTGCTCGCTCACCAGACCCCTGTGGTGGTGGAGAAGCTGGCGCCCGCCGGCTGCTGGCTTCAGCTCGGGATCATCGGCTGAGGCGGCGCCTCTAATCCCTCGATCTCGTCGGCGGCCTGCAGACGGATCAGGTAGGTCAGGCTGGAGCCCACGCCGGTGCCGCGGTAGCGGCCGCTGACCGGCGCCGCCAGATGGTGGTCGGGCGCGGCGGCCAGGACCAGGTGGCCATCGGCCACCGCCAGGCCCAGGCTGGGGTCGAATCCCCGCCAGCCGCCTCCGGGCAGATACACCTCCGCCCAGGCGTGCAGCTCGTGTTCGCTCACCTCGGGGGGATGGTGCATCGAGTAGCCGCTCACGAACCGCGCCGCCAGTCCCTGGCTGCGGCAGGCCACCACATAAAGCATGGCGGTGTCCCGGCAGGCCCCGGTGAGCGTGCGGAGCGTCTCCGCCGCATCCGTGGGCTCCCCCTCCAGCCGGCCGACATGGTGAAAGCCGTGGTGAATCTCATCGGCGAGGGCGCTGAGGAAGGCGGTGGCCGATCCGTCGACCCGGTCGGCGATGGCCTGGGCCCAGGCCCGCACCTCCGGATCGGCCCGATCCTGCAGGCAGCCCGCCAGGGAGCGGGCCTCCGCTTCCGGGTAGGTCACCGGCAGGTGCTGGGCCTCCCGGTGGGTGACGATCCAGTCGTAGGGGTTGCTGCGCAGGGTTTCCACCAGCATGTCCACCGTGATCGTGAGCTGGTCCCGCTCCTGCTGGAACCAGGCCACCATCGCGTCGGTGCCATCGGGCTCCAGGACCCGGCTCAGCCCCGCCGGAGGCTCCTCCAGCCGCAGGTGGTGCTCGAGGATCCTCTGGCTGCCGTCCTGGCGGGGGGTGAGCCGCAGGGCCATCGGCTCCAGGAAGACGGGCCGGTCGTAGGTGTAGCTGAGGCGATGGTGGATGCGGAAGAACATCGCTCAGCCCATGGCCTCGCGCAGGACGTCCTGGAGGTCGTCATCGATGACGTAGGTGTGCAGCGGTGCCGTGTCCAGGTCCTCGACGAGGGGGAAGAAGCGCACGGAGAACCAGGCCTCGAAGAGTTCGAGGCTGCGGGGATGGGGCCAGCGGCTGCGGTCGCGGCACCAGAGGTCGAGCTCGGCGGCGAAGATCTGGCCGTAGCTGTCCAGCAGCCGGTCCTGGGCTTCCAGCTCGCTGTCGTAGGTGGGGATCAGATAGAGGCTGTGGTCCTCCCCCAGCCCTTCCATGTCCTCGCGGGTCCAGAACGGCCGGGTCCAGTCCACCATCGGCTGCCGGGGCGCCACCGCGATCGCGCAGCGGTTGAGAACGGCCATCGATGGAGTGTCTGTGGCTGGTTCAACGCTAGCGAGGCCGGGCCTGGGGGGCATGGGTGAAACCATGGATCCGCCCCGCCTCAACAGCGACGACATCGCAGGCCGAGAGCCATGCTCGATCGCCACGGCCACTGCCGTCAGCCTCACGTTCATCGGCGCTGTCACCTGATCTCCATGGCCCAGGCCTCTGCCGCACTCGTCGGCCTCACCCTGTTCACGATCATGTTCGCCCTCGGCCTGGGGTTGCAGCTGGATGCGATCGCGCAGTTGCGCCACAGGCCCGCCCTGGTGATCCGGGTGCTGATCGGTTCCTGTGTGCTGGTGCCCCTGGTGGCTTTGGTGCTGATGAAGCTGCCCCTGAGCTTCGCCCTCTCTCCAGCGGCCCGCTTCGGCATCGCCCTGATGGCGGCCTGCCCCAGCGCCCCGCTCACCTTGCGCAAGGCCGGCAAGACGGGGGGCGACCGCCAGCTGGCGGCGCTGCTCCAGGCCTTCGCGGCCGTGGCCGCGATCGTTTCGATACCCCTGCTCGCTGATCTGTTCCGGGCCTCGTTCGGCATCGACGGCTGGGACATCGCCCCCCGGGACGTGGCCCTGCAGGTGGGCAAGGCCCAGGTGCTGCCGCTGCTGGCCGGCCTGCTGCTGCGGCGCTGGAAGCCCAATTGGGTGGCGTGGCTGGAGGGGCCGCTCGACAAGCTCGCCAACGGCCTGCTTCTGCTCCTGATCGTGCTCGTGCTGATCAAGGCCGGCCCTTTGCTGCTGCCGTTCGTGACCTCCAACTGGCTGGCCCTGGGCTTCATGGCGGTGATGGTGGCCGCGGCCCTGGCCATCGGCTCCCTCACGGCTGGCCCGGAGCCTCGCGAGCGCATCACCGTGGCCCTGGTCACCTCGATGCGCAACCCGGGCCTGGCGTTGCTGTTCGCCACCACCCACGGCGCCGGGATGCCCGGCCTGAAGCTGGCCGTGCTGGCCTACCAGCTCGTCACCGTTCTGCTCTCGATTCCTTTCCTGCGCTGGCAGAAGGGTCTGCAGGGGGTGGCTTGAGCAGCCGGTCCCTCACAGGTTCCCGGTCATCGGCGCTGTCGGATCTCCAGGCCCCAACGCCTTTGATTACAACGATTTGCGCGTCAGCCCCGTCACCCAGATCCTTGCTGCCCACTCTGGAATCATCGCTGGCCATCGTGCAGCCGCCCCTTTCGTTCCTTTCCCCATGCCCCACCGCCGGATCAGCCTTCAGCCCTGCGGCCGCCACGATGGCGTGACCCGTTTCTGTCCCGCCCTTCTAGGTGGCGGAGTCCTGGCTGGCCTGACGGCCACGTTCCTGCTGGCCCCCCAGCCCGCTGCGGCTGCGAAAGCTGCTCCCACGGGGAAGGTGTTGTACACGCTCACTACCCAGTGCGCGCTCCAGGGGGGGGCTCCCGTGCCCTGCACGGTGGAAGCGGTGGACATGGGAGGGGCCACGCTCTACCGCCACCGCATCGGCACCGGGGTCGAAACGGTCCGCATCACCGCTGAACCGGTGACGATGGCGATCTGGGCCAATGACACCAAGCAATGGAGCCCGCTGCGCGGAGCTTCGGCCCGGTTCTCCACCAACACGGTCTGCTTCAACGGCAAGGACCTCTGTGTGGTCAACCCGAATTACCTCAACAGTGTCCGGGAGGATCGCGCCAACACCCGCCTCCAGGGCCGTGATCTGGTGATGGTCCACTTCGGCTCCGACGGCCGGGTGGACGCCAGCTGCTACGACGACGCCTGCGCGCTGTTGCTGAAATGAAGAACCTGAGCGGACTCGCCCTGTTGGTGGCCGGTGTGATCGCCTCGCCGGTCGGGGCTGGCCTGGCCCTGGAGATCTCCTCCCCCCACGCCCCGGAGCTGATCGCCCGCGGCGGCGGTGGCGGGGCTCGGATGGGCGGTGGCGGCGGTGCCCGGATGGGCGGCGGTGGTGGCGGCGCCAGAGTCGGGGGTGGAGGCGGTGGTCTCGGCCGCGCCGGTGGTGGTGGTTCGCTGGGCCGCAGTGGCTTCCAGGGATCCGGCGGGGCCGGCGGTCTCAACCGGGGCGTCAACAGGCCCGCCGGGGGCTGGAGCAGCGGCGTTGCCGGTGGTGGCCTGGGGGGCCCCTCGTTGAATCGTCCTGCGGCGCGGCCCGGGGGGGTGGTCGGCACCCCTGGCCTCAACAGGCCCGCCGGAGCCGGAACCATCAACCGCAACGCCAACCTCAACCGGAACGTCAACGTCAACCGCAACCTCAACCGCAGCGTCAACGTCAACCGCAACTGGACCCGCGCCGCCAACGTCAACGCCTTCGGTGTCCGGCCCGGCTGGGCCCGTCCGGGCTGGGGCGTCGCCCGACCCTGGAACCACGGCTGGTACGGCGGCTGGGCCACCCCGTCCTGGGGATGGTGGGGGGCCCGGGCCGCCACCTGGGGTGTGGCCACCCTGGCGACGGCTTCGATCATCAACAGTGCCGTTGACGCCGCGGTGGCCAGCAGCCAGACGGTGATCGTGGTGCCCAACACCGAGTACCAGCTGCTGTTCGGCACGGTCCAGCCGACCGGCACCTCGACGGTGGCCTTTGATGTCAGTGCCGACGGCAGCGTCTTTCAGCTCTCCGCCGACTGCCAGCAGGGTCTGCTGAACGGCCAGGAGCCGAGCAGTGCCCAGGAAGCGGAACTCCTCAATGCCGCCTGTCAGGTGGCCTTCGGGACCGCTTCCTGAGCCGGGGGCTCACCAGGGCAGGGGAGCCCGCTGGGCGCCGATGCTGCAGCCCATCTGCTGACCCAGCAGGGCCCCGAGCGGCACGGCCCAGGTGCGGCCGTCCTGGCGGGAGGCGGCGTAGCCCAGGCCACCGCCGATGATGCCGCCCACCAGTCGGCCGACGTTGCAGCGCTGGGCCGTCTGGGCCTGGATGTAGTCGGGAGCCACCGGCAGGTTGGCCCGGTAGCGGTCGACGTCGTAGTCGGCCCGGTAGCCGCCGCCGTAGCCGTCGCCGTAGGACGAGGGGCTGGGCAGGGTCTGCACGGGGTAGGGAACACGGCGGCTGTCGACCTGGCGGGGTGCGCCGGACGGGCCCCAGGGACCGGCCAGGGCCTCCAGGGGAGCGGCGACCAGGGCCAGGACGCCGGTGGTGCCCAGCAGGCCCACGAGGCGGCGGGACCCCTGACGAAGGATGGTGTTCATGGTGTTCGCGTTGTGAGGAGCGACCCCTGAGGTGGGGCTGACATCAATCAAGCGAAGTCATGTGACCGATCCATGAACGGCTCCCGGCCGATGTCCGACAGGATGCGACTGCGGCGATGGCCCTATGCATCGCTTGCTGTCGGACCCCTGGTCGGATCGCGCCGCCGTTGCCAGCTTGAACGGGAGGGTGGGAGAACCCGATGAGCTGGAGCGAACTCGAGCGCCTCGTCGATGAGGCCGAGACGGATGCGGTGATCCGCCGCGGGCTGCGCCATTGCCGCTCCTCCCCGGAGCTGATCCTGGCCGCCCGCCGCCTGGGTTACCACGTCACGCGGGTGGATCTGCAGCGGGCCTGGCAGCTGCACTGGCTGGCGAGGGAATCCCGTCCCGTTCCGGCAGGCCAGCGGCCGGCTCCAGGAGGCTGATCTCGGCGTGCACGCATTCGGCCGTGGGCCGGAGCCGGAAGCCCAGCTTCTGGCAGATGTGCTGCATGCCCCGGTTCTCGTGCAGGATCTCGGCGCAGATCCGCTCCAGTCCCTCCTGGCGCCCGATCTCCAGCAGCAGGCCCAGCAGGGCGGTGCCCAGCCCCTGCCGCTGCCAGGGATCGGCGATCAGCATGGCGAACTCGGCCGCGTTCTCGTCGTGGATCCGGCTGAGCCGCCCCACCCCCAGCACTTCGGCGGGGGCACCGTTCTCCCCGGCCCGCTCGGCCACCAGGGCCATCTCCCGGTCGTAATCGGTGAAGCAGATCCGGGTGAGCCGCTCGTGGGCGATGCGGTGGCCCAGGGTCATCAGATGGAAGTAGCGGAAGTAGACGCTCTGCTCCGAGAGGGTGCGGTGGAACGCCACCACCAGGGGTTCGTCCTCCGGCCGGATCGGCCGCAGGGTCACCGCTGAGCCGTCGGGCAGCCGCCAGTCGCGCACGTACGCGCTGGGGTAGGGACGGATCGCCGGCCTGGGGCTGAAGCAGGTGGCCCCGGAGGACGCCTGCAGCAGCACCCGGGCGTCGAGGGCCACCAGGGCGCCCTCCCCATCCCCCGGCGCCACCCGCAGCGGGTTGATGTCCAGCTCGAGGATGGCCGGGTGCTCCAGCACCAGCCGGCTGAGGCGCACCAGCAGCCGTTCGAGCGCTGCCAGATCCACCGGCGGCCGTCCCCGCACCCCCTGCAGCGCCGCGTAGATCCGGGTGCGCTCCATCAGCCGCCGGGCCAGGGTGGTGTTCAGCGGCGGCAGGGCCACGGCACTGTCGCGGAACACCTCCACCAGCAGGCCGCCGGTGCCGAACAGGATCACCGGCCCGAACTGGGGGTCGATGCTGCTGCCGACGATCAGTTCGTAGGTCCCGGTCAGATCCAGCATCGGCTGGACGGTCACCCCGCCGAAGGCGCTCGCCCCGTGCCGGGCGACGATCGCGCTCTCCATGCTCCGGAAGGCCTGGGCCACCGCCTCGCCGTTGCCCAGGTTCAGCTGCACTCCGCCGACGTCTGTTTTGTGGGTGAGCTCGGCGGAGAGCAGCTTCACCACCACCGGGTAGCCCATGGCGTCGGCGGCGGCCGTGGCCGCCTCGGCGCTGAGGGCCATGTGGGTGGGGACCGTGGGAATGCCGTAGGCGGCCAGCACCTGCTTGGCTTCCCACTCATTGAGCAGGGTGCGCCCCTCCGCGCGGACAGCGGCCAGCAGCTCCTCCACCCGCCCGCGGTCGGCGTGGGGCTCGTCGGCACCGGATGCCACCGCTGCCTCCGTTTCCGGCACCAGGGCCGGCGTCTCATAGAGGGCGCGCAGGTTGTCGCTGTAGCGCCACATGGCATCGAACAGCTGCACGGCCGCGTCCGGGTAGCGGTAGGTGGCGATGCCGGCGGCATTGAGCAGGCGCTCCCCCGCCTCCACGTCCCGGCCCCCCATCCAGCTGGCCAGCAGGGGCTTGGTGGTGCTCGCCGCCAGGGCCACCAGCCGTTCGGCCGTGCCGGTCGGGTCGGTCATGGCCTGGGGGGTGAGCACCACCAGCAGACCGTCGCTGTCGGGGTTCTCCAGGGCCAGGCGGATGGCCCGCTCGTAGCGCTCCGGATCGGCGTCCCCGAGGATGTCGATCGGGTTGGCCCGGCTCCAATGCTGCGGCAGCACGGCATCGAGGGCCGTCAGGGTCGCCTCCGGGAGCCTGGCCAGGGTGCCGCCGTGGCGCACCAGGGCGTCGGTGGCGAGCACGCCAGGGCCGCCGGCGTTGGTGAGGATCGTCAGCCGCGGGCCCATTGGCCGGCGTCTCTGCTTGGAAAGCACCTCGGCCAGGTCGAAGAGGTCGGCGATGCTGTCCACCCGCAGCACGCCGCAGCGCCGGAAGGCGGCATCGAGCACGGCGTCACTGCCAGTGAGGGCCCCGGTGTGGGAGGCCGCCGCCTGGGCCGCCTCGGCCGTGCGTCCCGCCTTGATCACCACGATCGGTTTGGTGAGGGCCACCTCCCGCGCCGCCGAGAGGAACGAACGGGGATCCCCGATCGACTCCATGTAGATGACGATGCTGTGGGTCTCCGGGTCGTCCCCCAGGTAGGTGATCAGATCCCCCCAGTCCACATCGAGCATCGAGCCCATCGAGACGAAGGCGCTGAAGCCCACGTTCTCCTGCAGGCTCCAGTCGAGGACGGCGGTGCAGATGGCCCCCGACTGGCTCAGGAAGCCCACGTGGCCGGGTCGGGCGAAGGTGCCGGCGAAGGTGGCGTTGAGGCCGGTGCGGGGATTCATCAGCCCCAGGCAGTTGGGGCCGACCAGCCGCATGCCGGAGCGGCGCAGGCCATCGCGGATGCGGGCCTCGAGGGCGATGCCGGCGGCGCCGATCTCCCGGAAGCCCGCCGAGAGCACGATCACCCCCTTCACCCCCGCCGCCGCGCAGGCCTCGATCAGCCCCGGCACCGTGGCGGCCGGGGTGGCGATCACCGCCAGATCCACCGGCTCGGGCAGCTCCGCCACCGTGGCGTAGGCCCGGATCCCCAGCACGCTGGCGCGCTTCGGATTGACGGGATAGACGGTGCCGCCGAAGGGATGGCTGATCAGGTTCCAGAGCACCCCCCGGCCGACGCTGCCCGGCCGGTCGGAGGCCCCGATCACCGCCACGCTGCGGGGGGAGAAGAGGGCCGCCAGCGGCTGGTGCTGGGAGCGCAGGATGTCGTAGGCCCGGTCGGAGGCGCCGTCGCCCCCACCGGAGGCGCGGGCACTCATCGGTAGACCAGGACCGGACAGGGGGACTGGACCAGCACCCGCTGGGTCTCGCTGCCGATCAGCATCCCCACCAGGCCGCGGCGGCCGTGGGAGGCCATCAGGATCAGATCGCAACCCAATCGGGTGGCGGCCTCGACGATGGCCTGGTGGGGCAGGTCGCTCATCACCTTCTCGGCATCGGCGCTGACGCCGGCCTGGCGGGCCACCGCCAGGGACTCCTCCAGGATGCGCTCCACGTCCTTGCGGCTGGCGCTCATCAGCGCCTCCATGGTGGTGGCATCGAGCATTTCGCCGAGCCCCACCACCTGCACCGGCACGCTGGCCTGGGCATGGAAGAAGGTGATGCGGGCCCCGAGGGCCGCGGCAAGGGCCACGGCATGGCGCACGGCCGCCATCGAGAGGTCGGAGCCGTCGCTGGGCACCAGAAGGTGGCTGTAGGGCATGGGAGCTGGGGGTCTCCCCTCTGTCTAGTCATGGCCCCTGATCCATGCAGGGGTCAGTGGAGTGGATCGCTGATCACCAGGACCGAGCAGCCCAGCCGCCGCAGCAGCCCGGTGGCCTGGTCGCTGGCGGGAATCGGCATCCCCTCCACCAGGCGCCGCAGGGAGCGCAGGATCACCAGATCGTGGCTCTCGCTGCTGCGCTCGATCGCGTCGGCCACGTTCGGGTCAGCCAGGAGTTCCACCGTCACCGGCACGGCCCCGCCGGCCCTGGCTGGGGACGGGACCCAGGCCTGGAGCCGGCGGGTCAGCCGCTCCCGCTCCGCCTGGGCCAGCCAGGGTTCGTGCACGTGCAGCAGGGTGATGGCGGCCCCCTCCCCGGGCGGGCTGGCGCGCAGCAGCCGCTCCGCCAGCTGGAACTGTTCCAGGGCGCCGGCGGAGAGGTCCTTCACCGGCACGAGCAGCCGGCGGAAGCCGGCCGGATCCTCCCGCAGCCGGGCCATCACCACCGGGCAGTGGGCCTGACGGCAGATGGCGGCCACCAGATCGCCGAACAGCCAGCTCCCCAGCCGGGCGCCCGGCGCCACCCCGACCAGCACCAGGTCGGCCCCCTGCTCCAGGGCCGTGCGGGCGATGCCGCCGGGGATGTCGTTGTCGACCCGCAGCAGCGAGCGGCTGGGCACCCCTGCCGCCGCGGTGCGCACATCGGCCCGCTCCAGCAGCTGGCGCCCCGCGGCCAGGGCCCGGTGCACGACGGGATGGGGCCCGCGGCCCGCTCCGGCCTGCCGGGGCGACACCACCGCCAGGGGCAGCACCGAGCCCTGGTGACCCGCCTCGCCGTCGATCAGCCGCCCGGCCAGGGCCAGCAGGAATTCCTCGCTGCCGGCGTCCCTGATCGGCACCAGCACCCGTAGGGCCCGCCGCACCAGGGCCAGCTGGCCGCTCTCCTGCAGGCTCAGGTCCCGGGAGCGGCGGCTGGCCATCCGGGTCATCGCCACCGTGGTCAGGATCGGCCCCAGGGTCGCGGTCACCACCATCAGGGCCAGGACGCTGTTGAGCATCCGTTCATCCAGCAGGCCCTGGCGGAAGCCCACGTAGGTGGCGGCCAGGGTCGCCGCCACCTGGGGCAGCGACAGCGACCAGAGGGTGAGCATCTGGGGGCCGTCGTAGCGATAGAGCAGCCCCGACCACCAGGAGGCCAGCCCCTTGCTGGCGATCAGGCACAGGATCAGGGCAACCGCGAAGGCGGAGCCCGTCATGGTGCTCAGGAACACCGGCACATCGAGCAGCAGGCCCAGATCGATGAAGAACAGGGGGATGAACAGGCTCGCCCCCACCACCACCACCTGCTCCTTGACGCGCCCGTCCGGCAGCACGCCGTTCACGGCCAGGCCGGCGAGGAAGGCGCCGACGATCTTCTCCACCCCGGCCAGCTCCGCCCCCACCGCCGCCAGGAACAGGGCCAGCAGCACCGCCACGAACAGGCGGCTGTCGCCGTCGACGCTGCGGCGGACCAGGCCCCGGCCCAGCCAGCGGATCAGCAGTAGCACGGCGGCGGCATAGACGGCCACCTTGAGCAGCAGCCCCACCACCCCCTCGGCGCTCAGCTGGCCCCGCCCCAGGCTGACGCAGAGGGCCAGCACCACGAGGGCGGCGATGTCGGTGAAGATCGTGCCGCCGATCGCCACCGTGACGCACTCCTCCCGCATGGCGCCGAAGCTGCGCACGATCGGATAGCCCAGGGGGGTGTGGGAGGCCAGGATCGAGCCGATCAGCACGGCGCTCACCGCGGGGTAGCCATAGGCGAACCCGAGCACGGTGCCGGCCAGCATCGGCAGGGTGAAGGTGAGCAGGCCGAAGCGGAAGGAACGGGCCCGGATCCGCTGGAACTCCCCCAGGTCGATCTCCAGCCCGGCGATGAACAGCAGGTAGATCACCCCCACGTCCGAGAGCAACCGCACCGTCTCATTGCTGGACACCAGCCAGGCCAGGCCGTGGGGACCGATCACCACTCCCGCCACCAGCAGCCCCACCAGATCCGGCAGCCGCAGGGGCCGCACCAGCGGCGGCACCACCACGCTCAGCACCAGCAGCAGGGCGAAGATTGCCAGGGGATTGCCGGTCAGGAAGGTGCCCACGGAAATCGGGAGGGATGGCAGGGGTGTCCTCCAGGCCGTCCTAGGAACGCCGCCACCGGCGATCGCCCTCCCCGCGGCGTCTCGTAACGGGCCCGCATCCGGCCGCCTGCGCCAGCAGAATCGGCTGCATGACGAGTTCCGCCTGGCGCCAGCACTGGTATCCGGTGGCCTATCTGCGGGACCTGGACCGCACCGGGCCCACCGCCTTCACCCTCCTCGATGAGGACCTGGTGCTCTGGTGGGACCGCACCGGCCAGGCCTGGCGCGCCTTCGCCGATGTCTGCCCGCACCGCCTGGTGCCCCTGAGCCAGGGGCGGATCAATGCCGGCGGCGAGCTGGAGTGCCCCTACCACGGCTGGAGTTTCGCCGGAGACGGCCACTGCACCGCCATCCCCCAGGCCGAGCCGGGGGCGAGCCCCAGCGCCGTGCGATCCCGTTGCCGGGCCTACGCCACCGCTGAGGCCCAGGACCTGCTGTTCGTGTTCGCCGGGGAGGCGGCCGACGCCGCGGCGGTGCCCCTGCCGCTGGTGCCGGTGCTGGAGGAGCCGGGCTGGTTCGTCCAGGACACCTTCCGGGACCTGCCCATGGATGCCCTCACCCTGCTGGAGAACGTGCTCGATGTGAGCCACGTGCCCTTCACCCACCACCGCACGGTGGGCAAGCGGGAGAACGCCTCCCCGGTGGCAGCGGCGATCACCAGCTCCGGTCCGGAGGGGTTCACGGCCCTATGGGAGGAGGGCCCCCGCCGGGGCAAGCTCGGCAGCCAGCACACCACCTACGCCGCCCCCGGCCTGATGTGGCACGACCTCACGGCGCCTGGCTTCGCCCGCATCCTCACGGTGGTCTACGCGACGCCGATCCGCCGCGGTGAGTGCCGCCTGTTCGCCCGCTTCCCCTTCCAGTTCAAGTCCCGGCTGCCTCCCCTGCTGCTGGGCCTGCGGCCCCGGTGGCTGCAGCACATCGCCAACCACACGGTGCTGGAGGACGACCAGGTGTTCCTGCACTGGCAGGAGCGGGTGCTGGAGCAGCGGGGCCGCAGCGGCGGCGCCGAGCGGGCGTTCTTCCTGGCCACTGGCGCCGACGTCTATGTGAAGGCCCTGCACGACTGGGTCAACGCCCACGACGGTGACCCCTTCCCCGGCCAGGCCCTGCCCCCCCGCCTCGATCGGGCGGCGCTGATGGACCGCTGGGAGAGCCATGGCCGCCACTGCGCCTCCTGCCGCGGCGCCCTGGAGGGACTGCGGCGCTGGCGGCCGCTGGTGCAGGCCATTCCCTGGCTGGCCCTGCTGGCCATCGCCTGGTGGCAGACGCCCCCGGTGCTGGTCGCGGCCCTGCTGCTGGCGGCGGCCGCGGTGCTGCTGGGCCGGCGCTTCGATCGCTGGGAGCGGCTGCTGCTGGCCGGGGATGGCGAACCGCCCCGCAACCGGCCCGACTGAGCCGGCCGGGCCCGAAGGTTCAGCCCTTCCAGCCGGCCAGGTGGGAGGCGGCCCTGGAGCGCACCAGGGAACGGGCGGCCGCCAGGGCCGGTGCCAGGTTGGCGGAGCTGAAGGGGGGCAGGGGGCGGCTGCGCAGCCAGGCTCCCCAGCGGAATTCGTGGAAGGGGATCAGGGGGGCCGGATCGATCATGCCCTCCTTCTTCAGCCTCCAGACCAGGGAGCGGTAGGGATCGTCCTGCAGGCCCTCCAGGCCCTGGGGCAGGGCCGTGGGGGCCAGGGGGCCATGGCCGCGGCCGTCGTAGAGGTACAGCCAGCCCCGGGCCTGCAGTTCGGCGAGCACCGCCTGGGGCGGGTCGGCCGGCCGATCGAGCACCAGGTAGCCGTAGGCCATGGCGCCGGGATCCAGCTCGATCAGCCCCCGCAGGCGGTGGTGGCGGTCGACCATCCAGAGGGCGTCGCCGGCGCCGCGCACCAGCGGAACGGGTTTGCCGCGCAGGTAGCGCAGGCGCTGCTCGGCTGTCTCCTCGGAGAAGTCCTGCTGGCGGCTGCGCACCTCGGCCAGACCCACGCACATCTGGGTGGGCCGCAGGTCGGCGATGGCGACGCTGAGCAGGTCCGCCTTCGGACCCGGTGGTGGCAGGGGCTGGTATGGGGGCAGGTGCAGGCTCATGGGTGCCGGTGGCTGAGCCCCATCCTGACCGCTCCGAGCCGGTCCCCACCGCCGTGGTTCAGCCCCGGGAATAGGGTCGAGCCAGCCACGGACGTTCATGACCACCGCCCCTGACCGAGCCATCGCTCCGGAGGGACCCCACGGCCCGATCGGGGTGCTGGTCTGTGGCCACGGCAGCCGCAACCGTCTGGCGGTGGCTGAATTCGCCTCCCTGGCCCACCAGCTCCAGCACCACCTCGCCCCGGTGCCCGTCGACCACGGCTACCTGGAGTTCGCCCGGCCGATCCTGCGCGACGGTCTGGATGCCCTGCGCCAGCGTGGGGTGCAGCACGTGCTGGCCGTGCCGGCGATGCTGTTCGCCGCCGGCCACGCCAAGAACGACATCCCCTCGGTGCTCAACACCTACGCCGCCGAGACCGGGCTGCGCATCGACTACGGCCGGGAGCTGGGGGTGGATCTCAAGATGATCCAGGCCGCGGCCGCCCGCATCCGCTCCGCCATCGACGGTGCCGACGCCGACGCCATCACGGCCGGTCGCAGCCCCGTGCCGCTGCACGACACCCTGCTGGCGGTGGTGGGGCGTGGCTCCTCCGACCCGGATGCCAACTCCAACGTGGCCAAGGTCACCCGGATGCTGGTGGAGGGCTTCGGCTTCGGCTGGGGGGAGACCCTCTATTCCGGGGTCACCTTTCCCCTGGTGGAGCCGGGCCTGCGCCAGGCCGTCAAGCTCGGCTACCGGCGCATCGTCGTCTTCCCGTACTTCCTGTTCTCCGGGGTGCTGGTGAGCCGGATCCGCCAGCACAGCGAGCGGGTGGCCGTCGACCATCCCGAGTTGGAGATGGTTCAGGCCGGCTACCTCGGCGACCATCCCCTGGTGCTGGACACCTTCCGGGAGCGGGTCGCCGAGGTGCTCGGGGGCGATGTGGCCATGAACTGCTCGCTCTGCAAGTACCGGGCCCAGGTGCTCGGCTTCGAGCGGGAGGTGGGGGCGCCCCAGCACAGCCACCACCACCATGTCGAGGGGCTGGTGGAGAGCTGCACCCTCTGTGAGCGGGAATGCACCGGGGCCTGCCAGCCCGATGGCGTGCCCGTGCCGCTGGGCGGGACGGGGGCTGGCCATGGCCACGGCCATGAGCACCATCACCACCACCCCGTCTACCCCCATGCGGACCACCCGCTGGGTCCCCGCACCCTGCGGCGGCCGAGCGACTGAGCTGGCGGGGTGTGGGCGGGCTGGCCTCGCCGGTCTCATCTCTGATTGCGTCCAGAGAGACTGAGTTCTGATCAATTGTTCCGATGGTTCGGGACTTTCCCCCACCTCGGCGCCGTTTTCCCCCGATTCGCGGCACTTTTCCACAGTTCATGCCCTTCCGGCCGCCCCGGGACGTCAGGACTGGGGAAAGTCATGGATGGCTTGGAACAGCCTTGACAGGGTCCGCTGGTGGCGGTCCGCTGCTCCCGTGTTCTCCAACACCTCGGCCGCAGCCCAGCCGGGGCCGCGAGTCTCATCCCCCGACGCCGACGGGGCCCCCCGGGAGCCGGTTTTTGACGCCGGCCATCCCCTGTGGCGTACTTGGAACGAACTCAGCCGAATCCCACAAGCATGGCCATGGATCCTGAGCAGCCGGGGTGCGGCGGCGAAGAGGCGAGTGTGAGCCTGGAAGCCGAGGTGCCCGAGGTGCTCTACGCAGGCATGCGGGAGTTCATTGATGCCCATCCGCACTGGGACCAGTACAGCGTCATCACCTCCGCCCTGGCCGGTTTCCTGTTCCAGAACGGCTGCCAGGAGCCCGTGGTCTCCCAGCACTACCTGGACGGGCTGTTCCAGAAGCCCTGAGGACTGAGCAGCCCAGTCAGATGGAGCGGGCGGGGCAGAGGGGCCGGCGAGGCAGAGGGGCCAAAAAAAAGCGGAGGTGCCAACCCCCGCTGATGGTTTTCTCCCTTGCCCGACCCTTTGGAGGTCGCCCCGTCATTGTGCGCATGGGTGGCCAGCAAGATTGTGGTGATCGACACCAGCTGCGCCCCGCTGTGACGGCTCCCTGACCGGACGGCACCGTTCAGTGGCGTCTCATGGCGGCGGCGGCGGCGGCACAGGCCCGCCAGGTGATCGCCATCTCGGTGAGGGTGGGGCTCTGCCACCCGGCGCTGGGCCAGCAGGCCCCATCGGTGACCAGCACGTTGGCGGCCCCCCAGCAACGGTTCCAGGGGTCGACGACCCCTTCCTCGGGGCGCTCGGCCATGCGGGCCCCGCCCAGTTCGTGGATGTAGTAGCCCGGTGGTGGCGGCTCCGGACGCACCGCCAGGCTGTTGCGGATCAGGGGTTCGAGCACCGGCAGCACGAACAGCTCCTCGATCGGCCGGATTCGGCCGCCCGCCGCGGCCACCACGTCCTCCATGCGCGCCTGCATGTGGGCCACCATCGCCGCCTCGTTGGTTCCCCAGCGGCAGTCGATGTGGGGGATGGGCAGGTCCCAGGCGTCGGTGCGGGAGCCATCCAGGCTCACCCGGTTCCCGGCCCGGGGCAGCACCTCCCCATGGCCGATCAGGAAGCCCACCGCTTCCCCGGGACGGCGCCGCAGCAGGGCGGGGGGATCGAAGCGCTGCAGGGCCGCCCAGATCCCATAGCCGCGCAGAAAGGCTTCCGAACGCCCCTCGCCCAGGTTCACGGTATTGGGGATGAAGCAACTGCCGGCCCCGGAGAGCTCGGCCGGTTCGGGGGGTGCTTCGATCGCGGGGATCGAGAAGAAGCGGCTGGTGGAGATGTGGTCCATCAGGTAGCGGCCCAGGCTGCCCGAGGGGTCGCTGAGGCCGCCGCTGCGCACGGCGTCGCTCGAGTGCAGCAGCAGCCGCACCGTTTCGATCGTGGAGGCACAGAGCACCACCAGGGGGGCGGCGAGGCGCTCCCGCCGGCCGCTGGCCGCGTCCACCAGCACCACCGCTTCGGCCAGCCGCCCGGCTGCGTCCATCTCCAGATGGCTCACCACCGCGCCGCTGCGCAGCTGCACCCGGCCGGTGGCCAGGGCCCGGGCGAGGCTGCGGCCCTGGGCGCTGGAGGGGGGCCAGGGCGCCTCCGGCGTGGGCCTGTGCAGGCGGAAGCCGCGGGAGTGGATCAGGGGCAGTCCCAGCTCACGGCCGATCGCCGCCTGCAGGTGCTTCTCCCCCGGGGTGAACGGCAGGGGCGGCAGGTACTGCCCGTCCGGCAGCTGGGGCAGCCCGTCCCGCTGGCCATGCACCCCCAGCAGGGTCTCGAGCCGGTCGTAGAAGGGCGCCAGCTCGCTGCTGCCGATCGGCCAGGCCGGGCCATGGCCGTCCCGCCGGGCCGCCTGGAATTCCGCCTCCGACAGGCGCAGGGTGATGCCCCCCCAGGTGAGGCTCTTGCCGCCCACCTGGCGCCCCCGGGTCCACAGGAAGGGCGCGTCCGGGGGGGTGCTGTAGGGGTTCTGCCGCTCGTCGACGAACAGCTCGGGGTTGTGCTTCCAGAAGCCCGGGTGGTGCCGCTGCAGGCGCTGGCGGCCACTGCTGAGGTGGGCGAGGCGCCGCAGGCTGTTGAGCGGCTCGCTGCCCAGGGCCCGCCGGGCGGAGAGGTCCGGCCCCGCCTCCAGCACCAGCACCCGCAGCCCCGCCTCCGCCAGCACCATGGCGGCCACCGACCCATTCGCTCCAGCCCCCACCACCACGGCGTCCCAGGGGCGGTCGCTGCCGGCGGAGGCGGAAGGGGCCATGGACATCGGCGTGCGAACCGGTCCCGGCATCATGGTGGAGCGACCGCAGGCCGCCGCTGCAGGCCGCAACGGCGTCGCAGGGCCTCCAACAGCCGGGCGACGGCATCGGGCTGACCCTGGAGGTGGAAGGCCTCCTGTTCAGCCACGCGATGGTTGTGGTAACGGGTGGTGAGCAGGCCGGAAATTTCCTGCCGCACCACCGGCTGCACCGGCAACCGCCAGCCGATCGGTGTCACCGTGCCGGTGGGGCAGCTCTGCACCGCATGCACCGCCTCGTGGAGGAACGTCTGCCGGGCGATGCCCAGCTCGAAACTGATCGGGGCGATCCAGATCCTTCGCGACCCGGACTCGAACAGTCCGTAGACGCCACGCAGAGGTGGCGCGCTGATCTGAATCCTGAATCCGAACCGCTGCAGTTCCCGCACCAGGGGCTGCAGGTCCGCCGGCAGTGCCCCCAGGGGTTTCGGCGCCAGGGGGTCCTGCGCCGCCGGCGCTGGACTCGAAGCCAGCTGGATCGGGGGGACCGGGAGCATGGCGGATCGTTGCGTCCACCGCCATCAAACAACAACCCCCCAGCCGATGGCTGGAGGGTTGATGGGTGACAACCCTTGGGAGGTTGTGGATTTGGTGGCGGGGAGGAGATTTGAACTCCTGACCTTCGGGTTATGAGCCCGACGAGCTACCAGACTGCTCTACCCCGCGGTACACAAGTGGCCGGCGGATGTCCGCATCCCACCCAAAAATTGTATCAGGCGATGCCCACGCCTCAGGGGCGTGCGCCGTCGAAGCGCAGCTCGCCGATCACCTCCAGGCGCAGGTGGTCGGCCGGTGTCAGGTAGCGCTGGCGCAGCTCCACCAGGGTGGTGGGGGTGAGCCACTCGAGCTGCTCCAGCAGGTGCAGGGCCACGGCCTGCTTGGCCCGCCGGGCCCCGTCGTCGACCTTGATGGCCACGCCCATGCCCTCGCCCACCCGGCTGAGGCACTGGATGCCTTCGGCGCCTCCCTTGCTCAGCACCTGGCCGTGGGCCAGGCGCATCAGCTCGGTGTCGAAGGCCCCCTCCCCGGCGATCAGATCGGGGTGGGCGAGCATCGCCCGGCTGAGCCGCTCCAGGTCGGCCTGCTCGCCGCCGCCGAGGTGGGCGAACAGCAGGGCCATCTGGGCCAGCTGCAGCTGCAGGGTGGGGGCGCCGCAGTCGTCCCGGGCGCTGATCAGTTCGGCCCCCGGCAGCCCCAGCAGCTCCCCGACCCGCTTGAGCACCGCCTGCTGCAGGGGATGGTCGGCCTGGAGATAGCTCTCCAGGGGCCAGTGCATCTGGCGGCAGGCGGCCAGGAAGGCCGCGTGCTTGCCCGAGCAGTTGTGCTCCAGCGGACTGCTGGCACCGGCGGGGGTGGGGCACTGGAGGTCCTCGGTGTCGAGTTCCGCACCCCAGAGCAGCTTGAACGCCTCCCGGGCATGCAGGGCGGTGCCGGCATGGGAGGCGCAGGCGATCGCCAGGCCCCGTTCCCCGGCCCCCATCCGATCGGCGGCGCCGCTGCCCACGAACACGGTGGCCTGGAATGGCTTGAGGGCCGAGCGCACGAAGCTCAGCTGCTGGGGGTCGCCGGCGCGCATCAGCACCCGGCCCCGCTGATCGCAGACCACCGCATGCACCCGGTGCCGGGACTCGACGATGCCATTGCGCAGCAGGCGGACCTCCAGGGGGGGAATGCCGGGGCGGCCCGGGCCGGCGAAGCTGGAGGACAGGGTCATGGGTGTGGGGGAAGGTCCGTGGAGGCCGACCTCAGAGAGCCTGGCAGAGCCCCGACCCGAGCAGCATCAGGGTGATAGCGACGGCGACCGCCTGGCGCAGGCGGGTCAGCACCGGCTGCACCTGGTGGCGGGCCACCAGCAGATCCTGCTGGCGCCAGGTGATGGGCTTCTCCCAGACCTGACCGTCGTACCAGCCCGATTCCTCGTACTCCACCCGCTCCGAGACCAGCCGCTTCTGCACGTAGGTCCAGCCGAGCCACTGCCGCAGCAGCAGCACCATCGGCAGCAGCACGGCGGCGGTGGCCGCGGCGATCACCAGGCGGACGGGGTCGTGGCGCAGCGGAATGCTGCCGCCGGCCACCAGCAGCGCCGGTGGGAAGGAGAGAAGCCAGGCGAGTCCCAGGGCGCGCCACAGTCCCGCCGGGCCGTTGGCGGGCCAGTGGAAGAACCAGGAGCGGCTGAGCTGGTCGTACTCCTGCAGGGGGCGCTGGGCCGGGGGCACCGGGCAGGGGGTGTCCTGGCTGGGCAGGCTCGGAACGCCGGCGGCCATCGCTGCGTCCCTCAGCCGCCGACCGGGCCGGTGCCACCCACCTCGACCGGGGCGCCGACGTAGCGCTCCTGCTCGCCATGGCCCCAGAAGGACTCGAGGTCGTAGTAGCTGCGTTCCTGGGGGGTGAGCACGTGCACGATCAGCTCGCCGTAATCCAGCAGTACCCAGCGGCCTTCGCTCTGGCCCTCGCGCCGCAGGGGCAGGCGCGTGGCGTCGGTTTCGAGCCGGTCTTCCACCGAGCGGGCGATGGCCCGCACCTGCACGTCACTGAGGCCGCTGCAGATCACGAACCAGTCGGCCAGGGAGGACACCTCATCGACCCGGATCAGACGGATGTCGACGGCCTTGCGGTCGTCGCAGGCCTCGGCGGCGAGCAGGGCCAGGTCGCGGCTATCCATAGACGTTCTCACTGGTGACCGACTGGCGGGAGCCCTGTTGCTGGGCCATCTCGGCCCGGGCCTTGCCGGCGCTCTTGCGCAGGGCCTCGAGGCGGTCTTCGTAGAAGGTGCGGCGGCGCTTCTTGCGGGTCTGCTCCACCAGCTCCTTGAGGGCGCCCCCCAGGCTCTTGTAGGCGTTGGGCAGGCTGTAGCCGAAGCGGCAGGCCAGATCGATGGCCCGCTCGTCGGCCAGGATCGCGTCCTGGAGACGCTTCTCGGAGTTGTTCTTGAGGTAGAGGCGGTAGCCGGCGAAGCCCGACAGCCCCAGGGCCATCACCAGCAGCAGGCCGTCCTGCACCCACAGCTCGCCGATGGCGCCCCCCAGGCCGATGGCCAGGGCGGCCATCTCCCAGCCGTCCCGCGGGATGGCGTCGTTCTGGACGCGGCCCACCTCGTGCCAGAAGAGCAGGTTGCGGTGGTCGAGGGCGAGGGCGTCCCATTTCTCGAGATCCACCTGGATCTCCACCTCGTCGCGGCCGATCTCCTCGATGGTGATCAGGGGAGGATCGACGGAGGCCGCCGCTTCCACGAACACCCAGCTCTGCATCTCAGGGGGCAGCAACCCCTTCAGGCGCTGGAGTTCGCTCATCGGCGGCGTCTCGGGCGAAGGTATCCCGTCAGATTAGCGATTGCCTGCGGTGCCAGCGGTGCGGGGGGCCGGTCGGGACGGCGACCGTGAGAGGCTGGGCGGGTTTGACCGACCACGCCCTATGCCCCGCCGCACGGATCTGAGGCGCATCCTGCTGCTGGGGTCGGGACCGATCGTGATCGGCCAGGCCTGCGAGTTCGACTATTCCGGCACCCAGGCGTGCAAGGCCCTGCGGGCCGAGGGCTACGAGGTGGTGCTGGTGAACTCCAACCCGGCCTCGATCATGACCGATCCGGACCTGGCGGATCGCACCTACATCGAGCCCCTGACCCCCGAGGTGGTGGCCCGGGTGATCGAGCTGGAGCGTCCGGATGCCCTGCTGCCCACCATGGGCGGCCAGACCGCCCTCAACCTGGCCGTCGCCCTGGCGGAGAACGGCACCCTGGCCGCCTACGGCGTCGAGCTGATCGGTGCCGACCTGGCGGCGATCCGCAAGGCGGAGGACCGGCTGCTGTTCAAGGAGGCGATGGCCCGCATCGGCGTGGCCGTCTGTCCGTCAGGAATCGCCAACGACCTCGAGGAAGCGATCCGCGTCGGCGAGGAGATCGGCACCTACCCGCGCATCATCCGGCCGGCCTTCACCCTGGGGGGATCGGGCGGCGGCATCGCCTACAACCCTGAGGAATTCCAGGCCTTCTGCAAGAGCGGTCTTGAGGCCAGCCCCGTCTCCCAGATCCTGATCGAGAAATCCCTGCTGGGCTGGAAGGAATTCGAGCTCGAGGTGATGCGCGACACCGCCGACAACGTGGTGATCGTCTGCTCGATCGAGAACCTCGATCCGATGGGGGTCCACACCGGCGATTCGATCACCGTCGCCCCCGCCCAGACCCTCACCGACCGGGAGTACCAGCGGCTTCGCGACCAGTCGATCGCCATCATCCGCGAGATCGGCGTCGACACCGGCGGCAGCAACATCCAGTTCGCCATCAATCCCGCCAACGGGGATGTAGTGGTGATCGAGATGAACCCCCGCGTCAGCCGCAGCTCGGCCCTGGCCAGCAAGGCCACCGGCTTCCCGATCGCCAAGATCGCCGCCCGCCTGGCGGTGGGCTACACCCTCGACGAGATCGTCAACGACATCACCGGGGCCACGCCGGCCTGTTTCGAACCGACGATCGACTACGTCGTCACCAAGATCCCCCGCTTCGCCTTCGAGAAGTTCCGCGGCTCGCCGGCGGTGCTCACCACCTCGATGAAATCGGTGGGTGAGGCCATGGCCATCGGCCGCAGCTTCGAGGAATCCTTCCAGAAGGCCCTGCGCTCCCTGGAGACGGGCCATGGGGGCTGGGGCTGCGACCGCCCTGACCACCCCCAGGATCCCGCCGAACTGGAGCGCCGCCTGCGTACCCCGTCCCCGGATCGGATCCACGACGTGCGCGCCGCCATGGTGGCCGGCCGCAGCGACGACGAGATCCACCGGCTCAGCGCCATTGACCCCTGGTTCCTGGCCAAGCTGCGCCGGATCCTGACGGTGGAAACCACGCTGCTGCGGGGCCGTTCCCTCGACGCCATCGGCGCCGCCGACCTCCTGGAGCTCAAGCAGACCGGCTTCTCCGACCGCCAGATCGCCTGGGCCACCGGCAGCGACGAGCTCTCGGTGCGCCGCCGTCGCCAGGCCCTGGGGGTCCGGGCCGTGTTCAAGACGGTCGACACCTGTGCCGCCGAATTCGCCTCCTCCACGCCGTACCACTACGCCACCTACGAGCGCCCCCTGGAGCGGCTCGAGGCCGACGGCTCCCTCACCCTGCTGGCCCCCGAGGACGAGGTGACCCCCGAGACCCGCCGCAAGGTGATGATCCTGGGGGGCGGCCCCAACCGCATCGGCCAGGGCATCGAGTTCGACTACTGCTGCTGCCACGCCTCCTTCGCCCTGCGGCAGGCCGGGTTCGCCACCGTGATGGTGAACAGCAACCCGGAGACGGTCTCCACCGACTACGACACCAGCGATCGCCTCTACTTCGAGCCCCTCACCCTGGAGGATGTGCTCAACGTCATCGAGGCGGAGAAACCGGAGGGGGTGATCGTCCAGTTCGGCGGCCAGACGCCCCTGAAGCTGGCGATCCCGCTGCTGCGCTGGCTGGAGAGCGAAGAGGGCCGCGCCACCGGCACCCGGCTCTGGGGCACCTCGCCCGAATCGATCGACCGGGCCGAGGACCGGGAGCAGTTCGAGGCGATCCTGCGCCAGCTGGACATCCGCCAGCCCCGCAACGGCCTGGCCCGCACCGACGGGGAGGCCCGGGCGGTGGCGGCGGCCGTCGGTTACCCCGTCGTCGTACGCCCCAGCTACGTGCTCGGCGGCCGGGCCATGGAGGTGGTCTTCGACGAGGAGGAACTCAACCGCTACATGGTGGAGGCCGTCCAGGTGGAGCCCGACCACCCCGTGCTGATCGACCAGTACCTGGAGAACGCCATCGAGGTGGACGTGGACGCCCTCTGCGACCGGGAGGGGACGGTGGTGATCGGCGGCCTGATGGAGCACATCGAGCCGGCCGGGATCCACTCCGGCGACTCCGCCTGCGCCCTGCCCTCGGTGTCCCTGGGGCCCCAGGCCCTGGCCACGATCCGCCGCTGGAGCACGGAGCTGGCCCTGGCGCTGGAGGTGCGCGGCCTGATCAACCTCCAGTTCGCCGTGCAGAACGATGGCGCCGGCAACGAGACCGTGTTCATCATCGAGGCCAACCCGCGGGCCTCTCGCACCGTGCCCTTCGTGGCCAAGGCCACTGGCGTGCCCCTGGCCAAGATCGCCAGCCAGCTGATGGCCGGTCGCACCCTCACGGAGCTGGGCCTGCTGGCCGAGCCGCGGCCGCCACGGCAGACCGTGAAGGAGGCGGTGCTGCCCTTCAAGCGCTTCCCCGGCGCCGACACCCTGCTGGGCCCGGAGATGCGCTCCACCGGCGAGGTGATGGGGATCGCCGCCAGCTTCGGCCTGGCCTACGCCAAGGCCGAACTCGCCGCCGGCGAACCCCTGCCCACCAGCGGCAGCGTGTTCCTCTCCACCCACGACCGCGACAAGCCCGCCCTGGTGCCGGTGGCCCGCGCCCTGCTGGCGGCGGGATTCACCCTCACCGCCACCAACGGCACCGCCGCGATGCTTAGCCAGGCCGGCCTGGAGGTGACGCCGGTGCTCAAGGTGCACGAGGGCCGGCCCAACATCGAGGATGCGATCCGCTCGGGCCTGGTGCAGCTGGTGGTCAATACACCGGTGGGCCGCCAGGCCGCCCACGACGACCGCTACCTGCGCCTGGCCGCCCTCGACTACGCCGTGCCCACCGTCACCACCATGGCCGCGGCCCGGGCCGCCGTGGAGGCCATCGCCGCCCTGCAGCAGCAGCAGCAGGTGGAGGTGGCGGCCCTGCAGGACATCCACCCGCCCTGGGTAGGGTGAACGCCCGATCGCCCGTGACTCCGTGACCAGCACCCTGGCCGCCCATCCCGTCGCCCCCGGCTCCGACCTGCGCGAGGCCTTCCGCGCCGCCTACGAGAATCGCTACACCTGGGAGCCGGGCTTCGGCGGCTACACCGGTCGCTGCGTCTGGGAGCAGGACGACCGGCGCCTCGAGGGCACCTTCCAGGTCGGCGCCGACCTGAAGGCGACCGTGGAGGGCCTCAGCGACGAGGAGGTGCACAAGGCGGTCGCCTCCCAGCTGTGGGAGGTGGCGATTCACCGGGTGCGGCGCCCCTTCGAGCAGACCCATGGCGCCAACACCTTCACCGCCGGTGACACCGATGCGGTGGGGACCGAGGTGATCATGGGCGGCAAGGCCGAGGGCGACCGCTACCGCATCAAGGACAACGTGGTGACGATGGTGCACCGCCACATCCACGGCACCGTGGTGACGATCTTCACCGAGAGCGTCACCGACACCGGCAACGGCTACCTCAGCCACAGCTACACGAGCCGCTACAGCGACCCCGCCACCGGCGAGGCCCGCGGCGGCACCAGCCGTTTCACCGACACCTTCGTGCCCCTGGCCGGCGAGGGCCCCTGGGTGCTGAGCGAGCGGGTGGTGGAGACGGAAGCCCATGGCGAGACTCCCGCCGGCCGCCAGGTGTTCCGCTTCGAGGATCTGGCCCCCCTGGGCTGATCCCCGGCGGCCTCAGGCCGGCTCCTCCAGGGTCGGGATCCCCTGGAGCCGCTCGTTCAGCTGCATGGCCATGGCCTGGCGGCCCACCGCCAGCACCTTGAGGGTGTCCTCATGCATGCGCAGCTGGGCATCGGCCACCTGCATGCCCCGCACCATCTCCTTGACGTCGTCGGGCAGGCCGTTGAGGTCGTAACGCTTGCCCTCGAAGGTCAGCACGGGCGGTTGCTGGCTGGGGGTCTGCAAGGTTCTGGACTCGGTGCGGATGCAGCCTAGGTGGCGGGCTCAGGCCTCCAGGCGGATGAACTGGCGTTCGCAGAGCTCGCGGTAGCGGCCGCCGCTGGCCATCAGTTCGTCGTGGCTGCCCTGCTGGACGATGCGGCCGCCGTCGAGCACCACGATCAGGTCGGCCTCCTGCACGGTGGCGAGCCGGTGGGCGATCACCAGCACGGTGCGGCCCGCCATGGCCTGTTGCAGGCCCTGCTGCACGGCCTCCTCGGCCTCCGCATCCAGGGCACTGGTGGCTTCGTCCAGGAGCATCACCGCCGGATTCCCCAGCACCGCCCGGGCGATCGCCAGCCGCTGCAGCTGGCCTCCGGAGAAGTTGCTGCCCCGCTCCTCGATGCGGCTGTCGTAGCCGCCGGGCAGGCTCTCGATGAAGTCGGCGGCGTTGGCCAGCCGGGCGGCCTCGCGGATCTGCTCGGCGCTGGCGGGACGCCCGAAGGCGATCGCCTCGGCCACGGTGCCGGAGAAGACACTGCTCTGCTGGGGCACCAGGGCCACGGCCCGGCGCAGGTCCCGGGCCCGCAGGTCGGCCAGGTTCTGGCCATCGAGCAGCACCCGGCCGCTCTGGGCGGTGTTGAAGCGCAGCAGCAGGGAGAACAGGGTGCTCTTGCCGGCGCCGGAGGGCCCCACCAGGGCCACCACCTGGCCCGGAAGGATGTGGAGGTCGAGCTGGCGCAGCACCGGGGTGCCGCTCTGGTAGCCGAAGCTCACCCCGTCCAGCACCAGCTCCCCGGACACGGTCCCCAGGGGCCTGGCCCCGGGGTGGTCGGGCGGTTCCACCGGCTCGTTCTCGATCGCCCGCAGCCGCCGCAGCGAGGCCTGGCCCTGCTGGAACTCGTTGAAGTTGGTGGTGAGGTGGGAGATCGGATCGATCAGCATCAGCAGGGCCGCCACATAGCTGCTGAAGCCCTGGCTGTCGAGGCCGCCGGCCTTGATGCGCGCCGCCCCGATCAGCAGCACCGAGAGGATCCCGGCCGCTTCGATGAAGCCCACCACCGGATGCTGCAGCGCCAGCAGCTCGAGGGTGCGGTAGCGGGCGCGGCGGTGCAGGTCGATCTCGGTGTCGAAGCGCTCCTGCAGCCAGGGTTCGGCGGCGAAGGCCCGCACCAGGGGCAGGCCGCCGATCGCCTCACCCAGCAGGGCCGCCAGATCGCTCACCTGCTTCTGGCTGCGTTCGGCGGCGGTCATCACCCGGGCCCCGAAGGCGCTCACCATCAGCGCCACCAGCGGCGCCAGCAGCAGGGTGGCCAGGGCCAGGGGCCAGTCCAGCCAGATCATGTAGCCCAGCACCACCACCAGCTGCAGGGCGCTGGGGGTGGTGTCCTGGATCGTCTTGTAGATCACCTCACCGACCCGGTCGGCGTCTTCGGTGAGGCGGTAGGTGAGATCGCCGGCGGAGAGTTTCTCCAGGGCGCCGAAGTCGAGCCGCTGCAGGCGGGCGAACAGCTGCCGCCGCAGCTCCTGGCTGACCCGCAGGGCCGGGCCCGCCAGCAGGGTGTCCTGGCCGAACTGGGCGATCTTCTGCACCAGGAACACGGCCAGCGCCGCCGCCACGCTGCGCAGCACCTTGGCGAAGTCGCCGGCGCCGATGGCGGGGATCAGCTGGCCCGCCAGCCAGGCCAGCAGGGGCCAGCAGCCCACGAACACCAGCATGCACAACCCCCCGAGCAGCAGGGGTCGCCGGTGGGGCTTCAGCAGCGGCCAGAGCCTGCGGAAGCCGGCCGGCGAGGGTGCAAGCATCGACGAACCCTATCAGCGCTCTCCGGGCGCCCCCCGACGGTGAAGCTGGATCAGTTCCTCAAATGGCAGGGCCTCGTCGGCACCGGCGGCGAGGCCAAGCAACGCATTCAGCGGGGGGACGTGACCGTGAACGGCGCCATCGAGACCCGGCGCGGTCGCCAGCTGGCCCCGGGCGACGCCGTGGCCATCGACGGCCGGGAGGTGCTGATGCTCTCCCCGCGGCGGGACCGCGGGGGGGACGGCAGGCTCACGCCTTAACCTGCCTCGAATGTCGCTGCCGGGAGACCACGTGCGCAAGGCCGTCATCGCAGGCAACTGGAAGATGCACATGACCTGCGCCGAGGCGCGGGCGTTTGCGGCCACCTTCCGGCCCCTGATCGCCGATCTGCCCGAGGACAGGGAGGTGGTGCTGGCCCCGCCGTTCACCGCCATCCCCACCCTCTGCCGTCACCTGGCCGGCGCCGGTGTCGCCATCGCCGGTCAGAACGTCCACTGGGAGGAGAGCGGCGCCTACACCGGCATGATCTCGGCGCCGATGCTGCTCGAGCATGGCGTCACCCACGCGATCGTGGGCCACAGCGAGCCCCGCAAGTACTTCAGCGAAACCGACGAGCAGATCAACCTGCGGGCCCGCACGGCCCAGAAGTCGGGGCTGATCCCGATCCTCTGCGTGGGCGAGAGCGACGACCAGCGCGAGGCCCGCGAGACCGAGCGGGTGATCCACCGCCAGGTGGAACAGGGGCTGGAGGGCATCGACCCCCTGCGCCTGATCGTCGCCTATGAGCCCATCTGGGCGATCGGCACCGGCAAGACCTGCGCCGCCGAGGAGGCCAACCGCATCTGCGGCCTGATCCGCGGCTGGGTGGGCCATCCCGAGGTGATCGTGCAGTACGGCGGTTCGGTCAACCCCGCCACCATCGACATGCTGATGGCCCAGAGCGACATCGACGGCGTGCTGGTGGGGGGCGCTTCCCTCGATCCGGTCAGCTTCGCCCGCATCGCCAACTACCAGGTGCCGGTGGCGGCCTGAGCCCCTGGCCTCCGCTCCGCTCCCCGTGAGCCCCGCCGGCCCCGTCGCCGCCCCGCCCGGGTTCCGCTGGGGGGACCGCACCCTCGTGATGGGGGTTCTCAACCTCACCCCCGATTCCTTCAGCGACGGTGGCCGTTACCAGGCCCCCGAGGCGGCCCTGCGCCAGGCCCGCCTGCTGCATCGCCAGGGGGCCGACCTGCTCGATCTGGGGGGGCAGAGCACCCGCCCCGGGGCCACCGAGATCGATGCCGAGGCCGAGATCGCCCGGGTGCTGCCCGTCCTGCGGCGGATCCTGGCCTCCCTGCCGCCCCCGGTGGCCGGCGGCCCCCTGCTGTCGATCGACACCTTCCGCGCCCCGGTGGCGGCAGCGGCCCTGGCCGCCGGGGCCCACTGGATCAATGACGTCAGCGCCGGCCGGCGCGATCCCGACCTGCTGGCGGTGGTGGCGGCGGCGGACTGCCCCTGCGTGCTGATGCACAGCCGCGGCGACAGCCGCACCATGGATGGCCTGGCCCGCTACGGCGACGTGGTCGCCGAGGTGCGGCAGGAGCTGCTGCAGGCCACCGATCGGGCCCTGGCGGCGGGGGTGCGTGCGGAGCGGATCCTCTGGGATCCGGGGCTGGGCTTCGCCAAGACCACCGCCCACAACCTCGCCCTGCTGCGGGGTCTGGCCCTGCTGCGGGCCGAGGGTTTTCCCCTGCTGGTGGGGCCGTCCCGCAAGCGCTTCATCGGTGAGGTGCTGGCCGAGCCCCGCCCCCGGGCCCGCCTCTGGGGCACGGCGGCGGTCTGTGGCCAGGCCATCGCCGCCGGTGCCGACGTGCTGCGCGTGCACGACGTCGGGCCGATCGTGCAGACGGCTCGCATGGCCGATGCCCTCTGGCGCGCCTGACCCGTCCGGCCGATCCGGCGCTCCGTCAGGCCGGCGGTTCCTCCTGGCGTCCCGTCAGCAGGGTCTGCACCATCAGCCGCAGGGTCGCCCGGTTGCCGCCGGCGGCCCGCCAGCTTTCCAGCCACTGCAGCAGGGGGGAGGGGGTGCCCCCGTCGTCGCCCTGCTGGCCGATGCCCAGCCGCTCGAGGAAGGCGCTGGCGTCATCCAGGCAGGAGCCCCCTTCGCCGAAGCCGTCCAGGAGCGGATCGAGGGCCGCCAGCAGGGTCTCCAGTTCGGCGGTGCTCAGCTCCGGCAGGGGCTCGATCATCGAAGCAGGCTGGGGCGGCGTTGCCGCTCATCGCCCCCAGCATGACGCCTGGACGGCGTTTCCCGGCCGGCCCCCGGCGGCCGCTCGCCGCCGGCGCCCCTAGGCTGCCCCCAGCACAGCGCCGCAGCTGCTCCCACCGTGCTGAAACTCTGCCTGCAGGTGCTTGTCTGCGTCACCATCGCCCTGCGCTGCATGGTGATCTTCGGCCACCTGCGCAAGCTCTGGATGGCGGACGGACTGGCCGGCGAATTCCGCCGTGAGCTGCGTCGGCGCGGCCTGCTGATGACCCCTCCCGCCCGTCCCACCGATTCGCGCGCCCTGCCCCACCGCGCCGACCCCTGACGCCGCTGGCTGACGCCGATCAGTGACGCCTGGAGGGGGCGCCCGCCAGGTGATGCACGGCGTGGATCACGACGCCCCACAGCTCGGCGCCCCCTGCGTCGCTCCCCTCCGCGCCGCCCCCTTCGTCGCCGGTGAGCAGCAGGGGCGGACTGGTGCCGTCGCTGGCCACCAGCCACAGCGCACCGCCGCGCCGGGCCAGACGGCGCAGCAGGAAGGCGCCGGCATGCACCGCCACCACCACCATGCCGGGCCGGGAGTCGACGCTGCGGTCGATCACCAGCAGGTCGCCGTCGACGATGCCGTCGCCCCGCATGGCATCGCCGCTGACGCGCATGAAGAAGGTGGACAGCGGGCGGGGGATCAGCTCCAGATTGAGGTCGATGCGGGCCTCCACGTAGTCGTCGGCGGGGCTGGGGAAACCGGCGCTGATGGCTTCCGTGGCCAGCAGGCAGAAGAGCGCCGCCGCCCCCTCCCGCAGGGGCAGCGGTGACTGGGGAGGCAGGGGAAGCATCGGGCCGGCAGAACAAGGGAGCTAGTACGGATGTTCTACTCCGGTTGGCCGTCGCCGCGGGATCATCGGCAGCGACCCTCTCCCGTCCGCCAGGCCATGCGTTCCAGTCCGGAGGCGCTGATCGCCCGCTTCGACCTGCAGCCCCACCCGGAGGGGGGCTGGTATCGGGAGCTGCACCGCTCACCCGCTCAGGTGTGCCGGGCCGAGGACGGGCGGCAGCGCGCCGGACTCACGGTGATCGCCTTCCTGCTGACGGAGGGCCAGCTCAGCCGCTGGCATCAGGTGGCGGGGGCGGATGAGGTCTGGCACCACGCCGGCGGCGACCCCCTCGACCTCTGGCGGCTGCCGCCCGGGGGCGGCACGGCCGAGCGGCTGTTGCTGGGCCCGCTCGCTGAGGCCGGGGATCCGGGTCCGGGTCCGCTGCAGATTGTGCCGGCGGGGTGGTGGCAGGCGGCCCGCAGCCGGGGGCGATGGAGCCTGCTGCACTGCTGCGTGGGACCGGGTTTCGCCTTCGAGGATTTCCGGCTGATGGCCGATCTGCCACCGGCCGAGCGGCCCGCCGGCGCCGATCCGACGCTGCTCTAGGTCATTCCGTCACCATGGGGAGCTGATGGATCGGGTGACGAATGGGCTGTCCGAGGTGCGGCAGTTGGGCTGTGCGAGCCGACCGCAGCCTGGCGGGTCGCATGGTCTGTGCCCGTTGCGGAGAGCCGCTGGGCATCGGCAGGGCGCGCCGGGTCGCGGACGGCACACGGCGCCGGGGGCAGGGGGGCCGCAGCGCCCTGGTCCTGCCGCGTCGCTGGCGCCTCTGGCTGCTGCTGGGGGGGCTGCTGGCGGTCTCGGCCGTGCTGGCGTCGCTGCCGGACCGCCCGACCCGGCCCCCGGAGCGACCGGGGGCCGAACCCATGCGGGGGGTGGTGCAGCTGCCGCCGGTGGATCAGGCCCGTTCCGGCGATGTCGCGATCCGCTGACAGGGGCGATCCCGACCGATCCCATCGGCGATCATGGGATGTAACGATTCTTGAAATAGCATGGCCAGGACCAACCCGCTCGCGAACCTGGCCAGCCTCAGCATGCGCCAGCTGCGCGAGCTCGCCAGGACCCTGGGGATCCATCGCTACAGCGCCCAGGACAGGGATTCGCTGGCCGGGGCCATCGCCGATCGCTCGGGCGACAGCCCCGAGGCGGCGGCCCCCGAGGCGGCCCCCCGGCCGGTGGCCGCCATCGAGGCCGAGATGGCCCCGGCGCCGCGGCCGGCCGCCGAGACCCGCGTCGTCTTCCTGCCCCGCGATCCCCAGTGGGCCTACGTCTTCTGGGACATCTCCGAGGACGACCGC
>NZ_JAFKRJ010000034.1:0-164529 GCF_019038515.1 Synechococcus sp. CCAP 1479/10 | reverse complement strand
GGCGCGGCTGCCGGGTCGCCGGGCTGGAGCGGGCCGCCCGTGGGGCCCGGGTGGCGGCCGCCGGCTTGGGGACCGCCGGCTTGGCCACGGCCGCTGGCTTGGTCACCGCCGCCGGTGGCAGGGCCGGCGGGCTGCCGCCAGCGGCCGCCGCCCCGGCTGCCGCTGCTGGAGCGGCCGACGGTGCCGCCGGTGGGGGGGCCGGGGCCGGCGTGGGGGTGGCGTCGGGACCGGAGCGGGGGGTGCGGCTGGCCATGGGACGGACGGGGGGAGGGGGAACGGTCGTGGAGGCGATGGGAGGGGCGCCTACCCGTCCGGCTCCCAGAAGTCGATGATGCCGCCGATGGTGAGATCGGTGTGCGTTTCGGGGTTGCCGCAGGCGAAGCGGGCGGCCGAACCGCTGGCGGTGAAGACCCAGTTGCCGGGGGAGGCCCCGACCGGATCGACGGCGACGCTGAGCTTGCCTTTGGGGCTGCGCAGCACCCGCAGGTTCCAGTGCTCGAGGCCTGGCACCCGCTGGGTGCAGACCAGGGAGCCGGTGACCTGCATGATCTCCATCAGGCCTTTCCTCCCTGGGGTGCCGGTCCGCCGGTGGGGGTGCCGCTCGGTGGCGGGGTGGCCTTGCCGGCGTCGGGATCCCAGTGGTCGATGATCCCCACGATCGTGAGGTCGCTGGGATAGGACTTGCTGCCCGCCGCCTCCCGGGCGGCGGAGCTGCCGACGCAGATCACCCAGTCGCCCGGGATGCAGCCCACCGCGTCCACAGCCACCTTCTGGGTGCTGCCGTCCTGCACCACCTGCAGGTGCTTGTGCTCGAAATCGGGGATGCGGTTGGTGGAGACCAGGGGTTTGACCACCTTGCAGATCAACATGGTCAGTGCCCTCCTGCGGTGGTGAGGCTGATCGTGGAACCTACCGCTTCGGCGGGCGTGTGGCGCTCCTGGTCGCGCACGGTCAGCAGGGCATGGAGCAGGCCCTGGGCGAAGAGGTCGGGATAACGGTTCTCGATCGCCTCCTGCACCCGCTGGGCATGGCGCACGGCCCGCTCCCGGGCGCCGGGCACCTTGCCGTTGTAGTCGAAGCGCACCACCACGGGCACCGGCAGGCCCCGGGAGACATTGAGGCCCTTGAAGATCTTCACCCCCACGTCCATGTCGGGGGCGCCCTCCTCGACCGTGTCCATGTAGGCGAAGTAGGTGAGGTTGCGCAGGTGGATCTCCTTGAAGCCGATGCCCACACCGATGAACCGCTCGGCATGGCCCGCATCGGCGTAGTGGCCGTCGTGGTACTGGCGCACGTAGTCGATCTGGGAGATGTTGTGCTCCAGCAGCCGGGCGATCAGGCGCACCATGCCGGGATCCGGCGTGCTGGCCGCAGCGGCTTCCGCCAGCTCGGCGATCCGGCGACGGGCCTCTTCGGGGTGCAGGTGGCGCGTGGCCTCGTACACGGTGGCGGCATCGAGCCACTGATCGAGGCGGGTGCTGCCGTCCATGCCCGGCACGTGCACCCGGATGGCGTCGGTGTCGGTGTCGATGCCCAGCAGCAGCAGGTCGACGGAGGCGCCGCAGCAGAAGCTGTTCTCCACGGCCTGCTGGAAGTCCATCAGCCGCTGGCGTCCGCAGCTGGCCGCCAGGGCGTCGTCACTGCCGTGGGCGGCGCAGCCCTCGTGGGTCGGGTCGAGGGAACTGAAGTGGTAGAGCACCACCTTCAGGTAACGGGTGTCGTCGTGGGCGGGGTTGGGGATGCCCTCCCGGTAGCGGCGGTGCTCGGTCTTGACCCAGCGGTTGACCGTGTTCTCCACATCGAACAGGGCCCCGGCATGGGGACGGCGCCGCACCGAGCTGAAGGGCAGCCGCAGGGCGAAGGCGATGGCATGGGCCAGGCGACCATCGGCGCAGGGGGTCACATCCAGCAGGTGGAAGCCGCAGGAGAGCAGGAAGGCGTCGAAGTCCTCGGCGGCGGCGCTGCCGGGCTGGCCATGCAGCGGATCGTCGCGGAAGAAGCCGTCGCTGGTCTGTTCGTAGGTCTCGAAGACGCACCAGGCGAACAGGCTGCGCATGTCGAGCTGGCTGACCCAGGCCTTCTCCAGGATCGGCAGGGGCAGGCTGAAGCCCAGCTCCGCCTGGGCCAGGGCCTGGGCCCGCTCGACGAAGTCATCCTCGTGCTGGAGGGCGGAGAGCCGCTTGAGCACGGGCACGATCCGGTCGAAGGCGTCCTTGACGCCGCGGTCGTAGCTCTCCAGGGCGGCGTTGGCCGCGTGGTCGGTGAGCGGATGGGCGCTGCCGGTGGTTCCCTGGCCGAGCCGCACCGCCGCCAGGCGCCGGGAGAGATCGGCGCCGGAGGGGGCATCGGGACGGCGCCGGGGGGCTCTCGGAGCGAGGGGACGGATCGTGGGGGCCGGGCGGCGGGGCATCAGGGGTTCAGCCGCGGGCTCCGCCGGAGACCGTGATCAGGGAGCCGGCGCTGGTGCTGCCGCTGGATCCGGTGATCTTGTTGGTGGGCTCGGGCAGCGCCTCGTTGCGCTTGTTCTGGAAGCCGGGCATCGCCGACATCGGGCCGACGCGGCTGGGGTTGCGACGGCGGGCCGAGGCCCCTTCGGTGCCGGTGACGTGCTTGCCCCGATCCCAGTCGTCGCCGGTGATGTTGAGGCCGGCGGAGATGCCCTCGCCGGTGACGCGGGAGGTGGGACGGGCGTCCTCATCCACGGTCACGGGCGCCTGGGGCTGCTGCAGCCGCACGCGCTCCTGGCCAGGACGATCGAAGCGGAACTGCTCGGTGCCGGTCACCTTGTCGGCGGCCATGTCAAAGGGGCCGGTGATGCGGTTGCCCTGCTCGTAGCTGTTGCCGGTGACGCCACCGGGGCGCTGGCGGGAGCTCTGGGCAGCCCGGGCCGGGGACTGGACGCTGAACTGCTGCCAGGGCTGGGCGCTGAGGGGCTGGGGGAAATCGGCGTCCTGGCTGGTGGCGGCGCCGCAGGCCTCGTTCAGCTGGTCACCGCCGATGTAGGGGGTGCCGGTGATGTCCTCACAGGCGCCGCGCTCGGCGCCGGTCATGACACCGCCGATGCCGGGCTGAATCCCGGTCATCACGGTGCCCATGCGAACGGGGGTGCGCTGGCGGATCTCGGCCACCTTGTTGGAGGAGCACCAGGTGCCGGCCTGCTCCATGCCGGCGTAGGGGGTGCCGGTGACGGCCTTGCAGGTGCCGGGCTCATCGCCGGTGACCTTCTCGGAGCGGCCGGTGCGGGTGCCGCTCACCACCATCGCCTTGTTGGTGACGCTGAAGCCCACCTTGGCGGCTTCGGGGGCCGGTTTGGTGCCGCAGAACTGTTCGTACTGCTGGGTGCCGATGTACTCGTCGCCGGTGACCAGGCGGCAGGAGCCCGGCTCGTCGCCGGTGACGTGCTCGCTGCGGCCCACATGGGTGCCGGTGATGCCGGTGCCCCGCAGGGTGTGCAGGCTGCTGACCTTGGCCGGGGCGCGTCCGGGCACCTCCGACTGGTCACCCACGTACTGGGTGCCGGTGAGCTGGCGATTGGCGCCGGGCTCGTTGCCGGTGACCCGCTCGGAGCGTTCCACGATCACGCCGGAGACCGGCCGGCCCGCGGTGGTGCGGGTCAGGCCCACCTTGCGGGGGGAGGGGCTGGTGGTGCCGCACCAGGCGGCGCTCTGGTTGGCGGAGATGTACTCGGTGCCGGTGACGTTCTTGCAGGTGCCGGGTTCGTCGCCGGTGACCTTCTCGGAACGGCCCACCTCGTTGCCCGTCACCCGGTTGCCGTGGGTGGTGGCGCTGACCCGCACCTTGGCGGGCTGCAGGGGGGTGGGATCGCTCTGGCAGAAGGTGCGGAAGATCTCGGCACCCAGGTACTCGGTGCCGGTGACGGGCCGGCAGGTGCTGGCCTCGTTGCCGGTGGTCTTGAGGGAGCGGTTGGCCTGGGTGCCGGTGACCACCTGGCCCCGGACCGTCTCGCTCACGCCGACTTTCCAGTGGGCATCTGCGGCGGCCTCGATCTTGGCCTGGCCGCGGCGGGGGCCGGTGGGGCGGGAGCCGCCGCTGCGGGAGCTGCCGGCGGAGCCGACCTTGCACTTGAGCTCACGCACCTTCTGGGCCAGCTCGCGGCTGCTCATGTCCGGGTTGGACTGGCGGGCCACCGAGGCGGCGACGGAGCTGGTGGGGGCGCTGGCGGACTTGCCCCGTTTGGAGAGGGCTTCGCGGCGGGCCATGACGATGGCCCGGCTGGGGTTGTGCTGGGCGGTGCGCTTGGGGGTGCCGTTGCGGCGCTCGCCATTGCGCGATTGGCGGTTGGCCAGGGACGCGCCCAGACCGGAGGACGAAGGGGTGGCGGCGGCGGCGGGGGCCGGTGTGGCGGCCGCGACCGTGGTGGCGGGGGCGCTGGCCTTGGTGGCGCGCATCACCTCCTGGCGGGTGCGGTCACTGGAGGTGTCGGCCCGCTTGCCGCGGCGGGAGAGGGCCTCACGGCGCTCCAGCACCAGGTTCCGGCTTGGGTTCGCCAACGGCTTGGCGTTGCTGCGATGGCCGGAAGCCGAGGAGGAGGTCAGGGAGGAGGCACCGCCGCGACGCGCCGTGGGGGCGGGGCGCTGGGGCGTCGGGGCCGGAGCCGCTGCAGCCGGGGCGGCACTCACCGTTTCGGTGCGGGTGCGCTGGGCATCAGCGGCCGTGCGCACCCGTCCCGGGGAGGACATGAACTGGGCGGAGGCTTTCTTGCCGCCGTTGGTGAGGGCCTTGCGGCGCTCCAGTGCTGCTTCCCGACTGGTGGTTCTGGCCATGTCCGCCCCGTGAATGGATGATCAAAAGTGATGGATCCCGACCGCCGGCCGGGATCCGCTGTGGTCGCTGGATCAGCGGCCTTCGAACACGACGAAGCAGGCGCCCTGGCTCTGGGTGTAGGCGTCGTAACCGACGAGGCGCACGTGGTGGTCGGGGTAGGCCCGGTGGCAGGACTCCAGTTCGTTGACGATCACACCGAGATCCTTCTCACCGAAGAAGGGCAGCTTCCAGAACGACCAGTAGGTGGCCATGGAGCGGCTGGGGTGGACGTGCTCGACCAGGGGGCTCCAGCCCTGGGCAATGATGTAGGCGATCTGGTCGTAGATCTCGTCCTGGGTCATCGGCGGGAGGAAGCCGAAGGTCTCCAGGGTGGCGACTGTTTGATAGTCACCCACGGTGCTCTTGAAGGGCATGGGGATCCTTGTGGGAAATGGGTTGGGGAACCCGGCCCCGCCGACCTTGGGTGGGAGCACCCTCGGTCAGCGGTGGCAGGGCATGGGGCCGTGGTGTCGGATCAGCCGACGTCGAGCTTGTCGACGGTGTCGAACTCGAACTTGATTTCCTTCCAGGTCTCGAGGGCGATGGCCAGCTCGGGGCTGTGCTTGGCGGCTTCCGTGAGGATGTCGCGGCCTTCCTTCTCGATCTCGCGGCCGGCGTTGCGGGCCTTGACGCAGGCTTCGAGGGCCACCCGGTTGGCGGCGGCGCCGGCGGCCGAACCCCAGGGGTGACCGTGGGTGCCACCACCGAACTGGAGCACGGAGTCGTCACCGAAGATGGCGACCAGGGCGGGCATGTGCCACACGTGGATGCCGCCGGAGGCCACGGCGAAGACGCCGGGCATCGAACCCCAGTCCTGATCGAAGAAGTTGCCGCGGGTGCGGTCTTCGGGGATGAAGGATTCGCGCAGCTGGTCGATGAAGCCCAGGGTGGTCTGACGGTCACCTTCGAGCTTGCCCACCACGGTGCCGGTGTGCAGCTGGTCGCCACCGGAGAGGCGCAGGCACTTGGCCAGCACCCGGAAGTGGATGCCGTGCTTGGGATGGCGGTCGATCACCGCGTGCATGGCGCGGTGGATGTGGAGCAGCATGCCGTTCTTGCGGCACCACTTCGACAGACCGGTGTTGGCGGTGAAGCCACCGGTGATGTAGTCGTGCATGATGATCGGCTGCCCGAGTTCCTTGGCGAACTCGGCCCGCTCGTACATCTCCTCGGGAGTGGCGGCGGTGCAGTTGAGGTAGTGCCCCTTCTTCTCGCCGGTCTCTTCCTGGGCGAGCTGGACGGCTTCAGCCACGAACTCGAAACGGTTCTGCCAGCGCTGGAAGGGCTGAGAGTTGATGTTCTCGTCGTCCTTGGTGAAGTCGAGGCCGCCGCGGAGGCATTCGTAGACCACCCGGCCGTAGTTCTTGCCCGACAGGCCGAGCTTCGGCTTGATGGTGCAACCCAGCAGGGGACGGCCGTACTTGTTCATCCGGTCGCGTTCGACGTGGATGCCGTTCGGCGGGCCGGGGCAGGTCTTGATGAAGGCCATCGGGAAGCGGATGTCTTCCAGACGCAGGTGACGCAGGGCCTTGAAGCCGAACACGTTGCCCACCAGGGAGGTGAGCACGTTGGTCACCGAGCCTTCCTCGAACAGGTCGAGGGGGTAGGCGATGAACGCGTAGAAGGACTCCTTGTCACCAGGGACGTCTTCGATGCGGTAGCAGCGGCCCTTGTAGAAGTCGAGATCGGTGAGGAGCTCGGACCACACGGTGGACCAGGTGCCGGTGGAGGACTCGGCGGCCACGGCGGCAGCCACCTCTTCCTTGGGCACACCTTCCTGGCCGGTGCACTTGAAGCAGGCCAGCAGGTCGGTGTCGAGGGGGACGTAATCGGGAGTCCAGTAAGTGTCGCGGTACTCCTTGACCCCGGCGTCGTACTTCTTGCTCATGGGATTGTTCGGATGGGTTCGGATGGAAAACTCAGAGGGTCAGCTGACCGCTCAGTCCTTCGATCCCAGGCCGAAGCTGCTGTTCAGCGCCGGCTCCACTTCACGGTGGGGACGGGCGATGATGTGGGCGGCCACCAGGCCGTCGCCCACCCGCTCGCAGGCATCGGCGCCGGCACGGACGGCGGCGTTCACGGCACCGGTTTCACCCCGCACCAGGACGGTCACGTAGCCGCCTCCGACGAATTCGCGACCGATGAGGCGCACCTCGGCGGCTTTGGTCATGGCGTCAGCCGCTTCGATGGCGGGCACCAGACCGCGTGTCTCGATCATGCCGAGGGCGATGCCCATGGTTTCGTTTGCCATTACCTGCTCCTGGAGGAGGGGGGTGGAATGTTCGTGTGCAACCTTGCTCCTCCGTCAAACCCTCCGTCAAGCGATTGGGAGCCTGGCGGCCATCAAGGTTTCCGGATCGGCTGATAAGGGCAGCTGATCAGTGCAACACAAAAAGTAAGCCTTGGTTGATCGCTGCCCCGCCGCGCGCCGCCCCTGCTGGTCCCAGGCCCCTCCAGGAGGCTCACAGCGGCTCGGCGCTGGAGACGAACCCGACCCCCCCGTACCGCTTCAGCAGGGGCCGCAGGGCGGCGCCCACGGCCCCGAGCAGCTCGTCCTCCACGAACACGATCACGTGGGCGTTGGCCCCCAGCCCGCTGAAGTCCATCGCTTCGGAGATCTCACCCGAGGGGCCCATGCCCGTCACGTGCTTCATCACCGAATAGCCCTTCGCCCCGGCCGTGGTGATGGTGCGGCAGACACGGTTCAGTTCCCGTTCGCTGAGAAAGAGATCGATGCGCTTCATGGGGATGGGGCGACGGTTCGGCAAGGGTCGGTGGGGGCCGGGTTCAGCCGACAGGAATGAAGTGGCGGGTCAACGCCATGTAGAGGGGAATCCCGATCACCACATTGAAGGGGAAGGTGAGTCCCAGGGCGGTGGAGATGTAGAGGCTGGGGTTCGCCTGCGGGACGGTCATGCGCATCGCCGCCGGCACGGCGATGTAGGAGGCGCTGGCGCAGAGCACCATGAACAGCAGGGTGTTGCCCTGCCCCAGCCCCAGCAGAACGCTCACCAGCAGCCCCAGCAGGGCGTGCAGGGGAGGGGCCAGCAGGGAGAAACCGATCAGGAAGGCCCCCGCCTGCTTCAGGTCCCGCAGCCGCTGGGCCGCCACGATGCCCATGTCGAGCAGGAAGAAACAGAGGGCTCCGTAGAAGAGTTTCTCGGTGAAGGGATCCATCTTCGCCAGACCCGCCGGACTGAAGGCCGCCACCACATAACCGATCACCAGGCTGCCGATCAGCAGGTAGACAGAGCCGTTGAGAAAGGCCTCCTGGAGAATCTCCCGCCAGCGCAGACTGCCGCCGCCGTTCTGCTGCTCTCCGGCCATTTCCGCATCCTCCGCGGGGGCCGAGAGCCTGGCCAGGATCACCCCCACCACGATCGCCGGCGATTCCATCAGGGCCAGGGCCGCCACCATGAAGCCGTCGAAATTCACCTCGACGACGTTGAGGAAGCTCTCGGCGGTGATGAAGGTGACGGCGCTGATCGAGCCGTAGGAGGCGGCGATGGCGGCGGCGTTGTAGCCGTCGAGGCGCAGCCGCAGGAACAGGAAGCTGGTCAGCGGCACCAGCAGCGACATCGCCACCGCCGCCCCGACCGTCAGCAGCACCTGGGGGCCCAGGCCGCTGTGGGCCAGCTCCATGCCCCCCTTGAAGCCGATCGCCAGCAGCAGATAGAGGGAAAAGAGCTTGGGCAGCGGCGAGGGGATCTCCAGGTCGGAGCCCACCAGCACCCCCAGGATTCCCAGAAAGAAGAAGAGAACCGGCGCGGAGAGAAGGTTCTGTAGGACCAGGCTCGACTGCATCGCCCTCCGGCGCCCAAAGGGTGGAGGCAACCTAAGGGCGAATCCGGCCGCCAACCGTCACCGGTCGCGCAATGTTGCTCCGCCCGTCCGTCCGATCGCGAGCGAATTCCCTATCGTCCGCCCGGGGCAGGAACCCTGGAGTTTTCCGGGGGTGGAATGTTCAACCCGTCCTGCCCCACCCCTTCACCCCCCAGCCAGCACCCCTCTGCACCACAATGGGGCCCCCCGTGGGCCCGGCTTGTCCCTTTCCCCTTCCCCCCCGGTCCTGGTGATCGCCAGCGGCAACCCCCACAAGGTGGCCGAGATCACGGCCATGCTCGAGGGGGTCGGTCCGGAGGTGGGTCTGGAGGTGCGGCAGCAGCCCAGGGATCTGGAGATCGAGGAGACGGGCCTCACCTACGCGGAGAATGCCCGCCTCAAGGCCTCCACGGTGGCTTCGCTCACGGGCTCCTGGTCGCTGGCCGACGATTCCGGCCTGGAGGTGGATGCCCTCGACGGCCGCCCCGGCCTGTTTTCGGCGCGCTACGCCCCCACGGATCACGAGAAGATCCACCGACTGCTGCACGAACTGGGCGATTCCCTCTACCGGGGCGGCAGCTTCGTCAGCGCCATGGCCCTGGCCGATCCCACCGGTGCGGTGGTGCTGGAGTCGGAGGGGCTCTGCCGGGGGCTGATCCTGCGGGAGCCCTCCGGCCATGGCGGCGGCTACGACCCGATCTTCCATGTGCGGGAGGCGGGCTGCAGCTATGCCGCGATGGGCGAGCACCTCAGGAGCAAGCTCGGCAGCCGCGGCAAGGCGGCCCGGGCGATGGCCCCGGGCCTCAAGCGGCTGCTGGGGCTGGCCTGAGAGGGCCGGGCGGCGATGCGGCGGCGTTCAGCCGCGGGCCCCGGCGTTGATCTGGGCCACGGCGCGCATGGCGGCGGCGGCGGCCTCCTCCACGTCGCCCTCCTTGCCCGCCAGGGTGAGGCGGCCGAAGGCCCCCACCGCCTTGACGTCCACCACGGTGATGTTGGAGCTCTTCTCGGCTTCGTTGGCGGCGATCAGCACGTAGCCCGCCGGTTCGGTCTCGAGGATGAACATGCTCATCCCGGCCTGGATCATCGAGCCGCGGCGGTTCTGGCGGTTGATCAGCACGGCGTGGTCGGGGGTGATCGCCCGGATGATCTCGGTCCAGGTGACCTCGCAGCGGCTGCGCAGCTCCACCCGGCTGCCGATCGCCTCCAGGACCACGTCGCCGGAGTGGAGGACGTTGCTCTGGTCCCGGTGGTAGAGGGCCAGGGAGCCGAAGGCCCGCTCCACCACCATCTGGCCGAGCCGCACGGTGCTGGCCTTGAGGGCGATGTCGGTGACCCGGTGCACCGCCATCCCCGGTGACACCTCCAGCCAGAGGCAGGCATCGCCGGGGATCGGCAGGAAGCCATGGGACACCGTGCCCATGTACGACGCCAGCTGGGGCTGGAGGGAATCCAGGAAGACGTAGGTGCGCAGTTCAATCGACTGCACGTGGCTCGACTGGCGCGCCAGCCGCCGGCCTTCGCTGTCGGTGGTGATCACGCAGCTGGCCCCGGAGGCCTCGCCGCTCACATCGGTGCCCGTGATCCGCAGACTCGCCGCCTTCCTGCGGGCGTCCGACCGGTCGTCGCGAAGGAAGGAACGGGCACTCTGCGAATCCATCACGGCGCGAGGCGCCAACCCCCGGAACAAACGGTCGTTGCGATCCCCGGGGTGGTTGAAGCGCCGGGATCCCTGGCCGCCGCCAGGGGCAGTCCAGAAGGGGAGGGTACTCCCGGGCGGGGCGCTGGCGGCCGGTTCCGGCCTAGCGGCTGCTGAGGGCGAGACCGTCGGCGACCCAGACCCGGTCGCGGCCGGCGGCCTTGGCGGCATAGAGGGCCCGGTCGGCCAGCTCCATCAGGCGGGGGAAATCGGCCGCCGGCTCGGCCGCCGTCGTGCTCACCCCCAGGCTGACCGTCAGGCGTCCGCCCGGGGCGTCCCCCGCGAGATCAAGCCGGTGCATTGAGAGCCGGATCCGCTCGGCCACCCGCAGGGCCGTGGCCCGGTCGGCCTCCGGCAGCAGCACCAGGAATTCCTCGCCGCCGAGGCGGAAGGTCTGGTCCTGCTCCCGCACCGACTCCCGCAGCACCCGCGCCACCTGCCGCAGCACCCGGTCGCCGGCGTCGTGGCCGAAGCTGTCGTTGACCTGCTTGAAATGGTCCAGATCCAGCTCGATCAGGGCGTAGCTGGCGGGAAGCGGCGATGCGTCGAGGGCGCGGCGGTTGGCCAGGCCCGTGAGCGGATCACAGAGGGCGGCGGTGTTGAGGATGGCCACCTCGTGGGCATGGCGCTGATCCTCCAGGAGGTGCTCCACCCAGGGGCGCATCGACTCGGCGAATTCCCGGACCATCCGCTCCATGTCGGGGTCGAACGGCGGGGCTGCGCCACGACCGCGGATGGCCAGCACCATGGCGGGCTCGCCGATCAGGCAGATCTGGTGCCAGCCGGGGGTCGGCTGGCGCCGTTCGGGCTGGTCCGCCTCGGTGGACCAGGTGGTCCAGCCGTCACCGGGCATCAGCACGGCCAGTTCGCACCTGCTGGCCTGGCCGGCCGATTCGAGGATGTGGCCGATGGCGCGGACCATCCCCAGGGGCGTGCCCTGGTGGATCAGGGCCTCCTGGAGACGCCGCCGGGCCTCGGCGATGCGCAGCAGGCGCTTGAGGTCGAGGTCGGCGTCGGCGAGGCAGTAGACGCCGCATTCCATGGCGCCGAGGGCGCTGAAGACCTGATCGACGATGGCGGCGGGAACGATGTGGCCATGCTGGGGGGCGATCCGCTCGATGCGGCTCCAGCGGGTGCGGATGCGGGCCAGGCCGGCACTGAGCAGCTCCCGGCTGGGCATGTAGTGCTGGTGGAAGGGCCGGGCGTTCTCGATGATGTAGGCGGCATCGTCCGACTCCAGCACGTTGCTGTCGGGGACGAAGCCGCCGAACAGGTCGGAGGAGAACAGGGTGCCGGTGGCGCTGTCATGGGACACCATCGCCCCGGGGAAGTGGAGGTAAGGCGTCAGCTGGAACTCCAGCCGCCGATCCCCCGCCAGGGGCAGGCACCAGCCGTGCTGCTCCACCAGATAGGTGGAGAACCCATGGCCGTAATGGCGGATCAGGGCGTTGGCGCGCCATTCCGTGACCACCTGCACGTCAGGCCGCGTCAGCACCTCCCCAAGCCGGGGCAGGGCGGCGCAGATGTCGGGGTCGGAATGGTGACAGACGAGCCAGCGGATCGCGTCGAGATCGGTGATGGCGCGCAGCTTGGCCAGGGTTCCCTCGATGGTGAGCGGTGAACCCGGATCGATCAGAACCCCGTCCGAACCGTTGGCAATGAAATAGGTGTGGCACTGGAAGTGGTCGTGGGCCAGCCGCACCCCCACCCACCACACACCGGGGGCGATCTCGACGGGATCCTCCCGTGGGTCCGCCATGTCGCCCCGGTGGGTGGGTGCCTGGTCGCAGGGCCGATGGAGTGAGCGGTCCATGGGGACGGAAGGAAGCGCCGCGCCGCGCCCGCATGCAGACACGAATGGATGCCTTCTTTCCATCGTGATTCATGACGTCCGGACCCTTGCGACTCCGAAGGCAACCGATACCTTCCAGTTCAACCTTTCCAGGCGCGACCATGGCCACCCGGCGCACCGCTTCTGCCACTCCTGGCGTCACTGCCGACGGCTCCTCCGCCCCCGGGGTGGCCAGCGAGACCCAGCCCCTGCGCCATCCCCTCGACCAGGACACGGTGTCCGAATGGATCACCCGGGCGCTCGATGAGGGGGTGCGGCCGGAGCAGGCCCTCGCCTTCATCGGCCTCGGCCTGATGCGGCGCATGGGCGGCGACATCGGGGACGGTTTCGCTGACTGGAAGGATGCCGCCGAGGCGGATCACCCGGTCGACCTGGCGGCCCTGCGCCAGCGGCTCGAGATCACCGACCTGGCCATCCGCACCGGCGCTCCCCTCAGCACCGCTGAGGTGGCCCAGCTGATGGGGGCCCGGCCGGGGGCCGCGCTGGTGGAGCGGGGCGGACTCACGGCCCGCCGCCTGGGGCGCAACGTGTGGAAACTGAGCCGCAGCGCCGATGGCGAGCGGGAGGAGCGCAGCATCGGCTTCGGCGAGGGATTCCGTCGTCGCCTGTGAGCGCGGGAATCCGCACACGATCCCGAAAAGATGTAACGCAGTCGGGCGCGGACCCCGCGGTCCCCGCTAACCCATGGAGGCTCCATACCTGGCGATCCCCTCCATGGGTGTATCCGCTCCACCGGTTCAGCCTCCCACCGGCGCCATCCCCGGGGCTGGCCCCGGCGACATTCTCAAGGAGAGCGGCCAGCGGGAAGTGTTCTGCGGCCTCACCTCCATCGTCTGGCTGCACCGCCGCATGCCCGACGCCTTCTTCCTGGTGGTGGGCTCGCGCACCTGCGCCCACCTGATCCAGTCGGCGGCCGGCGTGATGATCTTCGCCGAACCCCGCTTCGGCACGGCGATCCTGGGCGAACGGGACCTGGCGGGTCTGGCCGATGCCAACGAGGAACTGGACCGGCTGGTGAAGGATCTGCTGGAGCGCCGGCCCGAGATCCGCACCCTCTTCCTGGTGGGCTCCTGCCCCAGCGAGGTGATCAAGCTCGACCTGGCCAAGGCGGCCGAACGCCTCAACACCCAGCTCGTCGGTCGGGTGCGGGTGCTGAACTACTCCGGCAGCGGCATCGAGACCACCTTCACCCAGGGGGAGGACAACGCCCTGCTGGCCATGCTCCCCCTGCTGCCCTCCTCCGATGAGGAGCAGCTGCTGATCGTGGGCACCCTGGCCGATGCGGTGGAGGATCGCTTCCGGCTGATCTTCGAGCGGCTGGGCATCACCACGGTGCGCAGCCTGCCGCCGCGGCGCTCCACCGATCTTCCCCCCGTGGGCAAGGGGACGCGGGTGCTGCTCGCCCAGCCCTTCCTGAGTGCCACCGCCCGGGCGCTGCAGCACCGGGGCGCCACCCTGCTGAGCGCCCCCTATCCCTTCGGCGTCGAGGGCAGCCGCGACTGGATGGCCGCCGCCGCCCATGCCTTCGGCGTGCCCGACGACCGCTTCAACGCCGTGCTCGACCCCCTGGTGGAGCGGGGGCGCCGGGCCCTTGAGCCCCACCGGGAGGTGCTCGCCGGCAAGCGGCTGTTCCTGCTGCCGGACTCCCAGATGGAGATCCCCCTGGCCCGCTTTCTGTCCCGGGAATGCGGCATGGAGCTGGTGGAGGTGGGCACCCCCTACCTCGACCGCCAGCTGATGGCCGCCGACCTGGCCCTGCTGCCCCCCGCCACCCAGCTCAGCGAGGGCCAGGACGTGGACCTGCAGCTGGAGCGGGTGCGGGCCGCCCGCCCCGACCTGGTGCTCTGCGGCCTGGGGCTGGCCAATCCCCTCGAGGCCGAGGGCATCGCCACCAAGTGGTCGATCGAGCTGGTGTTCAGCCCGATCCACGGCTGCGACCAGGCCGGTGAACTGGCCGAACTCTTTGCCCGTCCCCTGCGGCGCCGGGCCGTGCTGCAGCTCTCCTGACACCCCCATGGAACTGACCCTCTGGACCTACGAAGGCCCCCCCCACGTGGGTGCCATGCGCATCGCCACCTCCATGGAGGGGGTGCATTACGTGCTCCATGCCCCCCAGGGCGACACCTACGCCGACCTGCTGTTCACGATGATCGAGCGGCGGGGCCTGCGTCCCCCCGTCACCTACACCACGTTCCAGGCCAGGGATCTGGGCGGTGACACCGCCGAGCTGGTGCAGCGCTCGATCCGCCAGGCCGTCGAGCGCTTCCAGCCCGAGGCGCTGCTGGTGGGCGAGAGCTGCACCGCCGAGCTGATCCAGGACCAGCCCGGCGCCCTGGCCGCCGGCATGAACCTGGGGGTGCCGATGGTGAACCTGGAGCTGCCGGCCTACTCCAAGAAGGAGAACTGGGGCGCCGCCGAGACCTTCTACCAGCTGGTGCGCACCCTGCTCAAGCCCCAGCTGCCGGCTCCGGGCACCCCCAAGCCGTCCCCGTCCCGCTGGCGCGACGAGGGTCGCCGGCCCCGGGTCAACCTGCTGGGCCCCAGCCTGCTGGGCTTCCGCTGCCGGGACGACGTGCTGGAGATCACCCGGCTGCTGGCCGAGCACGGCATCGATGTGGCGGTGGTGGCCCCCCTGGGCGCCCGGCCCGCCGACCTGGAGCGCATCCCCACGGCGGACGCCAATGTCTGCCTCTACCCCGAGGTGGCCGGCCCTGTATGCAGCTGGCTGGAGCGCAGCTTCGGCACCCCGGTGGTGCGCACGGTGCCGATCGGCATCGGCGCCACCGCCGCCTTCCTGCGGGAGCTGCACGGGGTGCTTGATCTGGCCCTTCCGGCCGAGCTGCAGGAGGTGGAGGGTCAGCCAAGCGAGGCGGAGCGCCGTTCGCGGCTGCCCTGGTATTCCAAGTCGGTGGATTCCACCTACCTCACCGGCAAGCGGGTGTTCATCTTCGCCGACGCCACCCACGCCATCGCCGCCGCCCGGATCGCCTCCAGGGAACTGGGCTTCCAGGTGGTGGGCCTGGGCAGCTACAGCCGGGAGCAGGCCCGGGAGGTGCGGGCCGCCGCTGCCGAGCTGGGCCTGGAGGCCCTGATCACCGACGACTACCTCGTGGTGGAGAAGGCCATGGCCGAGGCGGCCGCGGAGCTGGTGCTCGGCACCCAGATGGAGCGCCACAGCGCCAAGCGGCTGGGGCTGCCCTGTGCCGTGATCAGCGCCCCCCTGCATGTCCAGGACGTGCCGGCCCGCTACTCCCCCCAGATGGGCTGGGAGGGGGCCAACGTGATCTTCGACTCCTGGGTGCACCCGCTGATGATGGGCCTGGAGGAGCACCTGATCGGGATGTTCCGCCACGACTTCGAGTTCGTCGACGGCCACCGCAGCCACCTCGGAGACGGCGCACCGGCGGCGGCTTCGGGCGCCGACCAGGAGGGCTCCACGGCCACGGCCACGGTCCCGACGCCAGCCCCGGCCACCACAGGGCCGGCACCGGGCACCATCACCGCCGGTGCCGCCGTCCGGGAGGCCCTCGAAAGCCTCTGGACCGCCGATGGTGAGGCCGAACTCGCCAAGATCCCCTTCTTCGTGCGGGGCAAGGTGCGCAAGAACACCGAAGCCTTCGCCCGCGAACGGGGCCTGGAGAGGATCGATGCCGAAGCCCTCTACGACGCCAAGGCCCACTTCAGCCGGTGAGGGCCTCTCTGGCGATGTTTCGGTTTGCGTGATCCCCTGACAGCCGGGATCTGTTCTGAGCAGGCTGTTTCCTTACGTGTGATCCGCCGGTTCTCCGGCTTTCCCTTGTTTTTCCTATGACCACCACACTCACGTCTCCCCCGAGCACCAACCCCCGTGAAGATGGCGAGGGCAGCCTGCAGGTGCATCAGGATGCGTCGATGAACATCGAGGAGGGGGCCCTGGTGATCGCCGTCTACGGCAAGGGCGGCATCGGTAAATCCACCACCTCGTCCAATCTCTCGGCCGCCTTCTCCAAGCTGGGCAAGCGGGTGCTGCAGATCGGTTGTGATCCGAAGCACGACTCCACGTTCACCCTCACCAAGAAGATGGTGCCGACGGTGATCGATATCCTCGAGACCGTCGACTTCCACACCGAGGAGCTGCGGCCCGAGGACTTCGTCTTCGAGGGCTACAACGGCGTGATGTGCGTGGAATCGGGCGGCCCCCCGGCCGGCACCGGCTGCGGCGGCTACGTGACCGGCCAGACGGTCAAGCTGCTCAAGGAGCATCACCTGCTCGAGGATACCGACGTGGTGATCTTCGATGTGCTCGGTGATGTGGTCTGCGGCGGCTTCGCGGCCCCCCTCCAGCACGCCCACTACTGCCTGATCGTCACCGCCAACGATTTCGATTCGATCTTCGCCATGAATCGGATCATGCAGGCGATCAATGCCAAGGCCAAGAACTACAAGGTGCGCCTCGGCGGGGTGATCGCCAATCGCTCCGAGCAGACCGACGAGATCGACAAGTTCAACGAGCGCACCGGCCTGCGCACCATGGCCCACTTCAAGACCGTCGATGCGATCCGCAAGTCACGGCTCAAGAAGTGCACCATCTTCGAGATGGAGAGCACGCCTGAAGTGGAGGCCGTGCAGGAGGAGTACCTGAGCCTGGCCCGCAAGATGCTCACCGACGTGGAACCCCTGGAGGCCGAATCCCTCAAGGATCGGGAGATCTTCGACCTGCTCGGCTTTGATTGAGGTCGGCGCTCCGGCGCCTCGGGCCCCTTTTGGATTGGGGGGGCCTGGGGTCAGGAGCGAGGTACCGGCTTCATGATCCTGGAGCTGCTGCTGTTCACGGCGGTGCTGAGTGTGGACTCCTTCTCGGCGGCGATCGCCCTGGGATTCCGCCATTTCTCCTGGCGCCGGGCCCTGTTCTTCGCCCTCAGCTCGGGCCTCTCGGAAGGCCTGGCCACGGCCATCGGCTTTCTGCTGGGCCGCATCGCCCGCAAGCTGATCATGGACTATGACCACTGGGTGGCCTTCGCGCTGCTCGTGGCGGTGGGCGGCCACATGTGCTGGTCGGCCTACCTGGAGCACCGTGATGGCAAGGGGCCGGAGGAGGAGCTGAGGGTGCATGGGCCCCTCCGCATCCTGTTCGTTTCGGCCATCACCAGCATCGATTCCCTGGGGGTCGGCGTCTCCCTCGGCATCCTGAACAAGCCGATCGGGATCTACTCCACCGCCATCGGTGCGGGTGCCTTCGTTTCCACCTACCTCGGCCTGTTTCTGGCCCGCCGGCTCTCCGGGGCGCTGGGCAGCAAGGTGGAGATGCTCGCCGGAGCGGTGCTGATCGCGCTGGGCATCAAGATGCTGTCGATCTAGGGGGTGTGGGAGTCAGGCACGGCCCGACATCAGCCACCCTCAGATCTCCGCGGCGGCCCGCTCCACGAGCCGGCGCGCCACGGCCTGAACGCCCGTGTGCTGGTAGGTGTCGGTGAAGGCGTCGAGGAAGGTGGCCATCTGCTTGAAGCTCCCCTGCCAGGGGCCCAGGGTTCCCTCCAGGGCCTGAACCGCCTTTTGGCCGGTGAGACCCAGTTGGCTGCTGAAGCCTTCGGCCCAGCCCAGCCACGGCGCGATGCCCCGGCGCAGGAAGGTCAGATGGGCCCCATCACCACGACCCGGCAGCAGTCGGGCCATGCCGGCGTAGGCGGGCAGCTGGTGCAGATCGCGCTTGTCGAGGCCTCCCAGCAGGCCATCCAGCCGCTGCAGGGCCTGGTCGCCCAGGGGCAGCAGGGCATCGAAGCAGATCAGGGCGGCCATCCTCACCCGGGCCTCGCCGGCGTAGTCGCCCAGGGCGGCGGCGAAGTCGCCGAAGCTGTCACCGGGCAGGCCATTCACCTGGGTGAAGGCCAGCATCTCGGCGGCCACCTTCAGGCTCAGATCCGCCGCCTGAAGGGAGTCGCTGGTGGGGGTGAGATCGGCGACCCGTTTCACCAGCGGCAGGGCGCCGCCGATGTTGGCCAGCAGCCTGAGGCCACCGGCGGCCTTCTGGGAGCGGTTGACGGCGTCATACAGGCTCAGGGCACGGCCATAGCCTTCGTGGCGCGCCTGGCTCAGCACGTCGGCCCGGGCCCGCACCTGGCGGATCAGCTCCGGATCGCTGCTGCCCAGCACGTCGGCGATCAGCGCGTCAGCCCGGGTGGTGTTCTGCCAGCCGCCGGGCACCAGGGTGCTGAGGCCCTTGATGGCCAGCACCGTGAGGTTGCGGCGGGGCAGACGCTCGAGCCGCTCGAGAACGGAGCTCATGCTGCCCCCTGCAGAGCCGCCAGACCCTTGAGGTTGAACCGCCCGAGCAGGTCCTGACGCTGCTCCGGATCCAGTCCATCCCCCTGGCCGATCACCTTGACCTGGAAGCGGTCGGCCACCAGCAGGGCGCTGGCCTGGGCACCCTGCTCCACCAGCGGCCAGCCCTGGAGGCGGCTCTCGCTGGCTTCAAACTTGCTGCGGGCCTCCGGAGCGGTGGTGACATCGGAGATGGCGAGCAGGGCCTTCACCTCGCTGCCATGCTTGAGTCGGGCCTCGCTGAAGCCCCGCTTCTCCTGGGTGAACACCAGCTGGTCCCCGTCCTGGGGCTCGGGAAACAGCCGGTTGAAGGCCGCACCGTTCACCACCTGACTCAGCGGCACATCGGCCACCGTTCCGCCCGGCAGCCAGGAGCGGAAGGGCAGGAGCACGAAGGCACCGATGGACAGGCTGACGACCAGCAGCAGTCCCACTCCCCAGCGCAGCGTGCGGGCCATGGACTCCAGAGGGTGGTACTGGATGACTCCTAGCGGCTTCTTGCGGCCCCGTGCCCGAATCGGCAGATTCCGATGCAATGGCGCCGGCCCGGGGATCGCCTCAGGGGAGGCCCAGGATCTGCATGGAGAGGTCCCACATCCGCTGGGCGGTGACGGGGTTGCTCGCCTTCTCCGACAGCTCCTGGCTGAACTGCTTGCCCCCCTTCGTCTGCCGGTTACCCCAGCTCCAGTGAACACCGGAGGTGGCGAAGTCCGGGTCGGCCACCACCTGGGCCACCCGTTCGCCCGCCAGGGCCTGGCTCACATAGCCGCCGGTGATGTTCTTCTGGAACCAGGGGAAGATCGTCTGGAAGGCCCGCGGGGTGTGGCGGAACAGGGGGGTGTCGGCCACGCAGCCCGGATAGAGGGAGGTGAACACGATGCCCGTGCTGCCGTGCAGTCGGCGGTGCAGCTCCTGGGTGGTGATCATGTTGCAGAGCTTGCTGTCCTTGTAGGCCTTGCCCGGCTTGAAGCTCTTGCCGCTGGCCATGGCGATCGGGGCCTTGAAGCCGGCGGCGAAGCCCGACAGGTCGCCGAGATCGGCGGGCGCCGGGATGGGGATCTTGCCCCCCAGCTCCTTGGAGTTGGCGGTGACGGTGCCCAGGATGACGAGGCGCCGCGAGGGGTGGCTGGAGCGCTTCAGGTCGTCGAGCAGCAGGTGGATCAGCAGGAAATGGCCGAAGTGGTTGGTGGCCATCGAGATCTCGTAGCCCTGGGGCGAGCGCTCCGGGTGCTTCAGCCGCGGCAGGTAGACCGCCGCGTTGCAGACGAGGGCATCGAGGGGGCGGCCGGTGGCATGGAAGGCGTCGACCAGGGCGCGCACGCTGTCCAGATCCGCCAGATCCACCTTGAGGTGGGTCACCGCGGCATCGGGGATGCCCAGGGCCGCCTGGGCCCGCCGGGCCTTGTCGGTGTCCCGGCAGGCCATCACCACATGCCAGCCCCGGTCCACCAGGGCCTTGGCGGCGAACAGACCGACACCGGAGGAGGCGCCGGTGATCAGGGCCGTTCCGGGAACGCCGCTGCGGGCGGGGGTGAGGGCGGTGTCACCGGAGGAGGTCACCATGGCGGGGATGGTCCGGGGGCGTAGGGGGCCCCAACCTACGGACGGGCGCCCTGGTTTCCGGATCCGGACGCGGCGGATTCAACAGTTGGAAACGGACGGTTCGACTGCCAGATCACCCGCAGGCGATTCGGGGCGATCCACTGGCTCTGCTCCCGGATCAGGCGCTGCTCCCCCTCCACCATGAACAGGGCGTCGAAGCGTTCCCTGGCCTTGACCAGCTTGGCGTTCTCCAGCTCCAGCACGGCGGCGATCTCGCCCTGGCTCTCCATGCGCTGCTGGTAGGCGCCGGCGAGGCGGAACAGGCTGACGCCGGTGAGGGCGACCAGCCCCAGCTTGACGGCCAGGCCGATCAGGCTGCAGACCAGCTCCTGCCGCTCGGCAGACAGGGACAGCAGCTGGCTTTCACGGCTGTATCCACCGGCTTCGCCGCCGGCACGGACGGGCTCGATGCCGGAGACGGCCGCCGGCGGGCCCTGGGGGCTGGGAATCGGGTGCAGCGAAAACGGGCCGACCGCTCCATCCCCGGCCACCTGCAGGGACCGGGAACGCCGTGGACGGCCCGTGGAGCTTCGTGCAGCGGTGGGCTGGCGCCGGGACGGCTGGGGCTGGGTCTGGCGCACCTGAGGGAAGGCTGCGAGCCCTCCGCTTGTAGCAGCCTGCCGGGGCCTTGCCAAGGGAGCGGCGCTGCAGCTTCAGGCTTTGTAGAGGCTGAAGCAGAGACGGACAGCCAGCACCCCGGCATGGGCCGCCACGATGAGGGCGATCAGCACTTCGGCCTGATTGATCGGAGTGACCATATCCTTGACGGTGAATGGAGTTTGACCGACCCATTCTTCGGCCATCGCGGGCTACGGTCCAGCCTCCGGCCCTGCCCTGTCACAGCTCTTGATGGCGTCCCAACCCTGCCCCGAGCCCCTGAAGGTGTCCGCCGCCCAGGTGCGCGGCCTCGACCTCTCCCCCCTGGCGGGCCTGGCGTCGCTGGCGCCGGCCGCGCTGCTGACCGAAGCCAGCGGACTGGCCCTCGACTTCGACTGGCCCCGGGAGGCGGAGGATCCGCGCGAACTCTCGGAGATCCCGGAACTGCGGCTGTGGAGCCTGCGGGCCGATGCGCTCCATCCCTGGCTGCCCCTGGTGCTCGAGCGCAGCGGCGGCCAGCTCACCCGCCATGTGGCCATGCTGCTTCCCCATGGCTTCAGCCCCACCGAGGGGATCCGCTTCGTGCCCGAGAGCCTGGAGCTCTGGATCACCCAGCGCCTGTTCCTGCTCGACCACTGGGCCGCCACCGGGGGGATCGAATGCCGCGCCAACCTCGGCCAGATGGCCGCCGTGCTCGGCTATGAGCTTGATCCCGGCTTCTGGAGCGTGATCCCCTGAGCCTCGAACCAGAGACCCAGGGCGCGGCGGCCGCTGTCCACCGCCAGCACCAGCCCTCCGCCGGGAATCCAGCATGACAGCGCCGCCTGCCCCACCCCTGCCGCCGGAGGCGCCGATGCGCTGGATCGGGTCCACGTGCCTGGAAGGGGACTGGCAGATGGCCATCGACGCCTGGCTGCTGGACGGCCCTGCGCCGGCCTTCCGGCTTTACCGCTGGTCGCGGCCCACCCTTTCGCTGGGCTGGCACCAGCAGCGGCTGGAGCCCCACTGGTGGGACCTGCGGCGCCAGGGGCGCATCGACCTGGTGCGCCGCCCCAGCGGCGGCCGGGCCGTGCTCCATGGCGCCGACCTCACCTATGCCCTGGTGTGGCCCCGGCCGCAGGGACCCCGATCCGAGGTCTACGGCCGGGCCCTCACCTGGCTGGTGGAGGCCTTCGCCGCCATGGACCTGCCCCTGCACGGCGGCCGCCAGGCGGCCAGCCTGCAGCGCAGCAGCTGCTTCGCCACCAGCACCGTCGCCGACCTGGTCCACGCCAGCGGAGCCAAGCGGGTGGGCAGCGCCCAGCTCTGGCGCGGCGGCCACCTGCTGCAGCACGGTTCGATCCAGCTGGACCCCTGCCCTGCCCTCTGGCGGGAGGTCTTCGGCGTCGATCCCCCCGAGCTCGATCCCCTGCCGCTCGCCGGGATCGCCCTGGAGGAGCACCTGCTCCGTTCGGCGGCGCGCTGGCTGCCGTGGCCTGCCGGCCCCGATCCCGGCATCGAGCAGCGGCCGTCTCCCCTGCCGCCCCTGGCCCCCCTGGGTGGGGAGGAGCTGGGCTCGATCGCGTCGCTGCTCGCCCGTTATCGGCTGAGCGAGCCCGCTATCGGCTCACCGAGTCCGTCAGCGGCGAGACGTCCCCGGAGCTGACCATGCCGCGGGCCACCTGACCGAGGGCCATGCCGAGGGGGTAGCCGTTCTCCCGGCGGGCGACGGTGAGCAGATTGGCGGGGAGCCGCAGTCCGAGTTTCTTGAGCACCGCGTCCCCCAGTTCGGGGCGCTCCACGGTGCCGCAGGGCAGTCCCGCCGGACTGAGCACCAGCAGCCGCTGGTGGTTGCCGTCGTCCAGCTGGAGGGCGGCCTGCCAGAGCGGGGCGGATTCGGGGATCGCGGGCAGGCTGGAGAGGGGTTGGAGGTGGTCGCCCACCCGCTCCCGGTCCCAGCACTGGACCGGCAGGGACTGGAGGGGCGCGTCATCGATGACCCCCTGCCAGCGACCCCGGTCGCAGACCAGCAGCCACTCCGCCGGGCCGTTGGCCGTCTGGTCGGTGGGGGGGGCAGCGCCGTCGCCGGCATCGGCGATCGGCGGCGCGGTGCCGAGGCGCATCCGGCTCAGCTCCCGCAGGGTGGTGTCGGCCTCCAGCACCCGGAAGCGGCGCTGGGCCACATCGCGGACCTTGAGATCCTTGAGGGCCTGCTGGACGACCAGCATCTGCTTCTGGTTGCGGGCCGCCCCGAGGCCGAACCAGCCGAGCAGGATCAGCCAGGCGCCGGCGATGCCGCCCCCCCGCAGCAGCAGCACCGTCCCCATGCCGACGGCGAACAGGGACAGGAAGCGGCCGCAGGCATTGGCCACCTCCACGCCGCGCCGCTGGCTGCCGGAGAACTGCCAGACCAGGGCCTTGACGATCAGTCCCCCATCCAGGGGCAGGCCGGGCAGCAGGTTGAACAGGCCCAGGATCAGGTTGAGGGCACCGAGCCGTTCCACCATCTGGCCCAGCACCGGCGCGACATGGCTGGCGGCATGGGTGGAGGCCAGCAGGCCGAAACCCAGCACCAGGCTCACCGCCGGTCCCGCCGCCGCCACCATCAGGGCGCCGCGGGCGGTGGAGCATTCCCGCTCGACGCTGGCCACGCCGCCCAGCAGGAACAGGGTGATGCTCTTCACCTTGACCCCCTGGCGCAGGGCCACCAGGGAATGGCCCAGCTCATGCAGCAGCACGGAGACGAACAGGGCCAGGGCCGTGACCAGGGCCACGGCCCAGAGCGCCGCCGGGGCGAGCTGGCTGCCCAGGCTGAGGGCGTACTGCTGCTGGAAGGCCAGGGTGGCGAGCAGCAGGATGACGAACCAGCTCGGGTGGATGCGCAGGGGAATGCCGCGGATCGTCAGCAGTTGCCAGCCTTCACCCACGGGCACCGTCCGCTCGGAGATCCGGCCGTGGCCGGAGTTGTTCGTCCCATCCTAGAAAGACAGGCCAGCCGCCCCGATTCCGGTCACCACTCCGCTGCTCAAGATCTGCGGGCTCCGGGAGCCGGCCCAGGCCACCGCCATCGCGGCCCTGGGAGCCGATGCCATCGGCGTCATCGCCGTTCCCGGCTCGCCCCGCTACGTGCCGCCGGAGCAGCGGCCCGGATTGTTCGCCGCCATGGCCGCCGGCCGCCCCTCCATGGCCGCCGGCCACCCAGACTGCTTCGGCGTGCTGGTGGTGGCCGATCCCGCTGACGACCAGCTGGAGGAGCTGGCGGCGGGACGGGGCCATGCGGTGCTGCAGCTGCATGGTGAGGAGAGCGTCGAACGCTGCCGTGAGCTGGGCCGGAGGCTGGGGGTGCGCCTATGGAAGGCCCTGCGGGTGCGGACGCCCGAGGATCTGGAGCGGGCGGCTGCCTATGCGGGCGTGGTGGAGGCCCTGCTGCTCGACGCCTGGTGCCCCGGCCAGCTGGGGGGGACCGGGCACCGGATCCCGATCGAATGGCTGGAGGCGTTCCGCCCGCCCATGCCATGGTGGCTGGCCGGTGGTGTGGGCCCCGGGACGGTGGCCGAGCTGCTGGCCCGGCTGCAGCCCGATGGCCTCGATGCCTCCAGTGCCCTGGAGGAGCGCCCCGGCCTCAAGGACCTGGGGCGGGTCGCGGCCCTGGTGGCGGCGGTGCGTGGATCCGGCAGCGGTTGATTGGCGATTGGCCCCGCCGGGTGCAGGATCGGTGCAGCCCGATTCCAAACCCCCCACTTGGCCTTCCTCCGCCTCCCTTCGCGAGCCCGTGCCGCCCTGCCCCTGGCCCTGCTGCTGGCCGCACTGCCGGGGGGGCCCGGGCTCCGGGCCCAGGACCTGGTGGGCTGCCAGCTGGTGGACGGCACACTCCAGTGCGTCCCCGGGGTGACGGCCGACCCCCAGCAGCAGATCCAGCTGCTGCGCCAGCAGATCGCCGGCGATCAGCGGCTCGAGGGGGCGGTGGAGCAGCGGATCACCGGACTCGACCAGCTCCTGCTCCAGGGCCAGGCCATGCAGGGGGCCCTGCTCCAGGCCACGGCGGCCGCCGAAGGGCTGGCCTCCCTGCCCCCGAGCGCCTTCCACTGGTACCGCCTGTCCCCCGGGCAGGTTCAGTGGCAGCTGATCCAGGGGGCCAGCGGCCCCACCTACGCCCTCACCCCTGCCGATGTGGCCTCCCAGGTGATGGTGGTGGTGGCGGTGCCGACCCCTGGGGGCAGCCAGCGCAGCGTCTCCCAGGTGGTGGGTCCGGTGGCGCCCCGTGCTGGCAACTGAGCCGGCTCAGGTGCTGAGCAGGGCCTCCTGCTGACGCACGAGCTCGAAGAACTCCTGCTTGAGGCTCGGGTCGTGGCGGAAATCACCGCGCACGACCGAGTTGACCATGCTGGTCTGGGGCTCCTTCACCCCGCGCCATTTCATGCAGTAGTGCTGGGCCTTGACCAGGATCGCCAGTCCGAGGGGCTCGCAGAGTCGCTCGATCTCGTTGGCGAGGATGATCACCGCCTCCTCCTGGATGTGGGGCCGGGAGAAGACCCAGTCGGCGACGCGGGAGAACTTCGACAGGCCGATCACCCGCTCACCGGGTTTGATGCCGATCCAGCAGTTGCCGAGGATCGGCACCAGGTGGTGGGAACAGGCGGAACGGATGGAGATGGGCCCGACGGTGTAGATCTCATCGAGCTGCTTCACGTTGGGGAAGCTGGCGATCTTCGGCTGCTCGTGGTAGCGGCCCTTGAACACCTCGTGGAGGTACATCTTGGCGACCCGCTCGGCCGTCTCCTCGGTGTTGTGGTCGTTCTCGATATCGATCACCAGGCTGCGCAGCAGGTCGCGCACCTTGCCGGCCACCTCGATCTCCAGCTGGTCGAGCTCACCCTCGCGCAGGTGTTCGGAGATGTTGTCGTTGGCCAGAAACGGGACCCCTTCCTTCTGGAGCCGTTCGCGGATCCGCAGGCTGACGGGGATGGGGGTCGTGACGGGAGCGGCCTGACGGGCGCTTAGGCCAGTGGGGAGGGTGGATGTCATAAGGGGGGTTAGAAGGCTCCGGCGGCCGGCATCAGGGTGAGGTCCTCAACCGTCTGGCTGTGGGGTTGCCGCGCAAGGTAGAGCAGGGATTCGGCGACCTGCTCGGCTGAAAGCATGGCACGTCGGTCGAAGGAACTGTGGACGGTTTCACTGTCCCAGAGGGGTGTATTCACCGCCCCCAGGGTGAGGGTGCTCACGGCGATGCCGGCGGAGCGCTCCTCCGCCTCGAGGCAGCGGCTGAAGGAAGCCAGGGCGGCCTTGCTGACGCAGTAGGCCCCCCACTCGGGAAAGGCGTTGCGGGCGGCATGGCTGCTGACGTTGATGATCCGCCCGCCACCCGCCTGGCGCAGGGCCGGCAGCACCGCCTGGCAGACCTGGAAGACGCTGGTGAGGTTGAGCTGCAGCAGCCACTGCCAGCGCTCGACCGGCATCACCGCCAGGGGGCCGGTCCAGGCGGCACCGGCGTTGTTGATCACCACCGAAGGCACCAGACCGCGCCCGAGCAGTTGGGCCAGGGCGGGCGCAATCGCCTCCGGCCGGCTCAGGTCAAGGGCCAGGGTCTCGACGCGGCGGCCCAGGCCGCGAAGCTCGGTGGCGAGCCCGTCAAGGTCGGCCAGCGTGCGGGCGACCAGCAGCAGGTCGTAGCCCTCGGCGGCGAAACGCCGCGCGGTGGCAGCGCCGATGCCGCGGGAGGCACCGGTGATCAGGGCGACGGGCAAAGGGCGGTGCGGCAGGGAGCCAAACCCTACGGTGCGTGGGCGGGATCCGGCGCCGCCCCCTCGAGGACCTGGCCCATGCGCCGGAACTTGGCGTAGCGGGCCTCCAGCAGGGCGGATTCACTGCAGCTCTGCAGCTCCGCCAGGTGGCTGAGCAGGGCCTGGCGCAGCGTTTCGGCGGCCTGCATCGGCGCCCAGTGGTTGCCCCCGGAGGGTTCCTTGAGCAGGGCATCCACCAGCCCGAGCTGCAGCAGATCGGCGCCGGTGATGCGCAGGGCCTCGGCGGCGGCGGGGGCCTTGCCCGCATCGCGCCAGAGGATCGAGGCGCAGGCCTCGGGGCTGGCCACCGTGTAGACGCTGTGCTCGAACATCAGCAGGCGGTCGGCCACGCCGATACCCAGGGCGCCGCCGGAGCCCCCTTCCCCGATCACCACGGCGATGATCGGCACCCGCAGCCGGAACATCTCGCGCAGGTTCACGGCGATCGCCTCCCCCTGGCCCTCCTCCTCGGCCTTGACGCCGGCGTAGGCCCCGGGGGTGTCGATGAAGCTGAGGATCGGCAGGCGGAAGCGATCGGCGTGCTCCATCAGCCGCAGCGCCTTGCGGTAGCCGCCCGGGGAGGCCATGCCGAAGTTGCGCGCCACGTTCTCCTTCATGTCGCGGCCCTTCTGGTGGCCGAGCAGCACCACGGGCTGGTCGCCGATGCGACCCACACCGCCCACCAGGGCGCGATCGTCGTTGCCGCGGCGGTCGCCGTGCAGCTCGATCCACTCGTCGGTGATGACCTGGATGTAATCGAGGGTGCTCGGCCGCTGGGGGTGGCGGGCCACCTGGATCTTCTGGGCCGGGGAGAGGGAGCTGAAGATCTCCTCCCGCCGCCGGGTGGCGAGGGTTTCCAGCTGCAGCAGCTGCTGGCTCACGTCCACCTCGGAATCACGGGCCAGCTGGCGGATCTGCTCGATCTGCTCCTCGAGCTCCACCAGCGGTTTCTCGAAGTCCAGCAGAACGCGGCGGGCCATGGGCTCTCAGGCGGGGGGATCAGGTGATGGAGAGACTGGGGATCGCTGCCGGGACTTCCAGGCCGAGGGCCTGGAAACCGTGGCGGAGGGAGGCGGCGCCGATCAGGTCCATCTTCTCGAGGGTGATGTTGTTGCGGCCCCAGCTGAAGTTGGTGTGCAGCCCTTCGAACTCCAGCAGCATCGCTTCGGCGAAGCAGGCGAACATCTGGCGCTGCGGTTTGGCCATCTCGGCGGCTTCCATCATCTGCCAGCCGATGTCGGAGCCGAATTCGACGATGCCGCCCTTGAGCACGTGGATGCCGTCGCCGGCGGCCCTGGTGTCCAGGTTCTTGGGGTAGCCGCCGTCGACCATCAGGCAGGGACGGGGCAGCTGGCTGGGGTCGATGTTGCTGGCCTGGGCCAGGCTGGCGACCCAGACCACCACGTCAGCTTCGGCCAGGGCGTCCTCCAGGGGCAGGATGCGACCACCGCCGAGCTCCTGCTGGAGATCAGCGAGAGGCTGGGGCCGGCGGGCCACCAGCAGCAGCTCCTGCACGCCGGTGCGCTGGGCGAGCCAGCGGCAGACGGCGCTGCCGATGTCACCGGTGGCGCCCACCACCGCCACCTTTGCCCGGCGCAGGTCGATGCCCAGCTTCGGGGCATTGTCCTCCACCTGACGGCAGAGGACCCAGGCGGTGTGGGTGTTGCCCGTGGTGAACCGCGTCCAGTCGAGGGTGGTGGCCCGCACCTGCTGCTCCCGCAGCAGCTTGAAGTCCTCGAAGATGATCGAGGTGAAGCCCCCCAGGGCGGTGATGTCGATGCCGGTCTTCTGGGCCAGCTCCATGGCGTTGAGCACCTTGCGCTTGGCCGTCTTGAAGCGGCTCAGCATCTCGGGTACGAACACCGAATCGATGTAGGCCCCTTCGATGCGCTTGCCCGTGGGGCTGGTGACACTGATCCGCTCCACCAGCTGGGGCGGAGCGCTGCACCACATGTCCAGATCCCCCTCCGCGTACTCCTCGAAACCCAGGCTTCGCGCCAGGTTCCGGGCCGACTCAAAGCTGGTGGAATGACCGATCAGGCCGAACATGCAGGAAGGAGAAAGCGGCGGCAGGGGCGGGGCCGGATGTCGCCGACGCTACATCCTCCCCAGGGGTGGGGAAGGGGGGCGGCTCAGCCCACCAGGGCCGCGGCGGCCATCCGGGCGATCTCCCTGGGGGTGAAGCCGATGTCGGTGAGGGCGTCCTGGTAGGCGATCAGGAAATCCTCGATCAGGTCTTCCTTCTCCATGTGGAGCACGGCGGCGTCGGCGGCCACCCGCTCGAGCATGCGGCGCACGTGGGGGAGGTTGTCGCGGTTGGCCTGCTCCAGCTCGGCGCGGGACTCCTCGAGATGGGCCTTGAGCCACTCCTGGCCGTAGTTGAGGTGGGTGTACTCGTCCTTGACGACCCCTTCGGTGATCTTGCGGGCGAACGGATCGGCGACAGGGATATAGATGTGGTAGGCCGAGATGGCGAAGGCTTCGATCAGCAGGGCCTGGATCAGCAGGCAGGTGACCACCTTGCCCTCCTGGAGGGCCGCCTGGAAGTTGTTGCGCAGGGGGGAGAAGAACTCCTGGGCGAAGGGCATGTCGGCGGTCACGCCGAGGTTGTTGCCGCAGGCGGTGAAGCCCTTCATGTGCTTCAGCTCCATGCGGGCCAGGCGGGCCAGTTCCTCGGCCTGGTCGGGAAGGAGGGTGCCGAGGGACATGTAGTTGTCGTGAGCTTCCTGCTCACCTTCGATGACGATCGCGTTGATGCGGCTGTAGGCGTCCTTGTAGGCGTCGGTGGTGAAGTCGGGCAGGTCGCTCCCCTCGATCGGGCCCACCGGATCCAGGGAGGAATCGACGGACGTGGTGGTTGCGACGGTGGGCATGGGAACCACGGGGATAAGCAATCCCACGACTTTAGTCACGCTCCGCCGGATGTCGGCGGCCAGTCGCTGTGCAGCAGGGCCTCCAGCCGTCGCTCCCAGCTCTCCACCAGCCGGCCGAACAGCTCGCGGCCCAGCGCTTCGCTGGCGCCGGACGGATCCCCGATCACGCCGCTGGCACTGATCTCCTGCGTGCGCCAGGCGCTGGGGCAGGCCCCTTCCAGGCTCCAGCCCTCAGGCGGGGCCTGGCCTTCGCCGGGGCCGTCGGCGGCGGGGAGGGGCCCGGCGGTGCCAGGTTCGAGAAACAGCATCAGGCTGGTCTCGGCCAGACCGGCGTGGAGGCCGTTGCTGCGTTCCGGTTCGGGAATCAGCGCCCCCAGTCCATCGACGCCGCGCCACAGGAAGCAGGGCAGCACCGCCAGGGCGGGTTCCAGCACCCGCAGCTCCCGGGCCGCCGCCTCCAGCAGGCCGATCTGGCCGCCATGGGCGTTGAAGAGCACCAGCCGCCGGAAGCCCGCCGCCGCGACGCCTTTGCCGACGGCCCGCACCAGGTCGATCAGCAGCTCGGCCGGCAGGCTCAGGGTTCCCGGGAAGCCCAGGTGCTCCGGGGAGAAGCCGAGGCTCTGCAGCGGCAGGCGCCAGATCGGCAGGTCGGGATCGAGCCGGTCCAGCACTGCGGCGGCCACCCGTTCGGCGAACAGGGCATCGGTGCCGAGGGGCAGCAGCGGACCGTGCTGCTCGACGGCGCCCAGGGGCCAGAGCACCGTGCTGCCCGGACGGGCCGCCTGCTCACGCACCGTCGGCCAGCTGAGGCTGGCGAGGCGTCGCTCGGTGCTGGGGGGCATCGGCGGGGGGAGGAGCGGCCTCAGAAGGGTGATTCGTACAGTGTGGAGCCCCGTGCTTCGCTGAGGACCTCCATGGCAGGAACCGGCAACCCCGCGCCGCGTCAGCCCCGGAACCCCGCCCAGCGCCCCACGCCGCCGGCGAGGCCTGCCGGTTCGGCCCCGGCGCCGCTGCGCAAGCCCCCCCAGGTGTTGATGATCAAGAAGGAGGACGAGGCGGCGACCGACACCCCCCTCGCCCGCCTCGCCCCCACCGCGTCCGGCCCGGCCAGCGCCACACCGGTGGCCACCGGCCCGGTCGCCGCACCGGTGCGCTCCCCCTCGCCCGCCGCGGACGATGACGACCGCTTCGATCTGGCGGGCATCGAGGGCCTGACGATGGCCGATCTGCTCGGACCGGCCACGGATCGGCGCGGCGGTTCGGCGCGCTCGGCCGGCCGGGCCCCCGCCGCCGCCGAGGCCGCCCCTGGGGAGTCCTCCCGCCAGGCCCGCACCGTCGACGATTTCGACTTCGACGAGGAGGCCTTCCTCGCCGCCCTCGATGAGAACGCCCCGGTGGGCACCACCGGCGAGGTGGTCCAGGGGGTGGTGATCGGCATGGAGAGCGACGGCGTCTATGTGGACATCGGCGGCAAGGCCCCCGGTTTCATGCCCAAGAGCGAGTGCGGCCTGGGGGTGATCACCAACCTCAAGGAGCGCTTCCCGAAGGGGCTGCCGATCGAGGTGCTCGTCACCCGCGAGCAGAACGCCGACGGCATGGTGACGATCAGTGCCCGCGCCCTGGCCCTGCGCCAGAGCTGGGAGAAGGTCCGCCAGCTGGAGAAGGAGGGCAAGGTGGTGCAGGTCAAGGTGAACGGCTTCAACCGCGGCGGTGTCACCTGCGACCTGGAGGGCCTGCGGGGCTTCATCCCCCGCTCCCAGCTCAACGAGGGTGAGAACCACGAGGCCCTCATCGGCCAGACCCTGGGCGTCGCCTTCCTGGAGGTCAACGCCGAGACCCGCAAGCTGGTGCTCTCGGAGAAGCGGGCCGCCACCGCCGCCCGTTTCGCCACCCTGGAGGTGGGCCAGCTCGTGGAAGGCCAGGTGGTGTCGATCAAGCCCTACGGCTTCTTCGTCGACCTGGGCGGTGTCAGCGGCCTGCTGCACCAGTCCTCGATCACCGGCGGTGCCCTGAGGGATCTGCGCGAGGCGTTCCAGCAGGGTGAGCACCTCAAGGCCCTGATCACCGCCGTCGACCCCGCCCGGGGCCGCATCGCCCTCAACACCGCCCTGCTCGAAGGTCCCCCCGGCGAGCTGCTGATCGCCAAGGACACCGTGATGGCCGAGGCCGAGGACCGGGCCCACCGGGCCCGCTCGCTGCTGCGCCAGCAGGAACAGGACGCAGGATGAGCCCAGCCGTGCAGGCACCCAGCCCTGACTGGGAGCTCGACTACTACTCCAGGCCGATCCTGGAGGCCGATGGCAAGAAGCGCTGGGAGCTGCTGATCTGCTCGACGCAGGGTCTGCAGCCGGCGCCGGACCCCTTCCGCTGGTCGATGGCCTGTCCGGCCGCCAGCGTCAACTCCCAGTGGCTGCGCGGGGCGATCGAGGCGGCCCTGGCGGCGGCCGCCGAGCAGGGCTACGGCCCGCCGCGGCGGCTGCGCTGCTGGCGCGGCTCGATGCGGGCCATGGTGCAGCGGGCGGCCGAAGGGCTCGGCCTGGAGCTGGTGCCGAGCCGGCGTTGCTACGGCCTGGTCGAGTGGCTGCGGGAGCGGCAGGCCAGCGTCTACCCCCTGGAGCCCGGCTACATGGCCGGCCCCCTCGCCCCGCCACCGCAGCCGATTCCCCCCGTGGCCCTGCCCCTGCCGGAGGCGGCCCGGGGCGACAGCTGGGGCTGGGCCACCCTGCCGGCCGCCACGCTGGCCGAGGCCGGCGGCTGGGAGATCGCCTTCCCCGGCCTGGTGGCCCTTCCCTCCGACATTGATCCCGCCACTCCGGTGCCCGGCATCCGGCTGTTCAGCCGCCGGCGGGCCCTGGCCATCGCCGGCTGGCTGTCCGGCCTGGAGCCGACCCGGCTGGAGGTCAGCGGCGGCCAGCTGGTGCTGGAGGCCGGCCTCGAGGATCGCTGGATCCTGGCGCGACTGCCGGAGGAGGAGGCACGGCTGGCCCAGAAGGCCCTGGCGGAGGCCAGGGAGCGGGCCGGCGGTCTGCAGTTCATCGCCATCCAGGCCAGCGAGGAGGCCTCCAGCCTCGAGGGCTTCTGGCTGCTGCGCGACCTGCCCGAAGGCTGAGGCGCATGGCTGAGGCGCTCGAGCCCCCCTTCGATCGGCCCGATGCCGGCTTCAACGACCTTCCCGGCTGGACCTGGGTGGGCACCTATGGCGGCCACTATCTCCAGTGCGACCTGCTGGCGGCCTTTGAGCACGGCTTCTTCACCCGCCAGTGGCAGGGGCGGCCGCCCGAGGAGCTGGCCGGTGCCCTCAGCGCCGGCGTCAGCGTGCACCGCACCCGCCAGGTGCATGGCGGTGCAGTGCTGGCCGCCTCCGCCGCCGACCGGGACCCCTGGCCGGAGGCCGATGGACTGCGCAGCGACCGGGGCGGCCAGAGCCTCTGGGTGTGCGGGGCCGACTGCACCCCCGTGCTGATCGCCGACCCCGCCAGCGGCCGGGTGGCGGCCTGCCACGCGGGCTGGCGCGGGGTCGCGGCCAGGATCGTGCCGGCGGCGATCGAAGGGCTGGTGGCGGACGGCGCCAGCCGGGACCGGCTTGTGGTGGCGCTGGGTCCGGCCGTGGCCGGCTTCCGCTACCAGGTGGAACGCTCCGTGACCCTGCAGGTGGCCGCCGCCATGGCGGCCGAGGGCAGCGGGCCGCCGCCGGAGGAGCGGGCCCTGGCCGATCTGGAGCGCTGCGGCGCCCTGCTGCCGGATCCCGCCCCCGGCCGGGATCGGCTGGACATCCGACGGGCCACGGCGTTGCAGCTGGAACGGCAGGGGATCGCCCCGGAGCGGATCGGCCTCTGCCCGCTCTGCACCATGGCCGAAGCGGCCCTGTTCCATTCCTGGCGCCGCGACGGGGTCAGGGCGGTGCAGTGGAGCGGTGTGGTGTCGCAAGGCTGAGGGCCACCGCTTCGGCCACCTTGATGCCGTCGATCGCCGCTGAGAGGATGCCGCCGGCATGGCCGGCCCCCTCTCCGGCTGGGAAGAGTCCCGGGGTGTTGAGGCTCTCGAGCCCGGTGGGGTGGCGCTGCAGTCGCAGGGGCGAGGAGGTGCGGGTCTCGACGCCGGTCAGCAGGGCCCCCGCCATGGCGTAGCCCGGGATGCGGCGGGCGAAGACCGGCAGGGCCTCCCGGATCGCGTCGAGCACGTAGGCCGGCAGGCAGCCGTCCAGGCTGCCGAAGCGCAGGCCGGGCTGGTACGACCCCACCACCGCCTCCGGGGGGGACTCCCGGCTGGGTCTGTGCTCCAGGAAATCCTCCAGCCACTGGGCCGGTGCCCGATAGTCGCCGCCGCCGGCGTCGAAGGCCTGCCGCTCCCAGTGGCGCTGGAAGGCGATCCCGGCCAGGGCCTCCTCCCCCTCCTGGGCGTAGGGCGCCAGATCCTCCGGGGTGATCGGCACCACCAGGCCGCTGTTGGCATTGCGCTCCCGGCGCGAGTGCTGGCTCATGCCGTTGGTGACCACGCAGCCCTCCTCCGAGGTGGCCCCCACCACCAGTCCTCCGGGGCACATGCAGAAGCTGTAGACGCTGCGGCCGGCGCCGGCCTCCCCTTCGCCGTTGCAGTGGTGCACCAGCTTGTACTCGGCGGGGCCCAGCCGCGGATGGCCGGCCGCCTCCCCCCAGCGGGCCCGGTCGACCAGGGCCTGGGGATGCTCGATCCGCACTCCGATCGCAAAGGGCTTCGGCTCCATGGCCACGCCGAGGCGGTGCAGCATCGCGAAGGTGTCCCGGGCGCTGTGGCCCGGAGCCAGCACCAGATGCTGGGTGGCGATGGCCGTCCCGTCGGCCAGCCGTACGCCCGCCAGGCGCCGCTCGGGTCCGTCCCCCAGCAGCAGTTCGACCACATGCTGACCGAAACGGACCTCGCCCCCCAGGGCCTCGATCCGGGCCCGCAGCCCCCGCACCACCGTGGCCAGCTTGAAGGTGCCGATGTGGGGGTGGTGCAGGGTGAGGATCTCCGGATCGGCCCCGGCCGCCACCAGCTCCTCCAGCACCTTGCGGATGTAGGCGGGGTTCTCGCTCACCTGGCTGTAGAGCTTGCCGTCGGAGAAGGTGCCGGCTCCCCCTTCGCCGAACTGGGCATTGGAGCCGGGATCGAAGCGGCGGCGGCCCTGCCAGAAGCCGAAGGTGTCCGCGGTGCGCTCCTTCACCGCCTTGCCGCGCTCCAGCAGCAGCGGCCGCCAGCCCATCTGGGCCAGCAGCAGGGCGGCGAAGTAGCCGCAGGGTCCGGCGCCCACCACGACCGGGCGCAGCTCCGCGCCGGTCCCCTCGGCCCGGGCTACGGGGCGGTAGCGGCTGTCCGGTGTCGGACGCAGGTGGGGGTCGCCGGCGAAGCGGCGCAGCAGGCGGCGTCTGGCGCCGCCTTCGAGCTCCAGGTCGAGGCAGTACACCAGGGCGATGGCACCGCGCCGCCGGGCATCGACGCTGCGCTTGACCAGGTGATGGCCGCGCAGCTCACCGGGGGCGAGCCGCAGCCGCTGGGTGATGGCCGCCTCCAGGTCGGTGGCGCTGTGATCGAGCGGCAGTTTCAGCTCGCTGAGGCGCAGCACGGCCGTGGCGGTTGGAGGGCTGCTGGCGTTCTAGGGCACGGCGGGGCGGGCGCCAACGCGCCGGACGGGGGCCAACGCTTGTGGCGTCCCCTGCCGATCCGCCGCAGAAGGTGCGAAGGTGGAACCTGATCGCGCCTGGGGCCGGATTTCGGATGGGTCTGGCTCATTGCCCCCTCTGCATGGGTCTGGCGGCGCTCTGCGCGGTGCGCTGCGGTGCCCATGCCCTGCTGCTCTGGCGTCTCTGGTTCGAGGGGGTCGGTGCGCCGGCAAGCTCTGAGCCGGTGCGGCTCCGCCAGGCCGCTTGCTGATCCGCCAGGCCGCTTGCTGAGGGGAACCGGAGACCGGCCCCGTCAGGCCCTGCCCGCCGGGCCGGCGGCGTCCAGCTCGGCCTCCAGGGCGGCGATGGCGATGCGGGTGGGCACCACCGCATCGGGGTTGAGGCTGATCGAGTCGATCCCCTCCTCCACCAGGAAACGGGCGAAGTCGGGGTAGTCGCTGGGGGCCTGGCCGCAGATGCCGATCTTGCGGCCGCAGCGCCGGGCCGTGCGGATCGCCAGCCGGATCATGTCCTTGACGGTGGGATGCCGCTCGTCGAACAGGTCCGCCACCAGGGCCGAGTCCCGGTCGAGCCCCAGGGTGAGCTGGGTGAGGTCGTTGGAGCCGATCGAGAAGCCGTCGAAACGCTCGGCGAAGGCCTCGGCGCCGATCACGTTGCTCGGCAGTTCGCACATCACGTACACCTCCAGGCCGTCCTTCCCCCGCACCAGCCCCTCGCCGGCCATGACCTCCAGCACCCGGTCCCCCTCCTCGGGGGTGCGGCAGAAGGGGACCATCGGGATCACGTTGGCCAGCCCCATCGACTCCCGCACCCGGCGCAGGGCCCGGCACTCCAGCGCGAAGGCGGGGCGGAAGGCGGGGGCGTAGTAGCGCGACGCCCCGCGCCAGCCGATCATCGGGTTCTCCTCCGCCGGCTCGAACGCCGCTCCGCCCAGCAGGCGGGCGTACTCGTTGCTCTTGAAGTCGGAGAAGCGCAGGATCACCGGCCGGGGATGGAAGGCGGCGGCGATCCGGGCCATGCCCTGGCTGAGCAGGTCCACGTAGTAGTCGGCCGGCGCGTCGTACCCCGCCACCAGCTCAGCGATGGCCGCCCGGTCGACCGCCGCCGTCACCCGCCCGGGCTGGAGCAGGGCCATCGGGTGTACCCGGATGTGGTTGGCGATGATGAACTCCAGCCGGGCCAGGCCCACGCCGTCGCAGGGGATCGAGGCCAGGTGGAAGGCCTCCTCGGGGTTCCCCACGTTCATCAGGATCCGGGTGCGGGTGGCCGGCAGGTCGCCGATGGCCTGCTCCTCCACCCGGAACGGCACCGCCCCCCGGTAGACGTGGCCCACGTCCCCTTCGCAGCAGCTCAGGGTGATGCTGTCACCGTCGGCGATCCGCGCGGTGCCGTCGCCCGTGCCGACGATCGCCGTCAGGCCCATCTCCCGGGCGATGATCGCCGCGTGGCAGGTGCGGCCCCCCTGGTCGGTGACCACCCCGCTGGCCTTGCGCAGGATCGGCTCCCAGTCGGGGTCCGTGCGGCGGGTCACCAGCAGGTCGCCGTTCATGAACCGGGCGATCTCGCCGGGATCGCTGATCACCCGGGCCCGGCCGCTGCTCACCGAGGCACCGATGGCCCGGCCGCTGGTGATCTCTTCGGCCGTGTGCGGCTCCAGGTGCCAGCTGCGCAGCACCGCCGCGCCCCGGCGGGATTCCACCGTTTCCGGTCGGGCCTGGAGGATGAACAGCTCGCCGCTGAGGCCGTCCTTGGCCCATTCGATGTCCATCGGCGTGGGCACGCCGCGGCGCTCGCCGTAGTGGCGTTCGATCACGCAGGCCCAGCGCGCCAGCGTCAGCGCCTCTGCGTCGCTGAGGGCGAAGCGGCGGCTGTCCTCCGGGGACACGGCCTCGTTGCGTACGGCCCGGCCATCGCCGCCGGTGGGGTCGGCATAGACCATCCGCAGGGCCTTGCTGCCCAGCCGCCGGCTCAGGATCGGGGCGAACCCCTGCTCGAGCGTGGGCTTGAAGATCAGCCACTCATCGGGGTTCACGGCGCCCTGCACGACGTTCTCCCCCAGCCCCCAGGCGGCGGTCAGCAGCACGGCGTCGCGGAAGCCGGTTTCGGAGTCGATGCTGAACATCACCCCGGAACTGGCCAGATCGGAGCGCACCATGCGCTGCACCCCGATCGAGAGGGCCACCTCCAGGTGATCGAAGCCGTGCTGCTGCCGGTAGACGATGGCCCGATCGGTGAACAGCGACGCGTAGCAGCGCCGGCAGGCCTCCAGCAGCGCCGCCTCCCCCTCGACGTGCAGAAAGGTCTCCTGCTGCCCGGCGAAGCTGGCTTCCGGCAGATCCTCGGCCGTGGCGCTGGAGCGCACCGCCACCACGGCCGGGCCACCGCCGGAGGCCAGCCCCCCGCCGGAGGCCAGTTCATCGCTGAGCTCCCGGTAGGCGGCCAGGATCGCCTGGGCCAGCGGCGGTGGCAGTTCCGCCCGGCCCAGCCGCTCCCGGGCCCCCTGGCCGGCCGCCTGCAGGGCCGCCAGGTCGTCGGCATCCAGCCCGTCGAGCAGCTCGGCCAGGACCGGCCTGAGCCCGTTGGCGGCGATGAACAGCCGGTAGGCGGCGGCTGTGGTGGCGAAGCCCCCCGGCACCCGGACGCCGGCGGGTTCCAGCCGCTGGATCATCTCGCCCAGGGAGGCGTTCTTGCCGCCCACCTCGGCGATGGCGTCGAGGCCGACCCGGGCCAGGGGTACGACGAGCCGATCGGAGTCCCGCATCCCCTTCGCCCTGACTGAGCCAACTCTGGGCCCGCCCACCCGTGCCGGCGCCGGGCTGTGATCTTTGGTCGTCCCTCAGGGTTCGGGGTTGGCGTCCGGGTTGGGGTCCGGGTTGGGGTCCGGGTTGGGGTCGGTGGGGGTCGGGTCGGATTCGGGCAGCAGCTGGGCCAGCAGGCCGGCTCCCATGAGGATGCCGCCGAGGGTGAGGGCCAGGCCCCGGTTGGCGGCGGCGGGACCGTCGACCCAGGTGCCGGCGGCCAGGAAGGCCCCGCCCAGCAGCAGGGTGGGCACCAGCACGATGCCCTTGGCGGTGCGGTTGAGGCTCATGGACAGGCCTCCGGACGGGCCAGGCCGGCAGCGATCAGGCCGTCGGCGATGTCGTCGCCACCGGCCAGCAGGCTCACCCTGGCCAGCAGGGTGCCGTCCCGCTGGCCCATGGGGCGCAGGTTCACCCTGGTGCGGCGGGGCAGGGCCTGCCGCAGCCAGCTGATCGCCTCGGTTTCCTGGCCTGGCGCCAGTTCCATGCAGGCCAGTTCCACGGGGTAGCTGCGGTTGCCATCACCCACCTGGAGCAGGGTGCCGCTGCGCACCTGGAACACCTCCGCAGCCGCCGCAGCACCCGGAAAGGCGATCACCAGGGCCAGCAGGAGCGCGAGGAGGTTCAGAGTTTGGCGCCGCAACTGGGACAGAACAGGTGGGCACTGGCGGTGGTGCTGCCGCAGGCATTGCACTGGCGGATGGTGTCGATGGCCAGCTCGGGATGGCTGGGCAGGCCCACCATCTGGGCGTTGCTGGCGCCGGGGGGCACCATCGGGTAGCAGTTCTCGTTGCGGCGCACGCGCACATCGACGAACACCGGACCCGGATGGGCCAGCGCCTCGGCCAGACCGGACCGCAGCTGGTCCCGGTCGGTGATGCCGATGCCCTTGACGCCGAAGGCTTCGGCGAGAGCGGGGAAATCGGGCATGCCGCCGGTCATCTCGGAACTGGAGTAGCGCTCTTCGTAGAAGCTCTCCTGCCACTGACGCACCATCCCCTGCCAGCCGTTGTTGAGCACCACCACCTTCACCGGCAGCTGGTACTGGCTGAGGGTGCCCAGCTCCTGGATGTTCATCAGGATGCTGGCATCACCTGCCACACAAATCACCGTCTCGTCGGGGAAGGCCGTCTGGACGCCCATGGCGGCGGGCATGCCGAAGCCCATGGTGCCCAGGCCGGCACTGCTGATCCAGCGCCGGGGTCCGTTGCGCAGGAACTGGGCCGCCCACATCTGGTGCTGGCCCACGTCGGTGGTGAAGAAGGCCTCGGAGGCCAGCTCCCGCAGGGCGATCACCACCTCCTGCGGCGCGATCTCGCCGGTGGGCTGGGGGATCACCAGGGGGTAGTGGTGCTTCCAGGTGTCGATGCGCTCGAGCCAGGCGTCGGTGCGGCGGTTGGAGCCTTCGCCGACCGAGGCCTGCAGCAGGGCCTCCAGGGCCTGCTTGACATCGGAGACGACCGGCACCTCGGGAACCCGGTTCTTGCCCACCTCGGCCGCATCGATGTCGATGTGGATCACCTGGGCCCGGGGGGCGAAGCTGTCGAGGCGGCCGGTGACCCGGTCATCGAAGCGGGCCCCGACGGCGATCAGCAGGTCGCACTCGGTGACGGCGAAGTTGGCGTAGGCGGTGCCGTGCATGCCGAGCATGCCGACGGCCAGGGGATGGTTCTCGTCGAAGGCCCCCTTGCCCATCAGGGTGGTGGTGACCGGCAGCCGGAAGCGTTCGGCCAGCTGGTGCACCTCGGCGTGGGCGTCGGAGGCGATGGCGCCGCCACCGACGTAGAGCAGGGGGCGGCGGGCCTGGCGGATCAGGGTCAGGGCGTCCTCGATGGCTTCCGGTCTGGGGGCCGGCGAACGCTTGAAGCCCGAGGGGATCGCCGATCCCGGAGCCACGGGGGTGTAGTCGAACTCCTCCGCACCCACATCCTTGGGCACGTCGATCAGCACCGGGCCCGGGCGGCCGCTGGCGGCGATCAGGAAGGCCTCCGCCACGATGCGGCCGATGTCGGCCGGGTCGCGCACCACCCAGGAGTGCTTCACGATCGGCAGGGTGATGCCGAAGATGTCGGTTTCCTGGAAGGCGTCGGTGCCGATGGCGGCCCGGGGCACCTGGCCGGTGATGACCACCATCGGCACCGAATCCATCTGGGCCGTGGCGATGCCGGTGACCAGGTTGGTGGCACCTGGGCCGGAGGTGCCGAAGCAGACGCCCACCTGGCCGGTGGCGCGGGCGTAGGCATCGGCGGCGTGGGTGCCGCCCTGCTCATGGCGCACCAGGATGTGCTTCAGCCAGCCCCGGGCCTCCGCCTTGTGGAGCTCGTCGTAGATGGGCAGGATCGCTCCGCCTGGATAGCCGAAGATGTGGCGGACGCCGTGGCGGTGCAGGGCATCCATCAGGGCGTAGGCCCCGCTCACCCGCATCGGCGCCGACGACGGCTGCGACGCCTCAGGGGCGGGAGCACTGGGGCTGCTGGTCCCGGCGGCGGCGATGGCGGAGGGAAGGGGCGTGAGCGTCACGGCGGCGGCTGGGGTCGGGCGAAGGGGAGGAAATCGTCAGGATGGGAGAGCGGTCGGCCCGGGAGCCAGGCATCCGGGCAGGGGTCTCGGAACCATCAGCGGAAGACACCAAGGTTAGGTCGCTGGAGGGGGTTTGGGTTGCGCTGACGGCGGCTCTCCGCCATGGCCCGCAACACTCGGGCCGGATCCATCCAGGCGCCCCGGTAACGCATGCCCCAGTGGAGGTGGGGGCCGGTGGTGCTGCCCGTGAGGCCGACATGGCCGATCACCTGGCCGGTGGCCACCCGCTGCCCCTCCCGGAGCAGGACGCCGCCGCTGCGGTAGACACCGTTGCCGGCCTGGCCTCCGAGGTGGCAGTAGATGTGTTCGTAGCTGCCCGAGCGGATCACCAGTCCGTTGCCGCAGCCACCGTCGACGATCACCTCGCTCACCGTTCCGGCCCACCAGCTGCGGATCGGCGATCCCAGGGGCGCGGCGATGTCGATGCCGTAGTGGGGACGGACGTCGCCGCTGAGGGGATGGGAGCGCATGCCGAAACCGCTCGTGTAGCCGGCGAAGCTCGCCACCGGAAACACCCCCCTGACCCAGAGGCTGGCGTTGCGGGCCTCGGCGGGCAGGGTCTGGCTGCTCAGCCCCAGGGTGGCGGCGATCACCAGCGAACGGCTCCGCAGGCCGGTGCGCCTTGGGCGGTCAGAGCAGTCCAAGGGCATGCAGCGGGCCGTGACCTGTGAGCAATTCCAGCAGAAAAGCGGAGAATCCGACCATCGCCAGGCGACCATTCCAGACCTCGGAGCTGTTGTTCCAGCCCCAGGCCCATTTGTCCTGGGGGTAGAGCTTCACCTTCTTGGGCAGCTGGGCCGCCATGTCGAGGTTCACCTCCGGGCCCGCCATGGCTTCGTGGACCAGGTCGGCGAGGCCCTGGATGAAGGTGGGGTCGGTGTCGAGGGCCGGCACCCGGCGGAAGTGGCTGATGCCGGCCTCGGTGGCGATCTCCCGATACTCGATGTCGATCTCTTCGAGGGTCTCGATGTGTTCGCTGACGAAGCTGATCGGCACCACCACCAGCTCCTGGACGCCCTGCTCCCCGAGTTCCCGCAGGGCATCCTCGGTGTAGGGCTTGAGCCATTCCACCGGCCCCACCCGGCTCTGGTAGGCGAGGGTGGAGGGGTTGGGATGGCCCAGCAGCTGTTCGAGGCGCTCCATCACCAGCGCGGCGCAGGCCTCGATCTCCTTCTGATAGGGGTCGCCGGCCTCCTCCACGTAGCTCTTGGGCACCCCGTGGGCACTGAAGAAGATGTGGGCCGACGCCGGTGTCTCGCAGTTGCCGATCTCCCGGGCGATCAGCCCGGCCATGGCATTGATGTAGCCGGGATGGTCGTACCAGCTGCGGATGCAGCGGATCGGCAGGCGGCGGAAGGCCGGGTCGGCCTGGCGGAGGCGCTGCAGCTCCCGGAAGCTGGAGCCGCTGGTGCTGATCGAGAAGTGGGGATAGAGCGGCAGCACCACCACCTCCTCCACGCCGTCGGCCTTGATGTCGCCCACCGCCGATTCGGTGAAGGGGTGCCAGTAGCGCATCGCCACGTAGCTGGTGGCATCGACACCCTCCTGGCGCAGGCGGCTCTGCAGCTCCCTGGCCTGCTGCTCGGTGATGCGGCGCAGGGGAGAGCCGCCGCCGATGGAGCGGTAGGCCTCCTTCGACTTGCCGCTGCGCAGGGTGCTGATCAGCCAGGCCAGGGGTTTCTGCAGCGCCGGCGTGGGCAGGCGGATGATCTCCGGATCGGAGAACAGGTTGTAGAGGAATGGCCCGACGTCCTCGATCCGCTCCGGACCGCCGAGGTTCAGCAGCAGCACGCCGACCCTGGCCATGCCTTCGATCAGAAAGGCAGAGCGTAACCCCGCCTCCCCACCGGCGGCTGCCCGGCGGGTCACCCCCCCTGCCCTGGCGGCCCCGGGACGGCAGGGGTAGCTTCCGGCTCAGCTCCCCGATCGCCCCACCATCCCCCCGGCCGCCGATCTGACAGAACTGGTGCAGCGGCAGAACCGCCAGCTGGCGGCCTCGGGCACCGGCCTGCGGCTGGAGATCCGCCGGCACAGGCTTGGTCTGCGCGGCCCCCTGCCGTGTCCGAAGGGCACGGCGGCGCGGCCGGTGCAGCGGATCAGCCTGGGGCTGCCGGCCACGGCGGAGGGGGTGGCCGCCGCCCTCGACCAGCTGGCCCGGGTGCGGGAGGCCGTCGAGCGGGGCCGCTTCTCCTGGGAGCACTGGCGCCGTCGGCCGTCCGCGCCGGCGCCCTCCCCAGCCGCCGTGGCCGCTGGGGAGCCGTTCCCCGCGCCGGCTCCCCCGGCGGCGGGCTCCCCCGCCGAGGCCGCGGGGTTCACGCCGCTGCTGAAGGGCTTCGAGGCCGCCTTCTTCGCCGATCCCCGCCGCCGCCGCCGGCCCGCCGGCAGCCGCAGCACCTGGAGCGGCGCCTACCGGCCCTACCTGCGGCGGCTGGCGGCGGTGGCCTCGGCCTCCGGTGCCACGCCGGCGACCGTCGACGTGCCCCTGCTGGAGCGGGTGCTGGAGACCTACCCCCTGGCCAGCCGCAGCCGCCAGCAGTGCGGCCTCGCCCTGGGGGCCCTGGCCCGCCACCTCGAACTCCCCCTGCCGGCCGACTGGAGCGAACGCAGCGGCGGCTACGGCTTGCATGTGGCCCGCTTCCGGGGCCTGCCCAGCGACGCCCGCATCCTGGAGCTGGTCGCGGCCATCCCCAACCCCCGCTGGCGCCTGGCCTACGGCCTGATGGCCACCTACGGCCTGCGCAACCACGAGGTGTTCTTCTGCGACCTCTCCGCCCTGGCGCCGGGGGGTGACCGGGTGCTGCGGGTGCTGCCCACCAGCAAGACCGGGGAGCACCAGGTGTGGCCGTTCCAGCCCGACTGGGTGGAGCACTTCGGCCTGGAGGGTCTGGGGGAGGGTGGCGCCGAGCTGCCCCGGGTGTGCACCGACCTGCGCCGCACCACCCTGCAGCAGGTGGGCCGGCGGGTGGCGGAGCAGTTCCGCCGCTACGGGCTGCCGATCACCCCCTACGACCTGCGCCACGCCTGGGCCGTGCGCACGATCCACATCGGCCTGCCGGACACGGTGGCGGCCCGGATGATGGGCCACTCGGTGGCGATCCACACCCGCACCTACCACCACTGGATCACCCGGCGGGACCAGCAGCAGGCGGTCGACACGGCCCTGGCACGGCTCCGCCAGAGTGCCGCAAACGGACACCGCTCCCCATGACGGCGAACGCCTCCCCGACCCCTGCCCCCGTGGCGGACGACACCCTGGCCCTGGATCGCCAGGCCGAGGAGCTGGGCCCGGGGGGCGACCTGGCCCCCGAGGTGGACCAGGAGGCCTACCGCCGCCGCATGCAGCGCCGCCGCGAGGTGCAGCAGCAGCGGGTGGGGGAGCGGAACCTGGAGAAGGGGCTGGTGCTCGTGTTCACCGGCGAGGGCAAGGGCAAGACCACGGCGGCCCTGGGCCTGGTGCTGCGCACCCTGGGCCACGGCGGCAAGGTGGCGGTGGTGCAGTTCATCAAGGGCGGCTGGCAGCCGGGGGAGGCCCGGGCCCTGGAGCGTTTCGGCGACGACCTCCACTGGCATGCCCTGGGTGAGGGCTTCACCTGGGAGACCCAGGACCGGGAGCGCGACCGCCAGCTGGTGCAGAGCGCATGGGAGCGCTCCTGCGATTACCTCGCCGACGGCGAGCGCAAGCTGGTGGTGCTCGACGAGATCAACGTGGCCCTCAAGCTGGGCTATCTCGAGCCCGAGCGGGTGCTGGAGGGTCTGGCCCTGCGACCGCCCCTCACCCATGTGGCCCTCACCGGCCGCGGCGCCCCGCCGGCCCTGCTGGAGCGGGCCGATCTGGTCACGGAGATGAAGGTGGTGCGCCACCCCTTCCGGGAGCAGGGGGTCAAGGCCCAGGCGGGCATCGAGTACTGAGCCCCCCCCGGCCATCGCCGGGATCAGCCCAGGTCGTTCTGAAGCCGGGCAAGGCTGCAGACCAGCACCGACAGGCCGCTGACCAGCAGGGCCCGGTGCACCTCCGGCTCGCCCCAAAACCCCGGGCTGGAGCTGGCCCGGTCCAGGGCCGAGAGCGTCAGCCGGGCCATCACGTCACTGCCGCGGGGGCCACGGGGGACGGGACATCCGGGCGGGTCGAGGGCCATGGCGGTGCTCCTTTGGGGCAGTGAAGCGGGTGTCGCCGGTGCCGGCAACCTGGTGGCGTCGCGGGAGGGGTTGCTACTGTTCGGCCGATCGCACGAGTCGATGGCCTACAGGCGCGTTCTCCTCAAACTCAGCGGTGAAGCGCTGATGGGTGACCAGGGCTATGGGATCGATCCCGCCATCGTTCAATCGATCGCCAAGGATGTGGTCGAGGTGGTCTCCGGCGGCACCCAGCTGGCGATCGTCGTCGGCGGCGGCAACATCTTCCGGGGCCTGAAGGGCTCGGCGGCGGGCATGGACCGGGCCACGGCCGACTACGTCGGCATGCTGGCCACGGTGATGAATGCCATCACCCTGCAGGACGGGCTCGAGCGGGCCGGGGTGCCCACCCGCGTCCAGAGCGCCATCTCCATGCAGGAGGTGGCGGAGCCCTACATCCGCCGCCGGGCCATCCGCCACCTGGAAAAGGGCAGGGTGGTGATCTTCGGCGCCGGCTGCGGCAACCCCTTCTTCACCACCGACACCACGGCGGCCCTGCGGGCGGCGGAGATCAACGCCGACGTGATCTTCAAGGCCACCAAGGTGGACGGGGTCTACGACAAGGATCCCGCCAAGCACAGCGACGCGGTCCGCTACGAGACCCTCACCTTCCTCGACGTGCTGAGCGGCGAGCTGGAGGTGATGGACAGCACCGCCATCGCGCTGTGCAAGGACAATGCGATTCCGATCGTGGTCTTCGACCTGTTCGGCTCGGGCAACATCGGCCGGGCGGTCGCCGGTGAGTCCATCGGCACCAGCATCGTGCCGGCGCCCCGCCGCTGACGTTCCCTCCCCACCACCCTTCCCCTGCCATGGATCTCGAAGCCAGCATGCGCAAGTCGGTGGAAGCCACCCAGCGCACCTTCAACACCATCCGCACCGGTCGGGCCAACCCCTCCCTGCTCGACAAGCTGACCGTCGAGTACTACGGCTCCGACACGCCGCTCAAGTCGCTGGCGACGATCTCCACCCCTGACGCCCAGACGATCCAGATCCAGCCCTTCGACAAGGGCTCGATGGCGCTGATCGAGAAGGCGATCGCCATGAGTGATCTGGGCCTGACCCCCAACAACGACGGCCGGGTGATCCGCATCAACATCCCGCCCCTCACCGAGGACCGTCGCAAGGAGCTCTGCAAGCTCGCGGCCAGGTACGCCGAGGAGGGCAAGGTGGGTCTGCGCAACCTCCGCCGTGAGGGCGTCGACAGGATCAAGAAGCAGGAGAAGGACGGTGAGCTCTCCGAGGACCAGAGCCACGACGAGCAGGAGAAGGTCCAGAAGCTGACCGATCGCTACATCGCCGAGCTGGAGAAGCACCTGGCGGAGAAGGAAGCCGACATCCTCAAGGTGTGAGCAGCCCTGCCGATGCCGACGTGATCGTCGTCGGGGCCGGCCCCGCCGGCGGAGCGGCGGCGTTCCACCTGGCCAACCGGGGCCGGCGGGTGATCCTGCTGGAGGCCCAGGCCCCGGGACGGTCCAAGCCCTGCGGCGGCGGCATGGCCGCCTCGGTGCAGCGCTGGTTCCCCTTCGATCTGGCCCCCGCCGTCGACCAGGTGATCCGCCGGGTGCGGTTCACCTGGTGCCTGGAGGATCCGGTCACGGCCGAGCTGCCCGGGGAGGCTCCGTTCTGGATCGTGCGCCGCAGCGTCCTCGACGCCTTCCTGGCGGAGCAGGCCGTCCAGGCGGGCTGCGACCTGCGCCATGGCTGCCGGGCCGAGCGGATCGAGCGCCGTGACGATGGCCTCTGGGAGGTCGCCGGTCCGGGGGATCTGCGGCTGCGGGCCAGGGCCGTGGTGATCGCCGACGGCTCCGGCTCCCGCTTCGCGGCGCCCCTGGGCCTGGGGCCGTCCCGGCCCCGTTTCGCCGCCACCGTGTCGGTGGAGGTGGCGGCGGATCCCGACCCCGCCGACATGGCCCGCTTCGAGTTCGGCCTGGTGCACCACGGCTTCTGCTGGGTGTTTCCGCGCCGGGGCGGCTACAGCATCGGGGTGGGCACCTTCGTCGGCCAGCAGGAGGCCGACAGCGGGGCGGTGCTCTCCGCCCTGCTGCCCAGCCTGGGGCTGCCGGCGGCGGCGGGGGAGCGCCGCCACGGCCAGCTGCGCCTCTGGAACGGCCACCACCCCCTCCATGGCCCCGGCCTGGTGGCGGTCGGTGACGCCGCCTCGCTCTGCGATCCCTTCCTGGCCGAGGGCCTGCGCCCGTCCTTGCTGAGCGGCTGCGAAGCGGCCGCGGCCCTCGACCGCTGGCTGGATGGCGACGCCCCTGCCCTGGAGCACTACAGCCTGCGGATGCGCGAGGCCTGGGGCGATTCGATGGCCTGGGGCAAACGGATCGCCCAGGTCTTCTACCGGGTGCCGCGGGTGGGCTACCAGCTCGGCATCAAGCGGCCCACCGCGCCCCAGCGCATCGCCCAGATCCTTTCCGGGGAGATGGGCTACGGCGAGATTGCCCAGCGGGTCATCCGCCGGCTGCTGTTCCAGCGGGGCTGAGCGCCCAGGGTCGGCGCCAGGGCCTGAACGGGCTCAGTTGCGGGTCACCCCCTTCAGGTCCCGCAGGCGCTGGTCGATGGAGCCCAGCAGCTCGATGGCGAACATGGGCGCCTCCTGCACGGCGAACAGGAACTTCTCGCGGTTCATCACCAGCAGCCGGCAGGGGGTGAGGGCCGTGGCATGGCCGTAGCGGCGGTGGTCCTGGGTGACCAGGGCCCCGGCCCCGAAAACGTCGCCGGCCTGGATGTCCTCGTGGCCGGCATCGGCGTTCCAGCTGAGCCGCACCGTCCCCTCCAGCAGGCCGAACATGCAGTCGCCGGGCTCGCCTGCCCGGAAGATGACGGAACCGGCCTCCACGTCCCTCACCTCACCCTTGTCGGCGAGGGCGCGCATGGTGTCGAGGGCGTGGACGGTGTGGGCCATGCGTGAGCTGAACGGGAATCCATCCTTGCCCATCAAGGTGAACAACCGGTCAAGGACGGGGCCGCTGCCGGGCGGCCCGGCCGTCAGCGGCTGATCGCCAGCGGAGCACCCAGGCCGCCGCGCACATCCTCGGGGGCGAGGCGGCCGTCGTTGTCGGTGTCGAGGGCATCGAAGACGGCATCGCTGCCGAGCCATTCCTCCCGGGTGATGCAGCCGTCCCCGTCGAGATCGTTGAGCAGGAAGATCTCGTGCACCGCGTGGGTGAAGGCGGCCCCGCCCTCGATCACGGCCAGGCGATGGGCCAGCTGGCCTTCCAGGGTCTCGATCGCCTTGGAAAAGCCGCGGATGCCCTCGTCCAGCTTCTCGCTGGCCATGGCGTCCGCGGCCATCATCGTGCGGAACGTGGCCTCATCGACGTGGATCTTGGCTTCGCTGGCGCCCGGATGGGCGGCATCGAGGCGGCGTTCCAGCAGGCCGTCGCTCTGGCGCAGCTGGTCCATCAGGGTCGGGGAGATGGTCAGCAGGTCGCAGCCCGCCAGTTCGACGATCTCGTCGATGTTGCGGAAGCTGGCCCCCATCACCTCGGTGCCGTAGCCGTAGGTCTTGAAGTAGTTGAAGATCCGCGTCACCGAGAGCACGCCGGGATCCTCCGCCCCGGGATAGCTGTCGCGACCGGTGGATTTCTTGTACCAGTCGAGGATGCGCCCCACGAACGGCGAGATCAGGGTGATGCCCGCCTCGGCGCAGGCCACGGCCTGGGCGAAGCCGAACAGCAGGGTGAGATTGCAGTGGATCCCCTCGCGCTCAAGCACCTCCGCCGCCTTGATGCCCTCCCAGGTGGAGGCGATCTTGATCAGCACCCGGTCGGTGCCGATGCCCGCCTGGGCGTAGAGGCCGATCAGCTTGCGGGCCTTGGTGATGGTGGCCTCGGTGTCGTAGCTGAGGCGCGCATCCACTTCCGTGGAGACCCGCCCCGGGACGATCCTGAGGATCTCCTTGCCGAAGGTGACGCTGATCTCATCGATGGCCTCGCGCACCACGTCCTCGGCGGGGGCCTCGGCACCGATCACCTCCCGGGACTCGCGCAGGGAGCGGTCGATCAGGTCCTGGTAGGTGGGGATCTGGGCGGCGGCCAGGATCAGGGAAGGGTTGGTGGTGGCATCCCGCGGCGTGAACTGACGGATCGCGTCGATGTCGCCGGTGTCGGCCACGACCACGGTCATGGCGGCCAGTTGTTCGAGAAGGTTGGCCATCGTGGAACGGTGTCGGGCGCGATGTCTGCTGGCTCCGACGCTAGCCATGGCCTCCTTCAGGGACGCAACGCGGTTGTGGGAATGAGGACAGGCTGGCTCAGGAGCGGCTGGCCTTGGCGGTGACCCTGGTGGGCTGGCTGGGGGGCACCTTCTCGATCACCAGCAGGGCCTCGGCGATCTGACGGGCCACCGGCAGGGCCACGGTGGAGCCGTAGGCATTGCCCCCCTGGGGCTCGTCGACCACCACCAGCACCACGTAACTGGGATCATTGGCCGGCAGGATCGCCACGAAGCTGCAGATCCGGGCGCCGGGGATGTATACCCCGTTGCGGGCCTTCTGGGCCGTGCCCGTCTTGCCGGCGATGCGGTAGCCGGGGATCTTCATGCCCTTGCCGTTCTCCACCACCGATTCCATCCACTTGACGACGGTGCGGGTGACGGCGGGATCGAGCAGCTGGACGCCCGTGGGGGCCGTGGCGCTGGCCAGGGCATCGCCGGAGCGCAGACCGCGGGTGATGTGGGGGCTCACCAGCCGGCCGCCGTTGGCAAGCATCCCGTGCAGCTGCAGCAGCTTGAGGGGGGTCAGGGAGAAGCCCTGACCGAAGGCGGCCACCGCCGGCTCGATCGGCGCCGAGGTGAACTCGCTGCGGCTCTTCAGCTGGCCGGCCACGGCCCCGGGCAGGTCGGTGTCCGGCATCTCGTCGATGCCGAAGGCCCGCAGCCAGTGCCAGAAGCGATCGCGCTTAACCTGGGCCATGGCCTTCACCATCGCCACGTTGCTGGACACCTGCAGCACCGTGGGGAAGTCGATCACGCCGTTGGCGCGGCGGTCATGGTTGAAGATCGGCCAGCCACCGATCGTCAGTTGGCCCACGTCGTTCACCTTGTCGCCCGGGCGGATCGCCTTCTCCTGCAGCGCCAGAGCCAGGTTGATGGGCTTGAAGGTGGAGCCGGGCTCGTAGAGATCCTGCACCGACCATTCGCGGAACAGGGCGGGGCTGTAGCTCCAGAACCGGTTGGGGTCGTAGGTGGGGGTGGAGGCCAGGGCCAGGATTTCGCCGTTGCGGGCATTCATCACCAGGGCGGCGCCCTGCTTGGCGCGCCAATGCTTCACCTGCTTGGTGAGCGCCTGCTGGGCCACCTGCTGCAGACGGGCATCGAGGGTGAGCTGGAGCCGCAGGTCGTCGCCGTAGAGCGCCCCGGCCTGGAGGCCGTCGGGGAGGGGGGTGCCGTCGGCGCCGCGGCGCATGCTCAGGGTCACCTCCTGGCGGCGCAGGTCCCGGTCCCGGCTCTGCTCCAGACCCGCCTGGGCGACCCTCTCGAGGTTGAGGAAGCCCACCACGTTGGCGAAAAGGGACCCCTGGGGGTAGACCCGCTGGGGGTAGGCCTCGAGATCGAGGCCGCTGATGCCGAGTTCCTTCACCCGGTTCGCCGTTTCCGGATCCAGGCCGGTGGCGAGCTTGACGCCGCTGCGGCGGCTGCCGATGGTCTGCAGCAGGTCGGCCGGCGGCTTGGCCAGCACCTTGGACAGCTCCCTGACCACATCGGCGGGCGGACGGATCTGCTGGGGCTCGTCGCCGGGAAGGTTGAAGTAGCGCGGGTGGGCCCAGAGGGTGTAGCGCTCCTCGTCGAGGGCCACCAGCCGCCCCATCCGGTCGACGATGGTGCGCCGTTTGCCGATGGGGGTGACCGCATGGGTCTGGATGGCCCTTGCCCGGGCCTGGAGCTCGGGGGCCTGCACCACCTGCAGCCAGGCCAGCCGGCCCGCCAGTCCGACCAGGGCCGCGCAGAGCAGGAGATAGACCGTGAGCATGCGGCCGGCGGGGATCGGCTGGATCTCCACCACCCGACGGGTTGCGCCCCCTCTGGGGCGGCGTCCGCCCCCGGAGGCGGTCGCCGGGGGACGGCCCTCGCCAGGCCCGGAACGGGAGGCGGGCGGCATCAGTAGCCGGCCGGCATGGCCCGCAGCTGGAAGCCGGCCAGCAGCGGCAGGGGGGCGCGGGGGCGGCTGCTGCGGGGCTCAGGCAGATGGATGAGCTTGGCGCTGCTGGTGGGCTCCAGCAGGCCGGGGCGCCGCACCAGGCTGAGGTGATGCTGCTCGAGCAGGGCGGACGACTCCTGCATGCGGTGCTCGAGGGTCTTGGAGGCTTCCAGCTTGGCGAAGCTGTAGGCCCACTGGTTCTGCCAGTGCAGGGTGAGGGCGCTCAGGCCGAGCATCGAGAATCCCAGCCCCACCAGGGCTCCGCTGCTGATCCGATGCAGTCCGGCCAGCCAGGGGGCCTGGCGTTCAATCCTGCGCGCCGAGAGGGATCCCTCGATCAGCTGCAGGGGCCTCTGCAGGGGCCTCGGTTTCGGCAGCGGATTCTGGCTGCGTGGGGCGGGGGAGGCGGCCAAGGGACCTGGAAGGCACTGCGCAAGTGAACCACCCATCAGGGACCGCAGCAAGCGCTGTTAGTCGGCGAGAAAGAGGAGATTCATGAAGGTCATCCCGTTCCAGAGGGCGTGCATCAGCACGGCGCTGCCCAGTCGGCCGCTGCGCCAGCGCAGCCAGCCGAGGCCCAGGCCGAGCACGAACAGCGGGGCCAGTTCCGACAGGCTCAGGTGGGCGATCGCGAACACGGACGCGCTCAGCACCACCGCGCCGGCTCCGCCGAGCCTCTGCCCCGCCACCGGCAGCAGCACCCCCCGGAAGAGGACCTCCTCGAACAGGGGGGCCACCACCAGGGCGGTGAGGGCGAAACAGGCCAGCGCCAGGGGGTCGGCGCTGGTCAGGACGAGGTCGAGCAGGGGATTGCTGCCGCCCGGGTCAACCCAGATCCTGTCGATCGCCCAGCTGGAGGCCGTCACCACCGGCAGCACCATCAGCAGGCTGGCCAGGGCACCGCCGAGGGCGGACCCGGCCGGCCGCCACCTCCACTGCAGCCAGCCTCCCGCCGGAGGGGACCCCCGACGCGGCAGCATCAGGGCCAGCAGCAGCAGCGGGGCGGCCATCAGGGCGGCGTAGAGCACCAGCACCTCGATGCCCTGGCTGAGGGCCCTCGGGGCGGCCAGGCGCTGCAGGGCGATCTGCAGTGGCGGCTGCACCACCATCGGCACGAAGACTTCGCCGAGCACCACGAAACCGCCGGCGATCAGCAGGGTCACATCGACGGGGCTCAGGGGCGGGCCCACCAGCGGCGGCGCCGCCGGAAGTCGCTGCCGCCAGGCCAGCCAGCCCTGACGCAGCAGCAGGGCGGCCCCCACCAGCAGGAACAGGGCCGGCAGGGTGGTCACCGCCAGGAGCATCAGCAGCAGCCGGAGGGACCGCTCCTCGGCCGGACAGGCGCCCGGGTCCCCCGGCAGCTGTTCACAGACCAGCTGCTGCACCATCAGGGGAGCCGCCCAGGGGGCGAGGAGCTGCTGCCGCTGCTCCGCCGCCACGGGCCGTCCGTCGAGCAGCGCCTGGATCAGGGGACGCCGCACGGCGTCCACCTGGGTCAGCAGCTGCCTCAGTTCGGTGTCGTCGTCCAGGGCCGCCGCGGTCCCGGCGTCGCGCTCCAGCAGGGCCCGTTCGAGGCGGCGCACCGCCAGGGGCGGCTCCTCGGCGGCCTCCATCTGGCGCCGGAGTTCATCGCCCAGCTCCCGGCGCGGGTCCTCGCCGCTGAGCAGCGGCCGCAGCCCCTCCGGCACCGCCTCGGCCGCCAGGGCCGTCAGCTCCAGCTGCCGCAGGCTGAGGGAATCGACCACCGACGGCCGCTCAAGGCTGTCGATCAGTCCGCCCACCCAGAGCAGGGCGCAGAGGGCCAGGCTGAGCAGGGCGAGAAGGCTCTTCCAGCCCGGGGGGGAGGCGGGCGGTCCGGATCGGGAAGGGGTTCCGTTCAACCGGACCACCTCGGCGGCGATGGGTGCTGATTCTCCCCTGCGCCCGGCCACGGCCCGTCCCATACGATGGCCTCGCCTGCGCCACGAGCACCTTGCCCCTTCGCATCGTGCTGGTCCGCCATGGGCTGAGCAGCTTCAACCTGGAGCACCGCATCCAGGGCCGTGACGACCTCTCCAACCTCACCGAGGAGGGGCAGCTCCAGGCCCGTCGCACGGGGGAGGCCCTGGCGGAGCTCGGTTTCACCTCCGTCTATAGCTCGCCGCTGCAGCGGGCCAGCGCCACCACGGCCGCCCTGCTGGCCAGCCACGGCTCGCCGCTGGCCCCCGTCTACGACGACGATCTGCTGGAGATCGATCTGGCGCCCTGGAGCGGCTTGCTGCGCAGCGAGGTGCGGGCCGTGGATCCGGAGCAGGAGCGCCGCTGGCGCGAGGCCCCCGAGACCATGGAGCTGCAGCGCGCTGATGGCAGCCGTTTTCTGCCGGTGCCCGAGCTGCTGGAGCAGGCGGGTCGTTTCGCCGATCGGCTGCTGGCCCGCCACGGCGATGACGACACCGTGCTGGTGGTGGCCCACAACGCCATCCTGCGCTGCCTGGTGCTGCACCTGCTCGGCCTGCCGGCGAGCGGCTTCCTGCGCCTCAGGCTCGACAACGCCTCCATCTCGGTGCTCAACCTGGTCCGCGGCGAGGGCGGGCGGCCCTCGGTGCAGCTGGAATCCCTCAACGGCACCGCCCACCTGGGCACGGCCCTGCCGCCGGCCGGGCCGGGGTGTCGGTTGCTGCTGGTGCGCCATGGCGAGACCGACTGGAACCGGGAGGGCCGCTTCCAGGGCCAGATCGATATCCCCCTCAATGGCCACGGCCTGGCCCAGGCAGAGGCGGCGCGGGCCTTCCTGGCCCCGATCCCGCTGCAGCGCGCCTACAGCAGCGACATGGCCCGCCCCCTGCGCACCGCCGAGGTGATCCTGGGCTCCCATCCCGGCGTGCCCCTCACCACCACCCGGGGGCTGCGGGAGATCGGCCACGGCCTCTGGGAGGGCCGGCTGGAAAGCGAGATCGCCGCCGGCTGGCCCGACCTCCTCGCCGCCTGGAAGCGCACCCCCGAGACCGTGCAGATGCCCGAAGGGGAGACCATCGGTGAGGTCTGGGACCGGTCCCTGGCCACCTGGAACCGGATCGTCGCCGGACTGGATCCCCAGGAAACGGCCCTGGTGGTGGCCCATGATGCGGTCAACAAGACCATCCTCTGCGCCCTGCTCGGCCTCTCCCCCGCCGACATCTGGGCCATCAAGCAGGGGAACGGTGGGGTGACCGTGATCGACTATCCCCGGGGGGCGACGGCGCCGCCGGTGGTCAGCGCCCTGAACCTCACCGCCCATCTGGGGGGCGTGATCGACCGCACGGCAGCCGGCGCCCTCTAGCCCGCCCACCCCTTCGAGGCCCTTGCCATGGTCCGTCAGCTGCTGATCCGCGGGGTGACTCTGCTGGAGGCCCCGGGGCGGCCGCCCCGGCAGGCCGACGTGCTCCTGGAGGACGGGGTGCTGCGGGCGATCGATCCGGAGCCGGACGTGGCTGGCGTCGCCACGTTCGACGCCGAGGGCTGCTGGCTGGCACCGGCGCTGGTGGATCCCCACAGCGTGCTGGAGGACCCCCTGCAGGGGCGGGCCGAAACCCTGGCCAGCCTCGGGGAGGCCGCCGCCGCGGGTGGCTACGGCACGGTGGCCCTGCTGCCCTGGGCCTCCAGCTGGCGCGACCGGCCGGAACGGCTGGCCTGGAGCTGGCCGGAGCCGATGCGGCTGCTCCGCTGGGGCAGCTTCAGCGTCGATGGCCTCGACCGGGACCTGGCTCCCCACGGTGACCAGCTGGCCGCCGGCGCCTGCGGCCTGGCGGCCGGGGCGACCCTGCCGCCGCTCGATCTGCTGGAGCGCGGCCTGCGACTCGGGGAAATGGGCGACCGGCCGGTGCTGCTGCCGCCACGGGACGGGTCCCTGGCCCGGCGGGGGTTCGTGCGGGAGCGGGTGGAGGCCCTGCGGGCCGGCTGGCCCCTCGACCCCCCCGGCAGCGAGACCCTCCCCCTCGAGACCCTGCTCTCCCTGGCCGACGACCTGCCCGCTGCGGGCCTGCGGCTGATGAATGTCTCCACCGCCGAGGCGGTGGCCCGGCTGCGGCGCCATGGCCGCCCGCCGCTGGCCTCGGTGGGCTGGTGGCATCTGGTCGCCGACAGCGGCGGCCTCGATCCCGCCGACGAGGGGTGGCTGGTGGAGCCGTCCCTGGGGGGGCCGGCCGACCGGCGCGCCCTGATCGATGGCCTGGCCGACGGGGTCATCAGCGCCGTCGCGGTGCACCACATCGCCCTGGATGCGGAGGAGGAGCTGCTCCCCCTTGACCAGCGCCGCCCCGGCGTGGCGGGTCACGGCCTGGTGCTGCCGCTGCTGTGGGAGGAACTGGTGGGACGCCGGGGCTGGCGGCCGGAGCAGCTCTGGCAGGCGCTCTGCTGGGGCCCCGCCCGCTTCCTGGGCCTGCCGGAGCCGGCCCTGGCCGCCGGCACGGCCCAGTGGCTGCTGTTCGATCCCCGCCGCTCCTGGCGCTGGGAGGACGCCCCGGATGGTTCCCTGGCGGCCAACCGCCCCTGCCGGGGGCGGCCGTTGCAGGGACGGGTGCTGGCCTGCGGGCTCAGCGATCCTGGGCGTTGGGCTCTGGCAGCGGACCGGCCGAGCTGAACGGGAAGAAGCGCCAGAAGGCCCGGCCGATCAGTTCGCTTTCCGGCAGCAGCGGCCCGCCCGGCCAGAAGCGGGCATCCCAGCTGTTGGCCCGGTTGTCGCCCATCACCACGAGATGGCCGGGGGGCACCACCACGTCGATGGTGCGGCAGGGGCCGACCCCCTGGCGATCGACCGGGCAGTAGTTCCTGACGTAGGGCTCGTCGAGGGGACGGCCGTTGATGCTGACCCGGCCGCGGGGGTCGGCCACCACCCGCTCGCCGGGCAGGCCGATCACACGCTTGATGTAGGCATCGCAGGCCGGCTGCTGGATCCCCGGCAGGGAACCGATCAGGGGAAGGTTGACCAGCAGGCAGCGCAGCGCCCCCGGCTTGGTCGGTCCGGTGAGGATCGGATCGAAGTGGTACGGCGAACGGAACACCACCACCTCGCCGCGCCTCGGGGGGCGCTGGCGGAAGGACAGCTTCTCCACCAGCAGCCGGTCCTGGAGCTGCAGTCCCGGAAGCATGGAGCCGGAGGGGATGTAGCGGGCCTCCAGCAGGAACTGGCGGATGCCCAGGGCCACCGCCAGGGTGATCAGGACGCTGCGCCAGAAGGCCCAGGGGCTCTCCTCCCGCTCCTCCTGGCGACGCTGCGGCTCCGGGGGGGGCGTCGGCTCGTCGGGGGCGCCGTGGTCGGCCGGTGGATCCGAGGGGCTCAAGGGGTTCGTGCGGCAGGTTCCATGGTCGGGAGGCAGATTAGGCACGCACCCGCCCGCCGCGTCCCCGATGGCACGCCCACGCTGGCACCAGAGCCTGGCCGCGCCCTCGAGCCGGCTGGGCCGGCGCTGGGATCGCTTTGTGGCGCTCTGGGCCGCCCTGAACCTGCTCTGGGTGGCCTTCGACATCAGCTACATCCCCCTGCGCACCTTCTGGCTGCAGCGCAACCTCTACCCGCTGCCGTCGGTGCCCCTGGCGGTGCCGCTCACCTTCATCCCCGACATCACCCCCTGGGTGGATCCGATCAAGGGGATCGAGCCGCACCGGGAGACCCAGGCCTACCTGCGCCAGTTCGACCGCATGGACGCGGCCCTGAGACAGGGCCCCCCGGGGGCGACCACGCCGATCCAGCGCCAGCTGCTGGCGGAACAGGTGCGGCTCACCGTCGAGATGATCGATTCCAACCCGATGCTGGCCTCGGGCACCTCCGGCACCCTGGAGAAGATCAAGAACCGTCTGCGCCAGCGGGCCGACCGGGACTCGGCCAAGCAGGCGGCGGCGCTGCTGCTGAGCCCCGCCTGGATCGACGCCCATCCCTGGCCGCAGGAGCGGCTGTTCTGGCGCCAGCAGGTGCTGCCCCTGGTGGCCACCACCTACTGGCGTTCGATCGATGAGAACGGGCGCCCCACCGACCATTTCTGGCGCTACGACCTGATCCTGTTCCAGAGCGTCTTCGCTCTGGACATCCTGCTGCGGGCCTACCGCCTGCGCCGCCGCCTGCCGGGCCTGAGCTGGAACCGGGCCCTGCTGCGGCGCTGGATCGACCTGCCCCTGCTGCTGCCCTTCTGGCGCTGGCTGCGGGTGGTGCCGGTGCTGGAGCGGCTCCACACCAGCGGCCTGATCAGCATCGAACCGCTGCGGGCGGTGATCAGCCGGGCGGTGGTGGCCCTGCTGGCGGTGGAGCTGTTCGAGGTGCTGGCCCTGCAGCTGATCGACGGCCTTCAGCAGCTGATCCGCTCGCGCCGCTGGCCGATGCGGATCCGGGCCCTGCGCAGCCATCAGACGGTGGTCAGCAACGACGAGCGGGAGCTGGTGGAACTGGTGCGGATCTGGGGCCCCCTGCTGCTGGTGCGGGTGGCCCCGCGCCTGGCCCCCGAGCTCCAGGGGGTGCTCGGCCATGCCCTGCAGCAGAGCCTGCAGAACGCCATCGTGCCGCCGGGCCTGCGCCAGCTCCAGCCCCTGCTGCAGGTGGAGAAGGGCCTCAGCCGCCAGCTGGCCGGCGGGATGGTGGAGAGCCTGCTCGACCTCACCCGCACCACCGGCGAGCGGCTCAGCCGGCGCGACGACCAGCAGCTGGAGCTGCTGCAGCGCTTCATCGACCGCTTCTGGGAGGAACTGGCCGAGGCCCTGGAGAGCGGCCCGGCCCTGGAGCGCTCCCAGCAGTTGCTGTGCACCTTCCTCGAGGAGTTCAAGGGCAACTACCTGAGCCAGATCAGCCGGGCCGGGATCGAGGGGCTGATCGAGGAGCTCGATCAGCTGATGGTGAAGGGGTCCCAGGGGCCCCAGGAGCAGAACGACGCGACCTAGCCCAGCAGCTCCTGCCATTCCTCGGGACGGAACCCGGTGAGGATGCGGCCGGAGGTGGTGACCAGGAAGGGACGCTTGATCAGGCGCCCGTCGGCCGCCAGGGCGGCCAGGGCCGTCTCCCGGTCCATCGCCTTGACGGTGGCGGCCCCCAGGGCCCGGTAGCTCTGGCCACTGGTGTTGAACAGCCGGCCGAAACCGCCGAGCTGCTCGTGGGCTGCGGCCAGCAGGTCCAGGGACGGGGGGCTGGTGGTGATGTCGATGGCGTTGAAGGGAATCTGCCGTTCCCTCAGCCAGGCCAGTGCCTTGCGACAGGTGCCGCAGCCGGCGTACTGATAGAGGACGAGCCCGGCCTGGTCGTCGGCCATGGTGCCTACTTGCGGCCGACCAGCGCCTTGAGGGCCCCGACCAGGCTGTTGGAGCCCTTGCCCACCCCGGAGTCCGGCTTGGTGCGGATGGTCACGTCGCCGTTGACGGTGGTGCGGCAGCTGAGGCGGTAGCTCGCGGGCCGATCCGCCAGGTAGACCTCCTCCACGTCGCTGCGGGGGGAGAGGTTGCGGGCCCCCTCCACCACCTCGACGACGCAGGTGCCGCACTGGCCGAGGCCACCGCAGTTGTTGAGGTTGTTGAGGCCGGTGTAGGGATTCACGCCGGCATCAAGGGCCGCCTTGCGGAGATTGGCCCCTTCAATGCAACCAACCTGCTGGCCTTCCTTTTCGAAACGGATGGTGGGCACGGTCGATCGGGGGTGAGGGGCGCCGCCCAACTTAGGTCACACCGCGTCCGTTCGATCCTGGTTTCGTTGCCATGAGAAAGGATCGGGAGGGTCGGGAGGGGCTGCCTACGATGGCCTGGTTGCCAGCAGACCTTGCTCTCCTCCGACCCCTCCCCGGCCCGGCAAGGCACCTACGACCTGGTGGTGCAGCAGCTGATCCCCGGCTACGCCAGCCTCGCCCGCCTCTCGGTGGCCCTGCTCGCCTCTTCCCCCCTGGCCTCGCCCCAGGGCGCCGCCGTGCTGGTGGCGGGATGCGGCACGGGGGCCGAGCTGCTGGAGGCCGACGCCCAGCGGCCGGACTGGCAGCTCACGGCCATCGATCCCTCGGCGGAGATGCTGGCGGTGGCCCGGCAGCGGCTGCAGAACCGGGGCCGGATCGAGTGGCATCACGCCACGGTGGAGCAGCTGGGGGCCGAGGCCCGCTTCGACGGCGCCCTGTCGGTGCTGGTGCTGCAGTCCCTGCCCGACGACGGCACCAAACTGGCCTTCCTCTCCGCCCTGGCCCGCAGCCTCCGGCCCCAGGGCCAGCTGGTGCTGGTCGACCTGATGCGCCCGGAGCGCTCCCCCCTCTCGGCCCAGGTGGCGGAGGCCTGGCGCTGCTTCCAGCGGGCCAGCGGGGTGGATGGCGAAGCCGTGGATCTCACCGCCCAGATCCAGGGGTTCCATCCCATCGGCATCGCCCGGCTCACGGCCCTGGCGGAGGCCGCCGGCCTCAGCGATCCGGCGCCGTTCTTCCAGGCCCTGGACTTCCAGGGCTTCCTGCTACAGCGACGGGCCTGAAGCCACGATCCCCGGTCTCCTGCTGGCCGGGGAGCAGCGGCCGGTCCATGACCACACCGGCCAGGGGCACCAGCAGGGTCAGCAGACCCAGGAGGATGCCGCCGAGGGCACCGAAGGGTTGATCGAAGAACAGGGCCGCCGCATCTTCAGGGCCGGACCCGGGGCTTCTGCCGCTGCGGGTGGGGCCTCCGGGAGCGGAGGAGCGGGGGAGGGGCGTTCGGGGGCCCGGACTGTCCGGGTCTCCACTGGGCTCAGCCTCACCGCCATCGAGGATGGGGCTGAGGCCGGCAGGGATGGCCCCTGGCGGGGTGAGGCCCGGGAGGCTGGCCGGGGAGGCGAGGGCGGCGCTGGTTCCGTGATGGGAACCGGAACGGGACGGGGAACGGTCGGGTCGGGCGTGATCCATGCGTTCGTGCAGCGGCGTGGCCCGGTGCACTGGACGGAGAACAAAGGTGATTTGGAACGATTGTGCCACCGATCGGCACGATTGGCCCCCGGCGATAGCCAAACGACAGGGTGACGTGACGCGGGGGCCTGGCCGCAGACGGCCTGCGCTCAGGCGGCCGGCCGGGACTGGGAGTGCCTGTGCAGGTGCAGGTCGGCCGGAGGGACCTCGGCCCCGTCGAGCCGGGCGCGGATCGCCCGCAGCTCCTCCAGGATCGATGCCAGCAGCTGCTGGGTGGCGGTGGAGGGCGAGTTGAGCACCTCGACGGTCACCTCCTTGATGCGCAGCACGTCCCGGGCGAAGCGGGCCACTTCGTGGGGGTGGAAGACCAGCGGCTCCTTCTGGTCGCTGCGGTATTCCGGATTGAGCTTGCGGGGATTGAAGGGGGGGTTGAGATTGCGGGGATCGGTGTTGGTGTAGCGGTACACCGAGGCGCGGGAGCGGTTCAGGGAGCGCTGAACCTCATCGATGCCGATCAGGGTTTCGGTCTCGGTGCGGGATTCACCCTGCAGGGCCAGCGGCGCGGCCGGCGAAGCGGTGGAACCGCCCGCTGGTGAGCCGACCTGTGCAGGGTGAGCAAGCATGAGACTGTCGTTGGACGCACTGGACTAACGGCCGACCTTAGCAGAGTTTTCCGTCGCGGGCCCGCCGCCCTCAGGGGCAGTGTCGTTGCGGCCACTTGCTCCCGGGGCCAGCCATCCGTTTGACCGGGCCGGCGGTGATAGCGTCCAGCGCCGAACCGGACTTTCTCCATGCGCGTCTCCCGCCTGATGCTGGTGACGCTTCGCGACGACCCGGCCGAAGCCGAGATCACCTCCCACAAGCTGCTGCTCCGCGCCGGCTACATGCGTCGCCTGGCGCCCGGGATCTTCGCCTACCTGCCCCTGCTCTGGCGGGTGCTCCAGAAGGTCTCCGCCATCGTCCGCGAGGAGATGGCCGCCGTGGACGCGCTCGAAACCCTGCTGCCCCAGCTGCAGCCCGCCGATCTCTGGCGCCGCAGTGGCCGCTGGGACGGCTACACCGCCGGGGAGGGGATCATGTTCCACCTGATCGATCGCCAGGAGCGGTCCTTGGGGCTCGGCCCCACCCATGAGGAGGTGGTCACCGAACTGGCGGCCGACCTGCTGCGCTCCTACCGCCAGCTGCCGGTCTGCCTGTACCAGATCCAGACCAAGTTCCGCGATGAGATCCGGCCCCGCTTCGGCCTGATGCGGGGGCGGGAATTCATCATGAAGGACGCCTATTCCTTCCATGCCGACGAGGCCTGCCTGCGGCGCACCTACGCCGCCATGGACGGGGCCTACCGGCGCATCTTCGAGCGCTGTGGCCTGCGGGCCGTGGCGGTCGAGGCCGACAGCGGCGCCATCGGCGGATCCGCCAGCCAGGAGTTCATGGTCACCGCCGAGGCCGGCGAGGACCTGATCCTGGCCAGCCCCGACGGCCGCTACGCCGCCAACCAGGAGCGGGCGGTCTCCCTGCCGGCGCCCGCCGTTCCCCTGCCGGCCGGCCCCTGCCGGACCCTGGCCACCCCGGACCAGACGAGCATCGAGGACCTCTGCACGGCCCATGGCTTCGATCCCACCCAGACGGTGAAGGTGCTGCTGCTGCTGGCCCGCTTCGCCGCCGCGCCCGCCCGCGGGGTGCAGGTCTGCCTGCGGGGCGACCAGCTGCTCAACGAGGTCAAGCTGGCCAACGCGGTGACGGCCCGTTGCCCGGACGCCGGCGCCCTGCTGGAGGTCGTGCCGCTGCTCGCCGACCACCTCGACGCGCCCGTGCCCTTCGGCTTCCTGGGCCCCCACCTGCCGGACCCCCTGCTGCGCCAGGCGGATCCCCGGGCGGAGGCCGCCCCCCTGCTGCGTCTTGTCGACCCCTCCGCTGCCGAGCTGGAGGCGTTCGTCTGCGGCGCCAACCGCGTCGACGAGCACCTGGTGGGGGCCCGCTGGGGCGAGCTCTGCCCGCTCCCCGAGGTGGTGGACCTGCGCGCGGCCCAGCCTGGCGAGCGCTGCCTGCACGACCCCTCCCAGCGGCTGGAGGCGGCCCGGGGCATCGAGGTCGGCCACATCTTCCAGCTGGGGCGGAAGTACTCCGAAGCCCTGGAGGCCCGCTTCACCAATGAGGCCGGCGAGGACGAAGCCCTGTGGATGGGCTGCTACGGCATCGGCGTCTCGCGCCTGGCCCAGGCCGCCGTGGAGCAGAACCACGATGCCGACGGCATCCGCTGGCCCGTGGCGATCGCCCCCTACACGGTGATCATCGTCATTGCCAGCAGCCAGGATCCGGTCCAGGTGGCCCTGGCCGAGGAGCTCTACGGCCGCCTGCTCGGCGCCGGGATCGATGTCCTGCTGGACGACCGCCCCGAGCGGGCCGGGGTGAAGTTCAAGGACGCCGATCTGATCGGCATCCCCTGGCGGCTGGTGGTGGGCCGGGGCGCCGGGGAGCGCACGGTGGAACTGGTGGACCGCAGCGGCGGCACCGGCAAGCGGGACCTGACGGCGGACGCCGCCCTTGAGGAGCTTGTGCAGCTCCTCGGGCTCCAGGGTGCATCCCCGTAGGATTTCGCCAGACGCCGTTCCTCCCTTGGTCGCCTTCCTGCGCCGCAGCCTGCTCCGTCCCCTTCTGGCCCTCGGCCTGTGTCTCTGCCTCGGACTGAGCGGCTGCAGCCAGGCCCCCGGCGGCCTCAGCGGCAACTACGTCGATGACACCGTCAGCGTGGCCCAGACCCTGCTGACCACCATCGCCCTGCCCCAGGACGACCCCGCCCGCCAGGAGGCGGAGGTGCAGGCCCGCCAGCTGATCAACGGCTACACCGCCCTCTACCGGCCCCGCCAGGACATCCACGGCCTGGCCTCCTTCACCACCATGCAGACCGCCGTCAACGCGCTGGCGGCCCACTACGCCGGCTACGCCAACCGCCCCCTGCCCGATCCCCTGCGCAGCCGCCTGGAGAAGGAGCTCAAGAAAGCTGAAGCAACGGCGGTGCGCGGCGCCTGATTCTTTGACGTAGGGGGCCTCGATCTGAGAAGCTCTCCCCTTGTGCTTAGAAGCGGCTCCGGGCCGCTGTTTCCTTGGCCAATGTTGTCGTCATCGGTGCGCAATGGGGTGACGAAGGGAAAGGCAAGATCACCGATCTGCTGAGTCGCTCCGCCGATGTCGTGGTCCGCTATCAGGGCGGGGTCAACGCCGGGCACACCATCGTCGTCGAGGACCGGGTCCTCAAGCTGCACCTGATCCCGTCGGGGATCCTCTATCCGGACACCATCTGCCTGATCGGGTCGGGCACGGTGGTGGACCCCAAGGTCATGCTGGGCGAGATCGACACCCTGCTGGAGCTGGAGATCGATGTCTCCGGGCTGAAGCTGGCCTCCACGGCCCACGTGACGATGCCCTACCACCGCCTGCTCGACCTGGCGATGGAGCAGCGTCGCGGCGACCGCCGCATCGGCACCACCGGCCGCGGCATCGGGCCCACCTACGCCGACAAGTCCGAGCGCAACGGCATCCGGGTGATCGACCTGCTCGATGCCGACTGCCTGCGCGATCGCCTGCTGGGGCCCCTGGCCGAGAAGAACGACCTGCTCGAGAAGGTCTATGGGATCCCCGCCCTCGATCCGGAGGCGGTGATCGAGGAGTACGCCGCCTACGGCCGCCGGCTGGCCCCCCACGTGGTGGACTGCACCCGCACCATCCACGAGGCGGCCCGGGCCCGCAAGAACATCCTCTTCGAGGGCGCCCAGGGCACCCTGCTCGACCTCGACCACGGCACCTACCCCTACGTCACCTCCTCCAACCCGGTGTCGGGCGGTGCCTGCATCGGCGCCGGCGTCGGGCCCACCCTGATCGACCGGGTGATCGGCGTGGCCAAGGCCTACACCACCCGGGTGGGCGAAGGTCCGTTCCCCACCGAGCTGGAGGGCAGCCTCAACGACCACCTCTGCGACCGGGGCGGCGAGTTCGGCACCACCACCGGCCGGCGGCGCCGCTGCGGCTGGTTCGACGGGGTGATCGGCCGCTATGCGGTGCAGGTGAACGGCCTCGACTGCCTGGCGATCACCAAGCTCGATGTCCTCGATGAGCTGGACGAGATCCAGGTCTGCGTGGCCTACGAGCTCGACGGCCGCCGCATCGACTACTTCCCCAGCAGCTCCGACGAATTCGCCCGCTGCCGGCCCGTGTTCCGCAGCCTGCCCGGCTGGCAGTGCTCCACCGCCGACTGCCGCAGCCTGGAGGATCTGCCCCCCACGGCCATGGCCTACCTGCGCTTCCTGGCCGAGCTGATGGAGGTGCCGATCGCCATCGTCTCCCTCGGCGCCCAGCGCGACCAGACGATCGTCGTCGAGGATCCGATCCACGGCCCCAAGCGCGCCCTGCTCAGCGTCTGATCCGGCGACCCCCCGTCCGTCCCGCGCCTCAGTCCCTCGCCTCGCTTCCCCGGCTCTCCTCACCCCCCTCCCGGATCCCCTTGACCAGCACCGCCAAGCGCTTCGACGTGGTCGGCATCGGCAATGCCATCGTCGACGTCCTCGTCCAGGCCGACGACGCCTTCCTCGAGGCCCACGGCCTCACCAAGGGCACCATGGCCCTGGTGGATGAGGCCCAGGCCGAACGGCTCTACGCCAGCGTCGGCGCCGGCCTGGAGACCTCCGGCGGCTCGGCCGCCAACACCCTGGCCGGCATCGCCCAGCTGGGCGGCCAGGCGGGCTTCATCGGCCGGGTCCGGGACGACCAGCTCGGGGCGATCTTCGCCCACGACATCCGGGCCGTGGGGGCCAGCTTCGAGACCCCTCCGGCCGCCAGTGGTCCCTCCACCGCCCGCTGCCTGATCCTGGTCACCCCCGATGCCCAGCGCACCATGTGCACCTACCTGGGGGCGTCGGTGGGGCTGGATCCCGCCGACCTCGACCTGGAGATGGTGCGCCAGGCGAAGGTGCTGTATCTGGAGGGCTACCTCTGGGACAGCGAGGAGGCCAAGCGCGCCTTCATCGCCGCCGCCGAGGTGATGCGCGCCAGCGGCGGCGAGGTGGCCCTCTCCCTCTCCGATGCCTTCTGCGTCGAGCGCCATCGGGAGAGTTTCCTGGAGCTGGTCGACGGCCATGTCGACGTGCTGTTCGCCAACGAGATGGAGATCACCGCCCTCTACGGCGCCGACAGCTTCGAGGCGGCGGCCGACCAGGTCCGCGGCCGCTGCAGGGTGGCGGCCCTCACCCGCAGCGAGCAGGGCTCGGTGCTTCTGAGCGGCGAGACGACCCTGGCGATCGAGCCCTTCCACCTCGGCCCCCTGGTGGACACCACCGGCGCCGGCGACCTCTACGCCGCCGGCTTCCTCTACGGCCACACCCGTGGCGAGAGCCTGGAGCGCTGCGGACGGCTCGGTTCGCTCTGTGCCGGCCAGGTGGTCACCCAGCTGGGTCCCCGTCCCCAGGCCTCCCTGCCGGAGCTGGTGGCCCGCCACCTGGGCTGAGCGGCAGCTGCTCCAGCAACCAGCGGCCGTAGGGACCGTCGCTGGCGGCCGTCCAGTGGATCCATTCGGGGGTGTCGTAGCTGTGCAGCTCCCCCAGGGCGCGGCGCAGCGCCTCCAGCTGAGCGGGGGTCGTCTTGAGCAGCAGCTGCACCTCCTCGCTCCGCTCCAGCCGGCCCTGCCAGCGGTAGAGCGACACCACCGGGTGCAGGCTGACGCAGGCCACCAGGCCCCGCTCCAGCAGCTCCCGGGCCAGGGCCTCGGCCCGCTCCCGGTCGGCTTCGGTGGTGAGCACCAGGCTGAGAGGTGTGGGCATGGAGGTGGGTGGGGTCAGGGGTCAGCCCCCAGTTCCACTTTCGCCCAGCCGCTGCAGCAGCTCTTCCAGGGGCAGGGCCTCCACCCGGTCGGGCTCCCCGGGCCGCTCCAGGAGCAGCAGGCGCAGACCCAGGGCGGCGCCGGTCCGGTGCCAGCGCTCTTCGTTGGCCCCCCCGGAGCGGCGGCAGAGCACGGTGTCGATCTGCCAGTGGCGGCAGAGGGCGCGCTCGATGCGGCCGTCGCCGCCGGGCCGCAGGGGGGCCAGCCGCTGCGGCGCCAGTCCGGCGGCCAGGGCCGTCGCCAGGGCGTCGCCCTGGGGCAGCAGGCGGGCGTGATGCAGCACCCCCGGCGAGGCCGCCACGGCCTCGCCCAGGCGGCGGGCGCCGATGGCCAGCAGCAGCCGTTCCCCCGGCCGGCACAGGCGCCCGAGGCCGGCCAGATCGGCCAGAGGCTGGGCACCGGCGGCGTTCAGGTCGGGCCGCAGCAGCCGCAGCAGGGGCTGGGAGCGGCCTGCGCAGCCGTCGGCCAGGGCGGCGCTGATGCGTGTGGCGAAGGGGTGGGTCGCATCGATCACCCAGGCGTAGGGAGCGCCCCGCTGCCCCGCGGCGGCCAGTTCGTCGGCGACCCCGGCCTCGGGCCCGTCCGGCCCCCCGATCGCCCCCACGGCCAGCTCCAGGCGGGGGTGGGCGCCATAGGCCAGGGCGGCGGCCCGGCTCACCAGCGAGACCTTCAGGCGCCAGCCCCTGGCCAGGAGCTCCCGGGCCAGGGGCGGCCCCTCCCCCGTGCCGGCCACCAGCCAGATCCGGCCGCCAGCACCGCCGCTCCCGTCGCAGCCGCCGGCACGACCGGGCGGATCGGCCTGGATCCCGTGGGGCGGATGCATCAGGATGGGTCCTCCCATCCGTTGGTCCGGGCGTGAATCACTGCTTGCTGGAGGTGGAGGTCCTGGAGGCGCCCCAGGTGCGTTACACCCAGGACAACCAGACGCCGGTGGCCGAAATGGCCGTCCAGATCGAGGGCCTTCGCCCCGATGATCCCCCGGGCCAGCTGAAGGTGGTGGGCTGGGGCAACCTGGCCCAGGATCTCCAGAACAGGGTGCAGGTGGGCCAGCGCTTCGTGCTCGAGGGCCGGCTGCGCATGAACACCGTCACCCGCCAGGACGGGGTCAAGGAGAAGCGCGCCGAATTCACCCTGGCACGTCTCCATCCCCTCAGCCCCGGCAGCGGCGGCGCCCCGTCATCGGCTGCGGAGCCGGCCCGCAGCCCGGCCCCCCTGCCGACCCCGCGCCCCGCCGGGGCCGCTGGGGCCGCCACCCCCGCCCCCCGTCGGGCCCCCGCACCGGCGCCCTCCCGGTCGGCCACGGCAGCTCCCGCCGAGCCGGCCGCCCCTGTCTGGGACACCTCTCCGCTGGTCCCCCTGGGGGACGATGACGAGATCCCCTTCTGATCAGAGCCGTTCGGCGGCCTGGTCGATCAGCTGACCCAGTTCCCGCTCCAGGGCCGCCAGATCCAGCCGCCACTCGCTCCAGCGGCCGCTGTCCAGCTGGCGCAGCAGCCAGAGCCGATCCTCCCCCAGCTGGCTGAGCAGCTCGGCGGTGCTGGCGGCCTTTGGCACGCTCCAGGGGGTGTCGATGTCGGCGGATGCCCCCACGGGGCTGGCGGTGAAGCCGTCTTGCGCGCTGGCTTGGGGGCTGGCCATGGGGCGGCGGGGCGGAGCCTGGGACGCCATCCTGGCCCCCGCTGACGGAGAATGGGGCAATGCAAGCGTTTCTCTCCCCCGGCAGCCTGGTGACCGTGGCCGGTGTCGTCCTCACCGTGATCGGATCGATCGCCTACGCCACCGACAGCCCCAACATCAGCCTGGCCGGTGTCTTCTACGGCGTCCCGATCCTGCTGGGGGGCCTGGCCCTGAAATCCTCCGAGCTGCCCCCCGCCGAGCGGCTCACGCCTGCCGCCAAGCTGCGCGACCTGCGCCAGCAGCCCGGCAACGAACCCCTGCGCAAGCTGCTGGCCGACGTCACCCGCTGGCGCTACGGCCAGAAGGCCCACCTGGAGAGTTCCCTTGAGGCCCTCAAGCTCTGGGACGAGGACGCCCCACCCCAGCTGGTGGCCGTCGAGGAGCTGGAGGCCGGCGGCGGCTACGGGCTGCGGCTGACGATCGAGTGCCACGGGGTGGCCTACGAGCGCTGGCAGGATCGGCTGGAGCGTCTGGGCCGTTTCTTCGGTCCCGGCCTCACGGCCGACCTCCAGCAGGCCGGCCCCGGCCGCCTGCAGCTGAGCCTGCTGCCGGCCACCTCCCCTGGCCCGGCCCCCTCCGACCCGTCCCTCGCCGCCCCCGTCCCTTGAGTCCCGATCGGCACATCAGCGCGGAAGACACCCTGCGGGTGTCCGTGCTCAGTGAAGCCCTGCCCTACATCCAGCGCTTCGCCGGCCGCCGCATCGTGATCAAGTACGGCGGGGCGGCCATGGTGCGCGAGGACCTGCGCGATGCCGTCTTCCGCGACCTGGCCCTGCTGGCCTGCGTCGGCGTCCAGCCGGTGGTGGTGCACGGCGGCGGACCGGAGATCAACCAGTGGCTGGAGAAGCTGGCGATCGAGCCCCGCTTCCAGGACGGCCTGCGCGTCACCAGCCCCGACACCATGGACGTGGTGGAGATGGTGCTGGTGGGGCGGGTCAACAAGCAGATCGTCAACGGTCTCAACCGGGTGGGCGGCCGGGCCGTGGGCCTCTCCGGCAGCGATGGCGGCCTGGTGCTGGCCCGCACCATGGGGGACGGCACCCTCGGCATGGTGGGCGATGTGGCCCGGGTGGATCCCTCGGTGCTCACCCCCCTGCTCGCGGCCGGCTACATCCCGGTCATCTCCAGCGTGGCCCCCAATGCGGAGGGCCTGGCCCACAACATCAATGCCGACACGGTGGCCGGCGAGCTGGCCGCGGCCCTGCAGGCGGAGAAGCTGATCCTGCTGACCGACACCCCTGGCATCCTCCGCGACCGCCATGACCCCGCCAGCCTGATCCGCCAGCTCAGCCTCTCGGAGGGCCGCCGGCTGATCGCCGACGGGGTGGTGGAGGGGGGGATGACCCCCAAGACCGAGTGCTGCATCCGGGCCCTGGCCCAGGGGGTGAAGGCGGCCCACATCGTCGATGGCCGGGTGGCCCATTCCCTGCTGCTGGAGGTGTTCACCAACGCCGGCATCGGCACCATGGTGGTGGGCAGCCCCGGCCTGCTCGATGGCTGAGGATCCGCTGGCCGAAGCCCGCCGGGCCCTCGATCGCGGTGAGTACGGCCAGGTGCTGCGGCTGCTCGAGCCCCTCCAGGAGGAACGCTCCCCCCTCACCGCCGCCGGCGCCGAGCTGCGGCTGCTGATGGCCACCGCCCTGATGGGCCAGGGGCGCACCGACCAGGCGGCCGCCTGCTGCCGCGGCCTGGTGCGCTGCCGCGATGCGACCCTGCGGGCCCAGGCCAAGGCCCTGCTGCTGGTGCTGGAAGCCCCGGAGCTGCGCCGTCCCAGCAACTGGTCGCTGACCCTGCCGGATCTTTCCGGCACCACCCCCCTCGAAGGGGTCGGCGCCGGGGTCAGCCGCCGCTCCCGCCGCCGCCCCGAGCCGCCGCCGCCACCGCCGGTGGGGCCCACCCGGGCGCCGGTCGGGTTCGCCGTCGTCGTGGCGGTGGTGCTGGTGCTGCTGGCTGCCCTGCTGGGGGGCTGCATGGAGGTGCGCACGGAGCTGCGCTTCGAGGGCCCCGGCAGGCTCCAAGTCAGCCACCAGCTCCGCAGCGACACCGGCACCGGGACACCCTGGCAGCGGCGGTTCGTTGCGGCCCTCGAAGGCCACGCTGAGGGGATACCAGCCCCCGGGCCGTTCCGCCCCTCGGGGGGGAGCGGCGACCAGCTGGTCTCCACCCCCGTGCTGCCCGCCCTCGAGGCCCTCGGAGCCCTGGCGGGCAGCCTGGAGGTGGCGGGCCGGCTCAGCGGCGTCCCCCTGGCGGCGCCGGTGGTGGTCTGGGAGGAACGCAACTGGCTGCTGGGCGTCCGCCAGCACCTGCGGCTGGAGCTCGATCTCCAGGCCCTCGAGGCGATCCCTGGGCTGGATCTGGCGGTCGTGCTCGCCCCGGTGCGGCCGGCGGCGGTCCTGCGGGCGAGCCCCGCCGCCATCGCCGCGGCCCCTGCCGGGGACGGCGGCGGCCGCCGCCTGCTCTGGCCCCTCCAGCCCGGGCAGGTCAACGTCCTGGAACTGCGCTGCTGGCGCTGGAGCGGCCTGGGGCTGGGGGCGGCGGCGGTGGGCCTGCTCCTGCCGCTTGTGCTCGGCCTGCAGGCGATCCGCCAGCGGCTGGGGTTCGGCCTGCCGGAGCTGCCGGCCTGAGCCCTCCGGCCTGATTCCCCCGGCCGCGCTCGCCGGGCCGCCGGCTCAGAGTTCCAGGGGGTCGGGATCGATCGTCAGGCTCACCCCCGGGGGCAGGGCCCGGCGCAGGTCGGCTTCGGGGGGAAGGGGCAGCGCCGTTCCCCCATCGCTTTCCCCGTGCGCCGCTCCATCCGCCGCCCCCAGGCTGCCGTGCAGCAGCAGCTGCCAGCGGCTCCGGCCCGCCACCCGGGCCACGGGGGCGGGGGCCGGTCCGATCACCACCCAGCCGGCCGTCTCCACGGCGGGGCGGATCCGTTCGGCCAGGGCGGCGGCGGCCGTGGCCGTGCCGCTGGCGGTGGGACCGGCCAGCCGCAGCAGGCAGGCCCGACCGAAGGGCACCATGGACCCCTGGCGCCGCAGCTCCAGTTCCTCGGCCAGGAAGGCGGCGTAGCGGCCGTCCACCAGGTGACGGATCACGGGGTGGTCGGGGCTGTAGGTCTGTACCAGCACCTCGCCGGGGCGCTCGCCCCGCCCGGCGCGTCCGGCGAGCTGGAGCAGCAGCTGCAGGCACTGCTCCGCGGCGCGCAGGTCCGGCCGGTGCAGCAGGCCGTCGGCCGCCAGCACCGCCGCCAGCGTCACCCGGGGCAGGTCCATGCCCTTGGCGAGCATCTGGGTCCCCACCAGCACGTCCGCCTCGCCGGCCGCGAAGCGCTCCAGCAGGCGGCGATGGCCATCCCGGCCCCGGGTGGTGTCCCGGTCGAAGCGGATCAGCCGCAGGCCCTCCAGTTCCGTCGCCAGCTGCTCCATCACCCGCTGGGTGCCGGCGCCGAAGGGCTTGAAGGCGGTGGAACCGCAGTGGCCGCAGCGATCCCCCATCTCCTGGCGGTGGTCGCACCAGTGGCAGCGCAGCCACTCCCGTCCCTCCTGACCGCCGGCCCGGGGGCCGCGGTGGACGGTGAGGGCCACGTCGCAGTGGGGGCAGAGCACCACCTCGCCGCAGCTGCGGCAGCTCAGGAAGGAGCGGTAGCCGCGCCGCGGCACCAGCACAACCGCCTGCTCGCCCCGCTCCTGCAGGGTCTCCAGCCGGGCCATCAGGGGGCGGCTGATCAGGCGGCGGTGGCCGTCCACCAGCTCCTGGCGCATGTCCACCAGCCGCACCGGCGGCAGGGGGCGCTGGCCGATCCGCTCCGGCAGCGGCAGGAGGCGGGTGTCGGCGGGCTGGCCCTGGGGGCGCGGCTGGCAGCGCCACCAGGTTTCCAGGGAGGGGGTGGCACTGCCGAGCACCAGCCTGGCCCCCGTCTGGCGGGCCCGCAGCCTGGCCACCTCCCGGGCGTGGTAGCAGGGCATCGGGCTCTCCTGCTTGTAGGAGGCATCGTGTTCCTCGTCGAGCACGATCAGGCCCAGCTGGCCCAGCGGCAGGAAGACGGCGGAGCGGGTGCCCACGGCCAGGCAGGGCTCGTGCTGCCGGGCCGCCTCGAGGCAGCGCCGCCAGGCCAGGACCCGCTCCCCGTCGCCCATGCCGCTGTGGTATTCGATCACCGCGGGACCGAAGCGGCGCCGGCAGCGGTCCAGCAGCTGGGGGATGAGGCCGATCTCCGGGGCCAGGATCAGCACGCTGCGCCCCGCCGCCAGCTCCCTGGCCGCGGCCTGCAGGTAGACCTCGGTCTTGCCGGAACCCGTCACCCCCCAGAGCAGCAGGCTCTGGCCCGGCGGCGCGTCGGCGATGGCCGCCAGCGCCGCGGCCTGGGCCGGACTGGGGGGCTGGGCGCTTTCCAGGGGGGCCGGCCCAGCGCCCCGCCCCCCGGCCAGGCCCCTGGCGCCGCCGGCCCCCGATGGGCCCCGGCCGGCCTCCCGCAGGAGCAGGCCCCGGCGCTCCATGGTTCCGATCAGGGAGCGGCCGAAGCCGGCCTCCTGCACCAGATCGCGCAGCAGCCGCGCTCCCCCATGGCTGGCCAGGTGGTCGAGGAGCGCCTGCTGGCGGGGGGTGAGGGTCTCACCGGCCGCGGCCGGGTTGGGCCGCACCGTCCACAGGACCCGCCCCTGGCCGGCGGGGCGGCGGGCCTGCCCCAGCCAGCCCGGCGGCAACGCGCTCTTGAGGGTGCGGAACAGGCCGGTGTGGCACTGCCGGGCCACGCCCTCCAGCAGGGCCTGCCAGAGCGGATCGATCGCGGCGCTCTCCAGCACCGCGTCCACCGGCAGGACCGCCCGACCCTCCATGGCGGTGGGACAGGCCGCGGCCGTCGCCACCACCAGGCCCGTGTGGGGCCGCCCCTGCAGACGGACCCGCACCAGATCACCCACCCCGATGGCCAGGCCTGAGGGGTTGGCATAGGTGAAGGTCCGCCCTTCCCGGCCGGCCTCCAGCCAGACCTCCAGCCAGCCTGGAGGGGCTGGCCCGGGTGGGGAGGGTGAGGAGCTGGCTGGCAATCTTGCAAAGATCTCATGCCATTCCTAGGATGACGGGGTTGGGCCGCCCGAAAGGCTGCCGTCGGAACCGCGCAGAGTTCCGTCCACAGGGAAGACCCGCTGAGGATCCAGGGATTCACTCCCTGTTCATTCCTCCGGTCTGAGACCACCCGTGACAGCCCTGCACCGGCTCTGGCCGACTTCCACCATCCCAATCACGCTCCTGGAGCGATCCATCCACCATCCATCGGCAGGGGCTCCGTGAGGGGGGTCATCCCATCCCGCGACGTCCTGATGCTCTCCTTGCCCTCCCGGCCGGCTCCGTACCGGCACCGTGGAGGATGGGGGCCTGATTCAGCGACCCGGAGCACCGGAACCGGCTGATGGCATCCCGCTCCTGACCATGTCCGGGCCTTCAGCCCCGTCCGCCTTTTCCTCGCCCGCTTCACTCCCCCCCCACCCCACTCCCTTTCGCGTCGTTTCCATGAGCCCAGTCGCCGCCAAGGCCAAAGCCGCCGTTCCTGAGATCCTGGCCACCGTCTCCGCCACCGGCGAGGTGCTGCCCATCGACCCCTCGGCGGTGACGGCTCGGAAGACCGCGGCCCGTGCCCGAACGGCCGCCCCCAAGGCTGGGGCCGCCAAGCCTGCCGCCAAAGCCAGCTCCCGGACGACAGCCAAGCCCGCGGCGGCCAAAACCGCGGCCGCCAAAGTCGCCGCCGAGAAGCCCGCTGAGGTGGTCCTCGACGACGGCCTCGACGGGGATGAGGATCTGCCCGAGACCGGCGGCGACCTCCGCAAGGACGCCAAGGGCGCCAAGGCCCTCGCCAGCATCAAGGTGGGCCCGAAGGGCGTCTACACCGAGGATTCGATTCGCGTCTACCTCCAGGAGATCGGGCGCATCCGCCTGCTGCGGCCCGATGAGGAGATCGAGCTGGCCCGCAAGATCGCCGATCTGCTCGAGCTGGAGGAGAAGGCGGCCGAGTTTGAGGCCGACAAGGGCCATTTCCCCGACACCAAGGAATGGGCGGCGATCTTCGACATGCCGCTGATCAAGTTCCGCCGTCGGCTGATGCTGGGTCGGCGGGCCAAGGAGAAGATGGTCCAGTCGAACCTGCGGCTGGTCGTCTCGATCGCCAAGAAGTACATGAACCGGGGTCTGTCCTTCCAGGACCTGATCCAGGAAGGCAGCCTCGGCCTGATCCGCGCCGCCGAGAAGTTCGACCACGAGAAGGGCTACAAGTTCTCCACCTATGCCACCTGGTGGATCCGCCAGGCGATCACCCGTGCGATCGCCGATCAGAGCCGCACCATCCGCCTTCCCGTTCACCTCTACGAGACGATCTCCCGGATCAAGAAGACCACCAAGACCCTGTCCCAGGAATTCGGTCGCAAGCCCACCGAGGAGGAGATCGCCGAGAGCATGGAGATGACGATCGAGAAGCTGCGCTTCATCGCCAAATCCGCCCAGCTGCCGATCTCCCTCGAAACGCCCATCGGTAAGGAGGAAGACTCCAGGCTCGGCGACTTCATCGAGGCCGATATCGAGAATCCGGAGCAGGATGTCGCCAAGAATCTGCTGCGTGAGGATCTCGAAGGTGTGCTGGCCACCCTCAGCCCCCGCGAGCGGGACGTGCTGCGCCTGCGCTACGGCCTCGATGACGGCCGCATGAAGACCCTTGAAGAGATCGGCCAGATCTTTGACGTCACGCGCGAGCGCATTCGGCAGATCGAAGCCAAGGCCCTGCGCAAGCTGCGCCACCCCAACCGCAATGGTGTCCTGAAGGAGTACATCAAGTAACGTCCTTCCACTGCCGGAGAATCCACAGACTGTTTGGCGAGTGCATGGTCGTCTTCTTCAGCAGCTCGCCTGAACTCCGATGACGGAACGGGATCAGTTCCTGCGTCTGACGGTTGTGCTGCCCACCTTCAACGAGTGCTCTAATGTGGAGCCCATCGTCGAGCAACTCCTGCCCCTGAGAGACAGCTTCGATCTCGAATTGCTGTTCGTTGATGATGATTCCAGTGATGGAACATCAGACAAGGTGCGGATGCTGGCCCACCGCCATGGTTGCGTCCGGCTGATCCGCCGTGTCGGGCGCTTCGGCCTCTCCAGCGCCATCAAGGAGGGGATCCTGGACGCCACCGGCGATGTGGTGGTGGTCATGGACAGCGATGGCCAGCATGAACCCGCCTCGGTGGCCCATGCGGTCTCCGCCTTGCTCGAGAGTGGCGGCGATCTCATGGTCGGCAGCCGCTTCCATCCCGCGGCCACGATCATGGGCCTGAGCGAGCGGAGGGAGCGGAACTCCACCTGGGCGAATTCGGTGGCCCGGTTCAGCCTGCCCCGCTACCGCCATCTGACCGACTACATGAGCGGTTTCTTCGCCCTGCGCCCCGAGCGTTGCCTTCCCTATGTGAGGCAGGTGGATGTCAATGGCTTCAAGTTTCTCTATGAACTGCTGGCCCTCAGCCACGGCCATCTGGCGGTGGCTGAGGTGCCCCTGAGTTTCCAGCCCCGCAACGCCGGGGAATCGAAGCTCAACCTGGCCGTGATCTGGGATCTGGGTGTCTCGATCCTGCACACCCTGCTGCTGCGCATGGTGCCGCGGCGGGCCGTCAGCTTTGCGCTGGTGGGCGGCACGGGCATCGGCATCCACCTGCTGGTGTTCGCCCTCAGCCAGGACCTTCTCGGCCTCAGTTTCGAGCAGGCCCAGGTGGTGGCGGTGGTCAGCGCCGGCTGCTCCAACTACCTGATCAACAATGTGCTGACCTTCCGCTCCCAGCAGCTCAGCGGCATTGCCCTGGTGTTCGGCCTGATCCGCTTCCTGCTGGTCACCTCCCTGGGCATGGCGGCCAATGTGGGGGTGTCCTCGGCGTTCTACCGGCAGGTCACTCCCCAGCCGCTGCTGGCCTTGCTGGCCGGCATCGCCGTCGACTTCGTCTGGAAGTACGCGGCGTCCTCCCGCTTCGTCTGGAACACGCCTTAGGGCCGTCCAGCCCAGGGCCCCGGGACAGGTCGGCGGGCCCTGGCCTTAACTTCCCCTTGATCTCGTCGTCGACCCAGCATGGTGTCTGCTGCCCGGGGGGCCCAGCCGGAGGGCGTCCGCGCCCGTAGCCACAGGCAACTGGTCTGGGTGCTGAGCGCCCTCTGGTTGCTGTTGATCTGCTGGCTGGCCTTCTTCCAGGGCCTGGGCAGCCTCGGCCTGATGGACAAGACCGAGGCCCTTTTCGTGGAGGTGGGCCACCAGATGATGGAGCGGGGTGACTGGGTCACCCCCTGGTGGAACGGCGAACGCTTCTTCGATTACCCCGTCTGGGGTTACTGGATGGTGGGGCTGAGCTTCCGGCTGTTCGGGGTCAGCGAATGGGCCGCGCGACTGCCGGTGGCCCTCGCCGCCAGTGCCGTGGTGGTGGCGGCCTTCGGCCTGATGCTGGCCTGGTCCCCGGCGGGAGAGGCGGGCCGGCCCAGGCTCCTCAGGGGCGTGGTGGCGGCCGGGGTGATCGCCACGACCCCGGGCTGGATCGGCTGGGGACGCACCTCCACCACCGACATGTTCCTCTCCAGCGCCATCAGCCTGGCGCTGTTCGGCTTCCTGCTGGCCCATCGCCACCGGGCCGACCCCTGGCGGGCGCCCCTCGGCCGGGTGGCGATGGCGCTGTTCGCGGGCATCGCCGTGCTGGCCAAGGGCCCGGTGGGTCTGCTGCTGCCGGGTCTGGTGGTGGTGGTCTTCCTGCTGCTCACCGGCCACTGGCGAGCCTGGCTGCGCTGGCGGCCCCTGCTGGCCATGGTGGCCCTGTTCCTCGGCGTGAGCGCCCCCTGGTACGCGGCGGCGGCGGCCGTCAACGGCGGCGACTTCATTGGTGGCTTCCTGGGGTTCAGCAACCTGCAGCGCTTCACGACGGTGCTCTACGACCACCCCGGCCCCCCCTGGTTCTATCTGCCCTGGCTGGTGCTGCTGGTGCTGCCCTGGTCGCTGTTCCTGCCCCTGGCGATCGCGGCCCAGGGCTTCTGGCGGCCCTCCCGTTGGCGGACCGCAGCAGCCGGCCCTTCCGCCGACGGCGGCGCCCCGGCGGAACTGGGGCTGTTCCTGCTGCTCTGGCTGGTGCTGGTGGTGGCCTTCTTCTCCGCTGCCGCCACCAAGCTGCCCGGCTACATCCTGCCGGCCCTGCCGGCGGCGAGCCTGCTGGTGGCGCTCCTGTGGCGCCCCCTGCCGGAGGCGACCACTCCAGCGGGGACAGCCCCGGGCCGGACGGGGGTGCGGATCGCCGCCGGCCTCGAGGTGCTGCTGCTGGGCGCCATGGCGGTGGCGGCCGCCCTGGCCCCTAGCTGGGTGGCGGGGGATCCCGCCTATCCGGAGTTCGGCGCCGCCCTGTCGCGCTCAGGGCTGCCCCTGGTGCTCTCGCTGTGTCTGGGGCTGACGGCCCTGGCCCTGCTGACGCTGCTGCTGCGGCCGCAGGCCACCGACTGGCTGTGGGTGCCGAGTCTGGCCGGGTTCCTGGCGGTGCTCGGCCTGGTGATCGCCCCGCTCGCTCCCCTGCTGGACCGGGAGCGTCAGGTGCCCCTGCGCCAGATGGCCCGCGCCGCCCAGGCCGCCGCCAGGCCCGATGAGCCGCTGCTGATCGTCGGCACCTTGCGCTACAGCCTGCTGTTCTACGGCGAGCCGGAGGCCGTCTTCGTTTCCGATCGCCACCACATCAACCAGCTCGCCCTGCAGGGCCCTGCCGCCCTCGCCCTGGCGCCGGGCACTCGCTCCGTGCGCCTGGTGGGTGATCGCCGCGATCTCGAGGCCCTGGCCCTGCCCCCGCAGGGGATCGAGCGGCTAGCCCGCACCGGTGAGCTGGCCCTCTGGCGGGTGCCCCGACACCATCTGGTGCCGTGATGGGGTTCCATCTGCTGCCCCGGGACAGGATCCTGCTGCCCGGCTGTCTGGTCGTGCTGGTGGGGCTGTTCGTGGCCGTGGCCCCGGGCCGGCCCCTGGCCCTGCTGGACGCCGCCGTCCTGGACTGGCTGGGCAACCATTTCCACGGCCTGGTGGGCGGGGTGCTGACCCAGGTGTACCGGGCGACCGGCGTCGGCTTCACCGCCGTCCTGGTGGCGATGGCCCTGATCCACCTGCTGCGGCGGCGCTGGTGGAAGGACCTGCGCCTGCTGGTGATGGCCACCGGCGGCATCCTGATCCTGGTGGATCTGGTGTTCAAGCCCCTGTTCAGCCGCCAGCGCCCGCCGGGCAGCCTGCTGCCGCTCGATGGTCACAGCTTCCCCAGCGGCCATGCCGCCGGGGCCGTGGCCTTCTACTTCGCCATGGTGGTGATCCTGGGGTCCCACCATCCCCGCCTGCGGCGCACCCTGGCGGTGGTGGCCTGCGGACTGGTGGGCCTGGTCTGGCTCAGCACCCTCTACGTGCGGGCCCACTGGCCCACGGATCTGCTGGCGGGCGCCGCCGTCGGGCTGGCCTGGCTGACCGTGTGCCTGGCCTTCTGGCGCGATCCGCCCCCCGCCGACCCCCAGAGTGGGACGGTTCGACCACGGCGATCCCCTTGACCACCGACCTGCCCAGCTCCGGCCTGAACGGTCTGCGGGGCCTGCGCACCGCCCCTTCCCTCGATGGGGAGACGGCCTCCTCGCTTCGCCGGGAGCTCGCCCCCCGGCTGGGGGCCTGTGAGTGGTTCACGATCGGGATCATGGCCCCCTCGGCAGGTGCGGCCCTGACGGCCCTGCGCCAGCTGGAGGCGGCCCAGGGGTGGTCGAGCCTGCAGCCGGGGGACCCCGGCGAAGGGGAGCCCGGTCCGGTGTTCCTGAAGGGCAACCAGCGCACGGGACTGTTCCATCTCCGCCGCGAGGAGGGCCTCGGCGAGGGGATCCTGATCACCGGCCACGCGGCTTCCGATCCGGACGCCGAGGACACCTGGGGGCCCCTGCCGCTCGATCTGTTCGCCTGATCCCATCAGCTGATCACGTTCCGTCCGTTGGATCGGGGGCGGGACGGACCGATGCCTAGGCTGGGCGGCTGTTGCCTGGCAGCGGTTGCTGCCGCCCGAAGCTTCCGATGACCAGCTCCACCCTGCGCATCGCCTCCCGCCGCAGCCAGCTGGCCATGGTCCAGACCCACTGGGTGCGTGATGAGCTCTCCAGCGCCCACCCCGGGCTGGCGATCACGATCGAGGCGATGGCCACCCAGGGGGACAAGATTCTGGATGTGGCCCTGGCCAAGATCGGCGACAAGGGCCTGTTCACCAAGGAACTGGAGGCCCAGATGCTGGTCGACCGGGCCGACATCGCCGTCCACAGCCTCAAGGACCTGCCCACCAACCTGCCGGAGGGCCTGATCCTGGGCTGCATCACCGAGCGGGAGGATCCGGCCGATGCCCTGGTGGTGCATGAGCGGCACCGGGACCGCACCCTGGCCACCCTGCCCGAGGGCAGCGTGGTGGGCACCAGCTCCCTGCGCCGCCTGGCCCAGCTGCGTCACCACTACCCCCACCTGGTGTTCAAGGACGTGCGGGGCAACGTGATCACCCGGCTGGAGAAGCTCGACGCCGGCGTCTACGACTGCCTGATCCTGGCGGCGGCGGGTCTCACCCGCCTCGGCCTCGGTGAGCGCATCCACGAGCTGATCGATCCCTCGATTTCGCTGCATGCCGTGGGCCAGGGGGCCCTGGGCATCGAATGCCGCGCCGGCGACACGGCCGTGCTCGAGACGATCGCCGTGCTGGAGCACCAGCCCACCGCCCGCCGCTGCCTGGCCGAGCGGGCCTTCCTGCGCAGCCTGGAGGGCGGCTGCCAGGTGCCCATCGGCGTCAACACCCACTTCGAGGCCGACGAGCTCGTGCTCACCGGCATGGTGGCCAGCATCGACGGCCAGCGCCTGCTGCGCGACAGCTGCCGCGGACCTGCCACCGATCCCGAGGCGATCGGGGTGACCCTGGCTGGCACTCTCCGGTCCCAGGGGGCTGGAGAGATCCTGGAGGAGATCTTTGCCACCGTCCGCCCCGGAAGCTGAGGCCAGCGGCCCCAGGGCCCCAGGGGCTGAGGCCGACCTGCGCGGCCTTCCCTTCCAGTGGAACCTGCTGGCCTGGGCGGCCCTGGTCGGCACCCTGACCGGCCTGGCGGTGGTGGCGTTCCACGAGCTGCTGGGCTTCATCAACAACTTCCTGTTCGGCCCCTTCGTCGAGGGCCTGCTGGTGATCGGGCGCTCCTCGCCCACCACCCCCGCCGACCTGCCGCCGATTGATCTGCCGCCGCTGGCGCCCGACAGCGGCACCCCCCTGCGGGCCCTGCTCCAGCTCGGGCTCGATGGCATCGGCCTGCTGGCGGCGGCACCGCCCCCGCCCCCCGAACCCCCACCGATCAGCCTGCCCACCCCGCCGGACTGGCTGGCCCTCTGGCCCGTGGTGGTGGTGCCGACCCTCGGCGGTCTGGCGGTGGGCCTGCTGCGCCATGTCGCCGGCAGCATCGGCCCGGGTCTGTCGAGCCTGATGGCGATCGCCGACGGGCGCCAGGGGGGTGAGCCGCGCCTGCCCCTGCTGCGGCTGGTGGCCGCGTCCCTCAGCCTGGGCAGCGGCGCCTCCCTCGGGCCGGAGGGGCCCAGCGTGGAGGGCGGCGGCAACATCGGCCTCTGGGTGGCCCTGAAGGGTCGCCTCTCCCCCCAGGCCCAGAAGGCCCTGGTGGGGGCCGGGGTGGCGGCGGGCCTGGCGGCCGGATTCAAGGCCCCCATCGCCGGGGTGTTCTTCGCCTTCGAGGGCAGCTACAGCGCCATCCCGGGACGTCCCAGCCTGCGGGCGGTGCTGGTGGCGGCGGTGGCCTCGGCGCTCGTGACCCAGCTGTGCCTGGGCGACACGCCGATCCTGCGCCTGCCCGCCTACGAGGTGCGCTCACCGCTGGAGCTGCCCCTGTATCTGGGGCTGGGCCTGCTGGCCAGCCTGATGTCCTGGCTGCTGATCCGGCTGCTGGCCGCCGGCCGCGACGAGCGGGTCCAGGCCGTGGTGCGGCGGCTGCCGCCCGGCCTGCCCACGGCCCTGGGAGGGGCGGCCCTCGGGGGCATGGCCCTGGTGTTCCCCCAGGTGCTCGGCGTCGGCTACGACACGATTGAAGCCCTGCTGGGCCGGGATGGCGGCATCCCCCTGCTCACCCTGGTGGCCCTGATCGGCGTCAAGCTGGTGGCCACCACCGTCAGCAACGCCACCGGCTTCGTGGGCGGCGGCTTCGCCCCCTCCCTGTTCCTGGGGGCGGTGCTGGGGAGCTGTTACGGCCAGGCGCTGGGCAGCGGCGGCCTGAATCTGCCGGTGGCCGAACCCCCCGCCTACGCCATGGTGGGCATGGCGGCGGTGCTGGCGGGCAGCGCCCGGGCTCCGCTCACCGCCCTGCTGCTGCTGTTCGAGCTCACCCGTGACATCCGCATCGTGCTGCCGCTGATGGCGGCGGCCGGCCTCAGCGCCGCCCTGGTGGAGCGCTGGCAGGGCATCCAGGATCCCGGCCTGATGGGGCCGGATCCCCTGGAGGAACGCCGCCGCAGCCAGCTGGCGGCCATCCCGGTGGAGGAGGCCTTCGAACCGGAGGCGCCCCTGGTGCTGCCGGCCTCCCTGACGGCCTCAGCGGCCCTGGCCCGGCTGATCGACAGCCATGGCCACTGCCTGCTGGTGGAGCGGGCCGGGCTGGCCCTAGGGCTGGTGACGATCGGTGACCTGCAGCGTGGTCTCGGCTCCGATCTCCGTCGCCAGGAACCTCTGTGCCTCGAGGATTGCCTGCGCACCGACCTGGTCTGGTTGCCGACCGGGGTGCACCTGGATCGCCTCGAAGATCAGCTGAGACCCAATGGCCTGCGGCAGCTGCCGGTCTTCGAGCTGGAGGGAGGATCGGGGGACCATCTCCCCCATGGGCTGCCCACCGGGGGACTGGCGGTGGACAGGCTGCGGGGGATGGCCAGCCGCGACGGCATGGCCAGGGCCCAGGCCCGACGCTTTCAGGCCGCTTCGGAGCGGCCCTCCATCAGGGCCTCGGCGACGGGATCAGCCTGAGAGAGCAGGCCCAGAATCCGCTGCAGGTCCAGTTCGGAGAGCTCACCGTCGTTGCCCCACTTCAGCGACGTGCTGTTCAGCTGATCGGTGGTGGGTTCGTGAGTGGAATCGAACATGGGAGGGATATCGGCGGTTCTGGGGGGCGCCGCTGTTGATCGAGTTTCAAGACATTAGGTGTTTGCACCCAGACATCAAACCCTTCCTGGGCAATCTCCAGAATCTCTTCGGTCGCTCCCGAATTCGCCGCAATCGCCCTTCGGTGTTCAGGGTTTGACAACCACCGGTGTTCCCACCTCCACCTGGTCGAACAGGGCGCGGACATGGGGGGTGAGCATCCGGACACAGCCGTTGGTGACGGCGGAGCGGGAGGTGACGGTCCAGGCCCAGGCGCTGGGGGTGCCGTGGATGCCGTACTGGTTGGGGCCGCTCTTCTTGAAGCCGATCCAGCGGTCACCGAGGGGGCCATTGGGGCCCTTGGTGGGGTTGATCTTGCCGCTCGCCGTGCTCTGGTACTGGGGATTGACCACCTTGGTCTCCACCAGGAAGCGTCCTTTGGGGGTGGGGGTGCGGGAATCGCCGATGGCCACGGGCCAGCTGCCCAGCACCTTGCCGTTGTCCCGCAGGCTGATCGTGCGCTTGCCCAGCTCCAGCACGATTTCACGGGTGCTGGTCACGGCGGCCTTCGCCGGAGCAGGCGCGGCGGTGGCGGGCGCGGCCACGGCGGGGGCAACCACCCCTGGGGCGACCGGGGCCAGGCTGGCGGGCCCGGTCGGAGCCACGCCGGTGGGAGCGCTCGTGGCCGCCGGCGCTGGGGCCGACACCGGCACCTCAACGGCTCCGGCGGCCCCCGCCATGGCGGCCCCCCAGCCGGTGGTCAGGAGCACGGACAGGACCAGGGAGCGCGACATGGGCGGAACGGGATCGGAGGGACCGCGGTGGCGGTGCCGGTGGACGTCAGTCGACCAGACGGGGATCGACGACGGAAAGATAGCGATCTTCGCATTCCTTGATGATGCGCACGGCCTCGCCGGTGTCATGGAAGCCGTTGACCTTGCAGGTGCCGGGCTTCTTCAGATCCTTGTAGTGCTCCCAGTAGTACTGGGTTTCCTTGAGCCAGTGCTCACCCAGCTGGGTATAGCTGGTGATGTGGTCCATGCGCTTGTCGTCGGCCAGGACGGCGATCACCTTGTCGTCCACCTCGCCGCCATCGTCGAAGCACATGATGCCGATGATGCGGGCCTCCACCAGGCTGCCGGGCACCAGGGGCTCGGTGACGCCGACGATCTCGATGTCGAGGGGATCGCCGTCCTCGTCCCAGGTGCGGGGAATGCAGCCGTAGGCGAAGGGGTAAGCGAGGGAGGAATAGCCCACCCGATCCAGCTTCAGATGGCCGGTTTCGGTGATCAGCTCGTATTTGTTGATCGTGTTGGAGTTGAGCTCCACGATGGCGTTGAGCCGCAGCTCGGCCTCATCGGCGAAGGCCGGCAGCACATGCAGCAGGTTCAGCATGGTGCGGCTGGGGGCGTGGTCGATGTTCGCCATGGTGGGGGCTTTTCGGCGGCGGCATCTTAGGCATCGGGCCCCGTGAGCCCGGTTCTGCCCGCCGCAGTCACCCCGCCCTGCTCAGGCGGCCCCGGTCAGCTGGCCAACCTTGGCGCGCAGGTAGGTGAGGAAGGGCTGGGCGCCCAGGGGCCGGCCCGTGACCCGCTCGACGAGTTCCTCGGCGTTCACCGAGCGGCCGTGGGGCCAGATGTTGCCGGCGAGCCAGTTCTGCAGGGCGGCCGTCTCCCCCGCAGCCACCAGCGCCTCGATGGGGCCGATCTCCTGCTCGAGGGCCTCCGAGATCTGGGCGCTGATCAGGTGGCCGAGGGCGTAGGAGGGGAAGTAGCCGAACAGCCCCTCGGCCCAGTGGATGTCCTGGAGGCAGCCCTCGGCGTCCGTGGCGGGCTGCAGCCCCAGCAGCTCCTTCATGCGCCGGTTCCAGGCGGCGGGCAGCTCCTCCACCGGCATCTCCTGCTCCAGCAGGGCCAGCTCCAGCTCGAAGCGCATGACGATGTGGAGGCTGTAGCTCAGCTCATCGGCCTCCACCCGGATCAGGCCCGGCCGCAGGGGATTGAGGGCCCGCCAGAAACCGAAGGCGCCGCCCCAGGGGTCGGACCCCAGGCCCCCCTGGAAGCGGGGATGCCAGCGCTCGGCGAAGGCCCGGCTGCGGGCCACGCGGCATTCCCAGAACAGCGACTGGGACTCATGCACCCCCATCGAGGTGGCCTCCCCCAGGGGCCAGGGGAAGTAGTGGTCGTCACTGCGGGGCAGGCCCTGCTCGTAGAGGGAGTGGCCCCATTCATGGGCGGTGGCCAGGAAGGCCGAGAACGGCTGGCCCCCCACCACCCGGGTGGTGATGCGGAAGTCCTGGGGGCCGACGGTGCAGGAGAAGGGGTGGGCGGATCGGGACCGCTGACAGCGGGCCGCGTCGTAGCCCCAGCTGTCGAGCAGCTCACTGCAGAGCCGCTCCTGCAGACCCTCCGCCAGCTCGAAGGGCTCCTCGTGGCCCGCAGGCGGGGCGGCCGCCACCGTCTCCAGCAGTCCCGGCAGTTCCGCCGCCAGGGGGGCGAACAGCTCCGTCAGCCGGGCCTTGCTGACGTCGGGCTCGAAGGGCTGGGCCAGGATCTCCCAGGGGCTGCGGGCCACGGGTTCGGCGTCCGCCAGCTGGCTGGCCTGTTCGCGGCGCAGCCGGATCAGCTCCCGCAGCGCCGGGGCGAAGGTGGCGAAGGTGCTGGCCGCCCGGGCCTCCTGCCAGACGGCGTTGCCGTGGGACTGGGCCCGGGCCAGGGCGGTGACCAGGGCCGGATCGAGACAGCGCTGGCGGTTCAGCTCCAGGCGCAGCAGCTGCAGGTTGCGGCGCCGCTGGGGAGGGGCGGCCCCATCCAGCTCGGCTTCGGCGGCGGCCACCAGATCGGCGTAGGCGTCACTGCTCTGGCGCTCGTGCAGCTGGGCGGCCAGCAGGGCCAGCTGCTCGCCGCGCCAGGGGGCACCGGCGGCGGGCATCACCGTGTTCTGGTCGTAGTAGAGGGTGCTGCTGATCGAGCCCAGCAGGCGGGTGGTGTGCAGGTGCCGCTGGAGCTGGTCGAGGGCCGGAGCCGCTGCAGGCATGGGATCGGTGGAGCCGGTGGCGCCAGCATGGCGCTGGCGGCGCCATGGTGGAGGCGGACCTTCCCGGTGTCGGATCGATGCATCCCCCTTCTCCGGAGCAGGCCCTGGTGCTCGCGGCCATCGAAAGGTTCATGGCCGACCCCGACCTCGCCCTGCAGGGCCAGCCACCCGGCGGCGACTCCGGCGATGTCCTCAGCGCCATCCTGCGGGCCCTGACCATGGTGCTGCCGCTCGAGGAGATCGAACTGGCGGTCACGGGCCTGCTCACGGTCCATTGCGATCGGCTCGACGACGACACCCAGCTGGTGCTCGAGGCCCTGCTCACCGCCATTGAGCGGGACGACGACGAGATGGCCCTCGACACCCTGCTGGCCAGCGAGGCCAGCCTGCTGGAGGCCAATGCCCTCGACGGCAACTATCTGCTGGTCTGGGATCCGGCCGAGGCTCCACCGCTGCGGGAGATGGAGATCCTCGATGTGCTGGAGCGCTACCCCTGCCGTGGCGAGGCGGCCCGCTGGAACTGCGACGACTTCGTGGCCCTGCTGGAGGGCAAGATCCTGCAGTGGCGCAAGACCATGGTGGCCCTGGAGATCCTCCAGGAGCAGCCCGGCACCCGCCCTGCGGCCAGCACGATGGTGCTGCTGGTGCCGGAGGATCCGGCGGCTCCGCTGGAGCAGCTGGAGGTGGGGGTCACCCTCAGCCCGCCGTCGCCGGGTTCCAGTGCAGCCGCATCGGCACGCAACCTTCCAGACTGACCTTCACAGGGCAGCGCTCGCCGGCGCGGATCAGCAGGTCCCGCTGGCCGTCATCGAGGCCGGCCGGCAGATCGATCCAGGCCTCCAGCAGGGCGATGCGGCGCTCGCCGCTCTGGCTCATGCCCTTCTCCACCCGCACCCGGGCGCCCTCCAGAGCGATCCCCTCCCGTTCGGCCACGATGCCCATCACGGTGAGCAGGCAGGTGGCCAGGGCCGTCGCCACCAGGTCGGTGGGTGAGAACGCCTCCCCCTTGCCCTGGTTGTCCACGGGGGCATCGGTGATCAGCCGCGACCCTGAAGGGGCGTGCTCCGCCGCACAGCGCAGGGCTCCCTCGTAGCGGCAGGTCATCGTGGTCATGGCGGGCGCTGGACGGTGAACGTCCCTCCAGGCTGGCAGGGGCCGCCGCCCTAGATTCGCGGCCGCGATGTCCGCAGCCTTGGCCCTCATCCTGCTGGTGGCCCCCCATCCGGCCGGTGCCCTGCCCGAGACGATCCGCCTGGCAGTCACGCCGGTGTTTCTGCTGGCCGGCATCAGCGGTCTGCTCGGGGTGATCACCACCCGTCTGGCCCGCATCGTCGATCGGGCCCGGCTGCTCAAGGAGCGCAGCGGGGCCGCCACGGTGGCCCAGGAGCGGGAGCTGCAGGAGGAGCTGATGCTGCACCGCCGGCGGATGTTGATGGCTTCCAGGGCCTTCGCCTGCGCCACCACCAGCTTCCTGCTGGTGGCCACCGTGGTGGTGGTGCTGTTCGTGAGCACCCTGGCCACGATGGACGTGACGCCCCTGGTTGCCGTGCTGTTCGTGGTGGCGATGGGCTCGCTGATGACGGCGGTGGTGCTGCTGCTGCGCGAGGTGCAGCTGGGCAGCCTGGCCCTGCGACGGTTCTAGGCCGCCGTCAGGCCGATCTCCTCCAGCAGTTGCCGTTGCTGGCGCGCCCCGACGAAACGGTGGGCGGCCATGGCACCGCTCACCGCCACCGGCGGCACGCCGATGCCCGGGAAGACACCGGCCCCGCAGAGCACCAGCCCCTCGACCGGGGTGGACCCGCCGGGGAAGGGACCGGCGTTGGCGGGCCAGGCGGGGCCGTAGCTGCCCTGGTGCATCCGCAGGTAGTGCCGGTGGGTGAGGGGGGTGCCCTGCAGTTCCAGCACCACCCGCTCCCGCCAGTCGGGCAGCACCCACTCGAGCGCCTCGCCGAAGACGGCGCAGCGTTCCCGCTTGAGGGCGTCGTAGGCGGCGCTGCCCCGCTCCAGCCCCTGCCACAGCTCCCAGGGTTCGTTGGCCGGGGTGTAGCCATGCAGCACCTGGTGGCCCGGCGGCGCGCAGGACGGATCGAGCCGGGAGGGCATCGAGAGCACCACCATGTTGCGTTCGGCCCCGATGCCCCGCCCCCAGTCACCCACCCAGACGTGGTGGATGGGCAGGTGATCGAGGTCGGCCCCCCGCAGGGCCAGGTGCCAGTGCAGGAAGCCGGCGCAGGCCGGGGTGGCCGCCTGCCGCTGCCGCCAGCGGGACGGCACCGCCGTCTCCGGCAGCAGGGCAAGCAGGTCCCAGGGGCTGGTGTTGGCGATCACCCCGCGGCCGGCCTCGAGGCGCTCCCCGTTCGCGAGGCGGACGCCCACCGCCCGGCCCTGCTCCACCAGGATCTCTGCCACCGCCGCGCCCGTGCGCAGCCGGCCGCCATGGCGCTCCATCCCCCGCACCAGCGCCGCCGCCACGGCCGCGCTGCCGCCGATGGGGTAGTCGAGGCAGGCCTCGGGCTCGAACCATTCGCCGAACAGGGTCGCCATGGCGGCGGCACTGGTCTGGTCCATGGGCAAACCGGAGATCAGGAAGCAGAGCAGGTCGACCCAGTGGAGCAGGAATGGATCGCTCAGGTGCCGGCGGGCGATCGGCCCGAAGGCGCCCCCCAGGGCCGCCAGCCGGCCGGCCTGGCCCAGCAGGCGCAGGGCGTTGCCGCCGCCGAGGGTGGTGGCCAGACCGGCCCCGGGCCGCAGGGCCAGCAGCGGCAGGGAGCGGGCCGCCTCGCAGCTGGGCCTCAGGGCCGTGAGGAAGCGGTCCCATTCGGCCGCCACCGCCGGGCCACGCAGATCCCTCACCAAAGCCAGGAAGGGGGCCTGGCCCACCCCCACCCGCAGGGACCCCTCGGGCAGCAGCAGCCCCCAGTCGCGGTAGGTGGCCACGGGCAGGGTTTCCCCTACCGCCCGCAGCACCTGGGCCAGGGGGTTGGTGCTGGGCCACCGGCCCAGGCCGCTCCAGAGCGACGGGCCGGATTCGAAGTGAAAGGGACCGCGCCGGAATCCGTGGGCCGCGCCGCCGGGGCTGGTGTGGGCCTCCAGCACCAGCACCTCCAGCCCGTGGCGGGCGGCGATGGCGCCGGCGCACAGGCCGCCCAGGCCACTGCCCACCACGATCAGGTCGCTCACCTTGGGCGCAGCAGATCCACTGCAGATCCTATTCAGATTCCCTTCGCATGGAAGGCAAACGGAATGCCCCCCTGCTGACTAGGATCCTTCGATATAGCAAAGGTTTTGCATTGTCGCAGGGCTTCCCTTCCGCCACCCTGTCCGATAGCACGCCGCCCGTTCCCCCTGATGCGGACGCGGGCTCCACGCCATCGATGCGTCAGCCCAAGCGGGGTGATTTCGAGCTCAAATCCTTCATGGACAGCTCCAATCTGCGGGGCTCCTGGCAGATCGCCAACACCGTCATCCCCTACGCGGCCCTGTGGTGGGTGGCCGACTGGAGCCTCCAGCACGCTCCCCTGCTGCTGCTCCCCACCATGGTCGTCATGGTGCTGCTGCTGGCCCGCTGCTTCTCGCTGATGCACGACTGCGGCCACGACTCCCTGTTCCGCAGCCGGCGGGCCAACCAGGTCTTCGGCTTCCTGCTCGGCGTGATCAGTGCCATTCCCCAGTACCCCTGGTCCCGCGGCCACGCCTACCACCACCGCCACAACGGCGACTGGGAGAAGTACCAGGGACCGTCGGCCCTGGTCACCACGGGTGTCTTTGCCGCCCTCAACCCCGGCCAGCAGCGGTTCTACGGCGTGCTGCGCCATCCGGCGATGCTGTTCCCCGGAGGCTTCTTCTACCTGGTGATCAAGCCCCGGGTGGCCCTGCTCCTGGGGCTGGCGGGCTTCTTCCCCCATCTTCTGGCCTGCCTGCGCAGCCCCCAGCCGATGGGCCTGGGCCAGATCCTTTCCAGCTATCGCTCCAGGCACTGGTACACCCAGGGGGAATTCCGCCATCTGCTGGCCAACAACATCGCCGTGATCGGCTCCTGGTGGTTGATGGCCCACTGGTTGGGCGCCGGCGTGTTCTGGTCGATCTACGCCCCGGTGATGGCCTGCGCGGCGGCGATCTTCATCTGCATCTTCTTCGTCCAGCACAACTTCCCCGGCTCCTACGCCCACGCCACCGCCGGCTGGAGCGAGATGACCGGGGTGCTGGAGGGCACCAGCGATCTGGAGCTGCCGCCGGTGTTCAACTGGTTCTCGGCAGACATCGGCTGCCACGCCATCCATCACCTTTCGTCCAAGATCCCCAACTACCGGCTGCGGGCCTGCCACGAGCGCAACGCCCACCTGCTGGCGGGGGTGCGCCGGCTGTCGCTGGCCGACATCCCGGGGTGCTTCAGCTACATCCTCTGGGACCCCCAGGCCTGCCGCCTGACCACGATCGAGGCGCTGCGTTCCGCCGCTCCGGTCCCCGTCGCCAGCTGAACGGCGCCAGGAGGACCCGATGCTGCGCCAGAGCCTGAGCCAGTTGGAGGTGTCCACCCATGGGGAGGGATTCGATGACATCACCGGGGCCCTCAACCGGTTGATTGCCGCCAGCGGCTTGGTGCTCGGCACCGCCACCATCGCCAGCCTGCACACCTCCTGCTCGCTGACGATCAACGAGAACGCCGACCCCAGGGTGCTGGTGGATCTGGCGGCCTTTCTGCGGGCCCTGGTGCCCCCGGAAGGGGTGCGGCCCCTGAGCGGCCAGGGGGAGCGGCGCCCCTGGGTGCACGATGACGAAGGCCCCGATGACATGCCCGCCCACATCCGCACCGCCCTGACCTGCACGAGCCTGGTGCTCCCCTTCCAGTCGGGCCGTCTGCTGCTCGGCACCTGGCAGGCGGTGTACCTCTGGGAACACCGGGCCCGACCCCACCGCCGCCGCCTCAGCCTGCATCTGGTCGGCGAATGACCCCCTGCTTTCCTCCCCCATGGCCGCCCAGCCCCTGACCCCCGCCCAGATCGCCGCCTTGCCCGCCGATCTGCCGCAATGGACGCTGCGGGAGGGCAAGCTGCATCGCGAACTGCGCTTCGCCGATTTCTCCGCCGCCTTCGGCTTCATGGCCCGGGTGGCCCTGGCCGCTGAAGCGATGGGCCACCACCCGGAGTGGTGCAACGTCTGGAACCGGGTGACGATCAACCTCACCACCCATGACACCGGTGGTCTGTCGAACCTGGATGTGGAACTGGCCCGCCGCATCGACGCGTTGGTGGGCTGAGGCTGGCCTGCTGGGCCGGCCCGGGCGGCGTGTCTAGCTTCCCTTGGTGCCCCCCCCTGCCTGCTGCGCCCCATGGGATTTCGCTACCTCGATCGGATCGCCACCGAGGAGAACATCCACGCGTTCCTCGAACTCGCCGATCTGGCCGCCGGTGCCGGTGCTTCCGCCAACAACGTCTTCCTGCTCTCCCATCGGCTGCGCCAGTCCCGCCCGATGCAGGTCTGCCGGGCGTTGCTGGGGCGGGACCCGGCCGCCGCGGCCCTGATCGAACAACGGCGGCTCAGTGGCCCGTATGACGCGGGCGCCCTGCGGGCGCTGCCGAAGGGGACCCTGGGGCACACCTACGCGACGGTGCTGGAAACGATGGGGTACGACATCAACTTCTTCCCCAAACCCGAGTTCTACGGCAACCTGGAAAGCGACGCCGATTACATCAACTACCGGGTCTACGCCACCCACGACATCCATCACATTGTGAGCGGTTTCAGCCTCGACAATTTCGGCGAACTCGGTGTGATCAGCATGAGCGTGGCCCAGTTCTCCCATCCCGGCCTGGCCTTCACCGATCTGATGGCCCTGCTGCTGAACTGGTTCCGCAACGACACGCCCATCGACGAACTGGACACCCCTGCCGAGCAGGCCCGCACCGCCAGCTACGCCTTCGGCATGATCAGCAAAGGTCTGCACATCGGCGCCGAGGCCCAGCCGCTGTTCCCGGTGATCTGGGAGGAGCGGATGGGCCAGGACCTGGAGGAGCTGCGGGCCGAGCTGGGCGTCACGGCGGTGAAGGAGGGGACCTTCAGCTGGTACGCCAACCCCTCCCTGGTGGCGGCGCTGGCCGTCTGAGGCTTCAGACGAGGGCGGGCAGCCGGGAGGGCTCGGCCGCCTTGAAGTGCAGCCGCGGCGGTTCCGACCCAGCTTCCACCTCCACCACGATGGTGGAGCCGCTCAGGTAGGTGCCGGCCAGGATCGCCTTGGCGATCGGCGTCTCCAGTTCGCGCTGGATGGCCCGCTTGAGGGGCCTGGCGCCGTACACCGGGTCGTAGCCCACGGCGGCCAGCCAGTCGAGGGCGGCCGCGTCAAGCTCCAGGCCCAGCTTCCTGTCCTCGAGCCGCCGGGCCAGCCGCTGCACCTGCAGTTCCACGATCTGGCGCAGTTCCTCGGCCTTGAGGCTGTGGAAGATGATCGATTCATCCAGCCGGTTGAGGAACTCGGGGCGGAAGTGGCCCCGCAGGGCCTCGTTCACCCGCTTCTCCATCTCGCCGTGGCGGGCCGGATCGCCGGCCAGATCGAGGATCGAGGCGCTGCCGATGTTGCTGGTGAGAATCAGCACCGTGTTGGTGAAGTCCACCGTGCGGCCCTGACCATCGGTGACGCGGCCGTCATCGAGGATCTGCAGCATCACGTTGAACACATCGGGGTGGGCCTTCTCCACCTCGTCGAAGAGGATCACGGCGTAGGGACGCCGCCGCACCGCTTCGGTGAGCTGGCCGCCCTCCTCGTAGCCCACGTAGCCCGGAGGGGCTCCGATCAGCCGTGACACGGCGTGCTTCTCCATGTATTCGCTCATGTCGATGCGCACCATCGCCTCCTCGCTGTCGAACAGCTGGGACGCCAGCGCCTTGGAGAGCTCGGTCTTGCCCACGCCGGTGGGGCCGAGGAACAGGAAGCTGGCGATCGGGCGGTTGGGGTCGGACAGGCCGGCCCGTGAGCGCTGGATGGCGTCGGCCACCGCCGTCACCGCCTGCTCCTGGCCGATCACCCGGGTGTGCAGTTCGTCCTCGAGATGGAGCAGTTTCTCCATCTCCGACTGCACCAGCTTGCTGACCGGGATCCCGGTCCACTTGGCGATCACCTCGGCGATGTCGTCCTCGGTGACCTCCTCGCGCAGCAGGTTCTTCTCGCCGGCATGGGCGCTCAGCTCGGCTTCCTTGGCGGCCAGCTTCTTGTTGAGCTCCGCCAGGGTGCCGTACTCCAGTTCGGCGGCCTTGTTGAGGTCGTACTGGCGCTTGGCCTGCTCCACCTGCAGCTGCACCTGCTCGATCTCCTCCTTGATGGCGGAGAGTTCGTCGATCGAGCCCTTCTCCTTCTGCCACTGGGCGTTGAGGCTGCTCTGCTGCTCGGCCAGGTCGGCCAGCTCCTTCTCGAGCTTCTCGAGTCGGTCGCGGCTGGCGGGGTCTGATTCCCGCCCCAGCGAGAGCTTCTCCATCTCCAGCTGCAGGATGCGGCGATCGAGCTCGTCGATCTCCTCCGGCTTGGAGGTGATCTCCATCTTCAGGCGGGCCGCCGATTCGTCCATCAGGTCGATGGCCTTGTCGGGCAGGAAGCGATCGGCGATGTAGCGGCTGCTCAGCACGGCCGCCGCCACCAGGGCGTTGTCGGCGATGCGGACGCCGTGGTGCACCTCGTAGCGCTCCTTGAGGCCCCGCAGGATCGAGATCGTGTCCTCCACCGTGGGCTGGTCGACGAACACCTGCTGGAAGCGGCGCTCCAGGGCCGGGTCCTTCTCGATGTGCTGGCGATGCTCATCGAGGGTGGTGGCGCCGATGCAGCGCAGTTCGCCCCTGGCCAGCATCGGTTTGAGCAGGTTGCTGGCATCCATGGCACCGCCGGTGGCGCCGGCCCCCACCACGGTGTGGATCTCGTCGATGAACAGGACGATCTGGCCTTCGCTGGAGGTGACCTCCTTGAGCACGGCCTTGAGGCGTTCCTCGAACTCGCCGCGGTACTTGGCGCCGGCGATCAGGGCGCCCATGTCGAGGGCGATCAGCTGGCGGTTCTGCAGGGCCGTGGGCACGTCGCCGTTGACGATCCGCTGGGCCAGCCCCTCGACGATCGCCGTCTTGCCGACGCCGGGTTCGCCGATCAGCACCGGGTTGTTCTTGGTGCGGCGCGAGAGGATCTGCACGGTGCGGCGGATCTCCTCGTCGCGGCCGATCACCGGATCGAGCTTGCCCTCCCGGGCGGCGGCGGTGAGATCACGGCCGTACTTTTCGAGGGATTCATAGGTGCCCTCCGGGTTCTGGTCGGTCACGCGTTGGCTGCCCCGCACGGCCATCACAGCCTCGCGCAGCTTGCGCTCGTCGGCGCCCGACTGGGACAGCAGCTGGCGGCCGCAGCGGTCATCGCCGGCCAGGGCCAGCACCAGGTGCTCCACGGCGATGTAGCTGTCCTGGAATTCCTGCTTGAGGGCGTCGGCCCGGTCCAGCACCGCGTTGAGCCCCTTGCCCAGGTAGACGTTGTCTGGCGCGGTGGCCAGGCTGGGCTGGGCGGCGATGAAGGCCTCCAGCTTCTGGCTCAGGACGCCCAGGTCCACGCCGGCCTTCTCCAGGATCCGGCTGGCCAGGTCCTGCTGGGCCAGCAGGGCGGCGAAGAGGTGCTCGCTGTCCATCTGCTGCTGGCGCCGCTGCTGGGCCAGCTGCTGGGAGGCCACCACGGCGCCCCAGGCCTTTTCGGTGAACAGTTCGGCGGTGGGATGCATGGATGGAGTTCTCCCTGCGGACGGTGGCTGAAGCCAACGTATGAATGCCGCCGGGATCGGCCGAGAGGGAGGACCGAACCGCGGCGTTCGGCCCTCCTCCCCGGGGGTGGGCAGGCCGTACCGACAGGGGTGGCCAACCGCCCGGCCCAGGAGCTAGGGGCCCACGAACGCGGGCATGGGCACCTGGTAGCCGCGCTGCTGGCCGCAGAGCTGGCTGGGGCAGCCGTCCGGGCCGTAGAGAGCATCGGCCGCCGACAGGCAGCCCATGCCGTTCTTCTGGGCCACCTGGGACGGGTGGATCCGCAGCGGCTGGAGCACCGCTTCGCTTCGGGGCACCACCAGTCGGCAGGGGGCAGGCGACAGCCCGGGTTTGGCCTCAATCGCCAGGGGTTGGTTGGGACTCTGCCCCTGGGCCAGGGCGGGTGCCGCGGCGGCGGCCATCACGGCCAGGGGCATCCCTGCCGACAGCAGGCCCCCCAGCAGGCCCGGCAGCAGCCCGGCAGAAATGGGGATCGCCATGATGGGAGCTCGGCTGCGCCCCATTCTCGCCTCTGCAGCCATCCCGTCTCCGATGCCCTCTCCCGCCGACGACCAGGCCCTGGTGGCCGACCTGGCCCAAGCGTCCCTCTCGCTGGGCGGTGCGGCCGAGCCGGAGCGGGACTGCTGGCGGGTGGTGCACCGCCATGTCCACGGGATGCTGCCGAGCGAGTACGACATCCGTGAGGTGCCCGAGGAGCTCTACCTGGCGGTGCTGGCCGCCCGTCGTGCCCTCAGCTGAGCCATGAAAAAGCCCCGGCACTGCCGGGGCTCAGGACAGCTGGAGTCGCCGTCAAGGGAAAGGAGGGTGCGGCAGGACCAGGCCCAGCCTGGGATCAGGCCCAGCCCTTGGAGGCCATGTCCTCGACGTAGGCCGCCACGTCAGCGATGTCACCCTCGCTGAGCTTGCCGCCGAAGGCGGGCATGGCGTTCTTGCCGTTGGTCACCTGGTAGGCGATGGCGGCCTCGTGGCCGGCGTCGTAGTTGGCCAGGTAGGAGGCCAGGGCATCGGCCTTGAGGGTGCGCTCGGCGTTGACCACGTTGCCGCCGCCCATGTGGCAGGCGGCGCAGTTGGCGGAGAAGATCTGGCCGCCGTGGGCCGCATCGGCGGCGAAGCTCGGGGCGGCACCCAGCACCAGCGCCAGGCAGAGAGCGAAGAGGGAAAGAAGACGACGCATGGGAGGGTGCAACGGAAGGTGCCTGAAGGCACTTGCAACGGGCACAAATTAGGCAATGGCCGCCCCCCGGTGGGGGCCTCCGACACATTCGCAACAATTCAGCGGCCCCGGTGGGGCACCCCCGCCGTCTCCAGCACCGCCTCGAGGGTCGGGGCGAAGCTCACCAGGCCGAAGCGCTCGGGCGGGCTCACCGGCTGGTGCACGAAGTGGCGCTGCCGGATCGAGAAACGGTCCCAGGCATTCACCTCGATGCGCAGCAGCTTGATCAGCCCCTCGATCAGCCAGCCGCGCAGATCGATGCCGATCGGGGGCACCCACACCCGCCGCCAGCGGCACAGGGAAGCCACGGCGCCGTTGATGGTGATCGGCGCCTGGCCCAGCACCAGCCGCCTCACCGGACCCTGGTCGGGCTCGGGATTGGGGCCGTGGGGGGTGGTGGCCAGGTGGGCGCAGACGGTGGCGATGTCGGCGGCGTGGATGAAGTGGAAGCTGGCGTCGGTGCGCAGCCAGCGGGCCAGCCACAGCCAGCCGAAGGCCTCCTTGAGCCCGGCCGTGAGGTAGCTGGTGGGGTGGGGATCGGCGCCGGCCACCGCGCCACCGAACACCAGGGTGGGGAACACGGCCACGATCCTCGGCGCCAGGGGGTGGCGCTCCAGGTCCTGCAGGCAGGTGGCCTTGGTCTGGATGTACTCGGTGCCGTAGTCCATGGCCTCCGGCAGCAGCTGCAGCCGGCGGTCGAGGATGCTCGCGGTGGAGAAGTAGATCACCTGCTGCAGGCGATCCGGGTCGGTGAGCCGCAGCAGCTCCTTCACGGCCACCACGTTCACCGCCTGGGCCCGCTCGGGATCCCCCCAGGCGGTGGCGGTGTGGATGATCCGGTCGGCGCTGGCGATGGCGGCGGCGTGGGGACCCAGCTCCCGCAGGTCGCCCACCAGCAGGGTGATGCGCGGGTGGTCGGCGGGGACGGCGCTGAGCTTGGCGGGATCCCGCAGCAGCAGCAGCAGGTGGGCGTCGCTGTTGGCCAGCAGGTTTTCAGCGATGTACTGGCCGACGCAGCCGCTGGCGCCGGTGATCAGGATCCGCTGGGGCCCGGAGGTGGGGGCGCTCAAACAGCGGCCCCCAGCAGCTCGTTGACGGCCTTGCCGGTCTCGAAGAAGACGCGGGCGTTGTCCTCAGGGGTGCCGGGCAGGATGCCGTGGCCCAGGTTGAGGATGTGGCGACGGCCGCGGGCCTTGCGCACCGTGTCGAGGATCCGCTCGCGGATCGCCTCGGGGGTGCCGAACAGCAGGCCGGGGTCCACGTTGCCCTGCACGCCCAGGTGCTGGGGCAGGCGGGCGCAGCCATCGGCCATGTCCACGGTCCAGTCGAGGGAGATGAAGTCCACCCCGGTGGCGGCCATGCGCTCCAGCACGCCGGCGCTGCCGGAGATGTAGAGGATCAGGGGGGTGTCGGGGTGGGTGGCCTTCACCTGGTCGATCACCCGCTTCTGGTAGGGGGCCGCGAACACGTCGTAGTCGATCGGGCTCAGCTGCCCCGCCCAGGAATCGAACAGCTGCACCACCTGGGCGCCGCTGTCGATCTGATAACGCACGTAGGTGGCGATCGAATCGGCCAGGTGACCCAGCAGCTGGTGCAGCAGGGCGGGCTCCTGGAAGGCCATCGCCTTGATCACCGAATAGGTCTTGGAGCTCTTGCCCTCCACCGCATAGGCGGCCAGGGTCCAGGGCGCGCCGACGAAGCCGAGCACCGCTGCGGCGTTGCCCACGTCGGCCCGCAGCCGGCCCAGCACCTCACCCACGAAGGGCAGGGCCTCGGCCGGATCGAGGGGCCGCAGTGCATCCACCTGGGCCTGGCTGCGGATGGCGGGCTCGATGATCGGCCCCCGGCTCTCGATGATGTCGAAGTCGATGCCCATGCCCGGCAGGGGCGTGAGGATGTCGGAGAAGAGGATCACGCCGTCGGGACGGAAGGCGTGGAAGGGCTGCATCGAGATCTCGTAGGAGAGATCGGGGTTCTCGGAGCGCTCGCGGAAGCCGGGATGGCGGTCGCGCAGGTCGCGGTACACCTTCATGTAGCGGCCCGCCTGGCGCATCATCCAGACCGGCGGCCGCTCCACCTGCTCACCTCGGGCGGCGCGCAGCAGCAGGGGGGCGGATTCGGTCATGGGGCCGGTCGGAAGGTCAACGGCGAAACCTAACCGAGCACCCCCGGCCTCCGGCCACTCCTGTCACCAGTCGTGGCATGGGCGCCACCGGAGCGCTCAGCCCTCGCCGATGGCCGGCCGCTGCAGGCTGCGGGACTCGTCGAGACGGAACACCACCACGCTCAGGGGCGGCAGGCAGAGCTCCAGCGAGTTCTCGTAGTCGTGGATGGCCCAGGCGTCGGTGAAGCGGCCGCCCAGGTTGCCGAGGTTGCTGCCGCCGTAGCGGCTGCTGTCGGTGTTGAAGACCTCCGCGTAGAAGCCCTCCAGGGGGACGCCGACCCGGTAGTGGGAATGGCTCTGGGGGGTGAAGTTGGCCACCACCACCACCCAGCGGCCGCTGCCGCTGTCGCGGCGCATGAAGCTGATCACCGAATGGCGGTTGTCGTTGCAGTCGATCCACTGGAAGCCGTACTGGTCGAAGTCGTCGCCCCACAGCGCCGGCTCCGATTTGTAGAAGACGTTGAGGTCGTCCACCAGGTTGAGCAGGCCGTTGTGGGCCTCGTACTGGAGCAGCTCCCACTGCAGATCGCCCCAGACGTTCCATTCGGCCCGCTGGCCGAACTCCATCCCCATGAAGATCGTCTTCTTGCCGGGGTGGGTCCACATGTAGGCCAGCAGGGCACGCACGTTGGCGAACTTCTGCCAGTCGTCGCCCGGCATCTTGTGGAGCAGGTTGCTCTTGCCGTGCACCACTTCATCGTGGCTCAGGGCCAGCATGAAGTTCTCGGTGAAGGCGTACCAGATCGAGAAGGTGACGTGGTTCTGGTGGAACTGGCGGAACCAGGGATCCAGCTCGAAGTAATCGAGCATGTCGTGCATCCAGCCCATGTTCCACTTGAGGTTGAACCCCAGGCCGCCCATGTCGGTGGGCTGGGTCACCATCGGCCAGGTGGTGGATTCCTCGGCGATCGAGAGGGCGCCGGGGAAGTGCTGGAACAGCACGTGGTTGGCCTGCTGCAGAAAGCGCACCGCCTCCAGGTTCTCGCGCCCGCCTTGCTCGTTGGGCAGCCATTGCCCGTCCGGACGCAGGTAGTCGCGGTAGAGCATCGAGGCCACGGCATCGACGCGGATGCCGTCGATGTGGAATTCCTCGAACCAGTAGATGAGGTTGGCGACGAGGAAGTTGCGCACCTCGTTGCGGCTGTAGTTGAAGATCAGCGTGCCCCACTCCTTGTGCTCACCGATGCGGGGATCGGCATGCTCGTAGAGATGGGCGCCATCGAAGAAGGCCAGGCCGTGGCCGTCCTTGGGGAAGTGGCCGGGCACCCAGTCGAGGATCACGCCGATGCCTTCGGCGTGGCAGCGGTCGACGAAGGCCCGGAACTCGTCCGGGCTGCCGAAGCGACTGGTGGGGGCGTACCAGCCGGTGACCTGATAGCCCCAGGAGCCGTCGAACGGATGCTCGGAGACCGGCATCAGCTCGATGTGGGTAAAGCCGCGGGCCTTGACGTAGGGGATGACCTTGTCGGCCAGTTCCGGATAGGTCATCAGCCGGGCGCCCGGCTTCAGATCGGCGGCGGACACCGGGGGCCGGGGGCTGCCGTCGGCTTCGATGAAGGGCTGGTCGGCGGCGGCATGCATCCAGCTGCCCAGGTGCATCTCGTACACCGCGATGGGATGGGGCAGGGGATCGCGGCCATCCCGCTCCTCGATCCAGGTGCCGTCGTTCCACTGGTAGCGGCCCAGTTCGGCCACCACCGAACCGGTGTTCGGCCGGACCTCGTGGCGGAAGCCGTAGGGGTCGGCCTTCTGATAGCAGTGGCCGTTCTGGGCCCGCACCTCGTACTTGTAGATCTGGCCGGCGCCCAGGCCGGGGATGAACAGCTCCCAGATCCCCCCGAGGCGCTGCTGCATGGGGTGATGGCGGCCGTCCCAGCCGTTGAAATCACCCAGCAGGGCGACGCTGCGGGCATTGGGGGCCCAAAGACAGAACTGCACCCCGGTGACGCCGTCGCGCTCGATCACATGGGCGCCCATGCGCCGCCAGATGTGGTGGTGATTGCCCTCGGCGAACAGGTGGCGGTCCAGTTCCCCCATCCACTCGTGGCGGAACGCCCAGGGATCGTGCTGCTCGTGCTCGATGCCGCCGCGGCTGACATGGACGCGATAGCCGCAGCCGGGATCGGCGTCGACGCGGGTCTCGAAGATCCAGGGGTGGTGGGGGTTGGCCATGGCCAGCCGCTCGCCGCCATGGAGCAGTTCCACCGTGTGGGCGTCCGGCATCCACACCCGCACCACCCAGCCGCTGTCATCGAGGGGCTGGGGCCCGAGCACCGAGAAGGGATGGTCGTGGCGGCATTCCGCCAGCCGGCGGGCATCCTCAACCATCCATTCGAGGCTGGGCAGGGCCATGGAAGAGGAGGCGTGCATGCGCCGGGAGCTTACGTCGGTGGGAGGGCCGGCTCAGCGCGGCGGCGACGGAGGAGCGGGATCGGTGGGGAAATCCACGCCGATGATCCGGTTCTCGGAATCCAGGGTGACGAAGAGGTTGTCGGTGAGGCGGTTGAACTCGGTGTTGACGATCACCAGACGCATCTCCGGCGTACTCTCGGCGCGGTTGATGCGCTTCACCCGGACGAAATTGCCGGTGATGCGCTGCAGATTGAGCCATTTCTGCTGCAGCTGGCCCTGGGGAATCTGCTCCTGCATCAGCGGCGACAGGAAGCTGCTGGCGGAGATGAAGTGGCCGCTGGCGAGGGCGGTGATGAAGTCACGCACCACCTTCTCGGCCGGCTGGTCGGTGACGTTGAAGTGGTAGCCGTCGATCCGGCCCTGGCCGTCGATCACCATCAGCAGGTCGCGCTCACCGGCGCTGGTGAACAGGGTGGCCTCGACCGTGCTCGAGTCGAAGCCGGGCTGGATGCTGCGGATGGCCCAGCGCAGCAGCTTCGGTTGGGTCTTCATGGTGGCGGCCACCATGCTGGGGCTGCTGACGCTCTGCAGGGCCGGGGAGAACTGGTTGAAGCGGGCCTGGGCGTCGCCGTTGCGGATCGTGGTCAGGATTCGCTCGGCCGCCGCCCGTGCCTGGGCCTCGCTCAGGGCCGCGCTGGGCTGGCCGCTGGTGGCCGGAGCCGGGTCGGCCTGGGCCCAGGCCCCGCGCGGTGCCAGCAGGGCCTGGCTGCCCAGCAGCAGCAGCAGGCCGATCAGGGCTCGGCGCGGTTGGGGACGCGGCATGGGCGGCGGGGTTCGGGTCGGCTCAGTTTGCCCGAATCAGGGGCTCCAGGCCCAGGTGGGCGCCCTCCAGCTCCAGCGTCAGGCTGATCACCCGGTGCCCGCACCCGCTGCCCCCCGCCGGCAGGCTGCCGTCGCCGGGGTTGACGGCGATCTGGGGCCAGGCCGCCCCCGCCAGGGACAGCCGCAGCCGCTGGCCGGCGGCCACCAGCGTGGCCAGGGGCTGCAGGGTCAGGGTGCGGGGAGCGTCGCCCGCCGCCGCCGTGGGCCCGAAGCGGGCCAGGCCGGTGCTCAGCTGGCGCACGGAGCTCCCGTCCGGAGACACCTCCGAGAGGGCGGCGCAGAGATCGAAGCTGGGCTGGTCGGCGCTCACCCGCAGCCGCAGGCGGAAGGTTCCCAGCAGCCAGAGGGCCTGCTCCAGCGGGGCGGTGCTGAAGCAGGCCACGTCGCCGCGCCGGTCGAGATCGGCCCGCTCCACCGGCCCCGGTTCGGGGCCCAGGTGGCCGCCCCGGCCCGGCACCGGCCGCCAGGGGTCGTGGACGATCACCACCGTGCCGCCCGAGGCCGTGCCGCCAGCCGCCGGCCCCGCCGCTGCCAGGGGCCGCAGTTCCCCCTCGTCGCAGCGGATCGCCGCCAGGCCTGTGGAGTGGAGCGACCAGCCGACGGCCGCCGACGCCGCGGGGCTGGCGGCCGCCGCGGGGCTGAGGCTGTGCCAGGCGGCCGTGGCGGCGCACTGCAGGCGGATCGGGGCCGATGCGGCGGCCCCGGGAGCGGCGGGCTCCTCCAGGCTCTGGCGGGGCAGCGGTTCCTGCAGATGGCGGCGGAAGAAGGCCAGCAGCTCGCGGTCGAGTCCTCCGCGCCAGTCGAGATGGCTCCAGGCGCCGATGACCAGCCGGGGGTCGCCGCCGGCGCTGCGGGCCCGCTGCCAGAGGTCGAGGACCCCACGCAGATGGGGATCGTGCCAGCCGCCGATCAGCAGCAGGGGCCGCCGCAGCAGGGCCGCCGCCACGGGGTGCACCGTCCAGCCCTCCGGGCGGGCGGGGTCGCGCCGCAGCCAGCCCAGGCCCATGCCGCCGGGATCGTGGCGTTCCAGCAGGGCCAGCCCCTCCTCGGTGAAGTCCCCGTGCTGGAGGCTGCGGCGGATCTGGCGCCAGCCGGCCGCGTCGCCCCGGCGCCGGCACCCCTCCGCCGCCAGCTGCAGGGCCCAGCCCAGGCCCAGGCCCCACCAGTGGGCTCCCCCCTCGCTGGCCCAGTGGAGGCGCTCATCGAGGCCGCACATGGCCGGGGCGAGGCAGTCCGGCAGGGCGTCGCCGGCGCCGCCCTCGCCGCCTGTGTTGAGCAGCTGGGTCAGGCCCTGGTAGGAGAAGCCGTAGGTGCCCACCCGGCCGTTGCTGCCCGCCAGGGCCCGGGCCCAGCGGATCGTGGCGGCCCCATCGGCCGCCTCCTGGGCGAAGCCGCCGAAGTCGCCCTCCGATCCACCGCGGCCCCGCACGTCCTGAACCACCACCAGAAACCCATGGCCGGCGTACCAGCTGGGATGGGCGTAGGTGACGGTGGAGGCGATCGCCCGCCCGTAGGGCTGGCGCATCACCAGCACCGGCCAGGGGCCCTCCCCGTCGGGTTGCCAGACGCGGCTCACCAGCCGGACCCCATCCGCCAGCTGCAGGGTGGCGTCCCGGGCCCGGACCACGGGGATCAGAACACCGTGGAGCAGTGCAGGCCGATCACATAGGTGGCCAGCACCTCCGCATCCATGGGGCTCAGGCCGCGGCTGCTGGCCAGGCTGGCGATCGACGCCTTGGAGGTGGCCGAGACGCCCTGGGCGTTCAGCTGCTGGAACTGCTGGCAGAGGCTCTGGGCCAGGGCCGGGTTCTGCTTTACCGATTCCAGCAGCGCGGACTGGGCCCGTGCGGTGGGCACCGCCACGGCGCCCAGGCAGGCGGCGCAGACGAGGGCGGTGAGGAAGGGGCGCAGTCGGGTGCTCAGGGGGTGGCGGCGGTCGTCGCGAAGGGGGTGGTTCGTGGCTCTGGGGGGAGAAAGTCGGGTTGTTCGGGGCATCACTGCCTCCGTCCGTTTCCCCTATTCCAGTCACCCCCGCCGGGGCAGCGCAGGAGCGGAGGGTCAGTTCGGGGAGCGACCGGAGGCCGCCCGGGCCCGGCGGATCCAGGACAGGACGAGCGGCAGGTCGACCGGGGGGACGGCCGAGCCGGTGAGACGCCGCTGCAGGCGGCCCAGCTGCAGCAGCAATTGCTGCGGATCGGCGGCGGCGAGTCCGGCGGGGCTGGCGATCCCCCCATGGAGCAGCAGGGCCGCCTCCTCCGGGGCGAGACCCACCGCGCTCACCAGCCGGGCCTGGCCGCGCAGGCGAATCAGGCGGGCCTCGCTGGCCTCGCCCGAAGCGGCCAGGTCACGCAGGCGGGCGTCATCCAGGCCGGCCACCTCCTCCCAGCTCGCGATGCCCTCCCGGCGCAGGCGCTGCTGCTCCCTTTTCAGGTGGGCCGCTGGCCGGAAGGGGTGGGCCACCGGGGTTCAGGCGGCGTCGCCGGGGCTGCGGGCCGCCAGATCCCTGGTGGTTTCGGCCAGCACCACGGGCCGTGCCAGCCCGGGCTCGACGGCTTCGACCCGGCGCAGCCGCACCCGCACTTCGCCGCCGCTGCCACGGCCGCCGCCGCGGAGGTTGCGGGCCACCTGGTCGAGGGTGGGGGCCACCGCCTCGGCCTCAAGGCTCGTCGGTGCGGCGGCGATGACCAGATCGGTGCCGTTGTCGAACACGACCGGCACCTGGATCGCCCCCGGCACGCTCACCCGCGGGTTGTAGCTGATCGAGAAGGCGAGGCAGGAGAGCGCCAGCAGGGCCGTGAAGCTGGTGATCCCCACCAGGCGGAAGCGGATGCCCCAGCGGGCGAGGAATCCGGCGATGGTGAGCACCGCCAGCACCCCGCTGGCGGCACCCAGCCAGGTACCGGCCACGAGCAGGATCGGATCAGCGGCCATGGGGCTGGGGAAGGCGTGACAAGCCCCCTATATTGCGGCCGCCCATGGACGGCGACCGACCCCGGTGGATGCGATGGAAGCCTGACAGTCGGCCCTGGCCTGCCCGCCGGCGTGTGTGGAAGGGGCTTCTCGCCGTCGGTTTCCTGGGGGCGGGCCTGGGGGTCGGGGTTTTCTGGTTCGATCGCATGGTCGCCGGCCTCTACGGCCGCTTCCGGCCCACCCTGGAGCGTCAGATCGGAACGGCCATGGGCCGTCCCATGGTCCTTGGTCCCTACCGGGGCCTGAAGGCCGACGGTCTCTGGGTCGGTCCCAGCCGCTTCCTGCCCGGTCCCCGGGACGCCTCCACCGTCAGGGTGGAGGGCGTGCGGGTGCGTCTCGACCCGCTGGCCAGCCTGGGGCTGCGCGGGCTGGTGCTGGATGTGGGGCTGGAACGGGCCCGGGCCGAGCTGCGCCGCAACGCCACCGGCCAGTTCTGGGTGCTGGGCTCCGTCCCCCCGGGGCGTGAGCCGCCGCGGATCGACCTGCGCCTGGGCCTGCTCCAGCCCGCCGACCTGCGGGTCCGGGGCGCCGGAGCCACGGCCCTGCCCCTCGACCTGAAGCTGTCCGGCCAGGTGGCCGTGCGCCTGCACCGCCGCGAAATCGATCTGGGCCTGCGCCTGGCGCCCCCCGCCGGCCAGGGCGGCGGCTCGCTGCGGCTGGACGGTGAGGGCCAGTGGCAGAAGCAGACGTGGCAGGGCCGGCTGACGGCCCGCCGCCTGCCGCTGGCCCTGCTGCGGCCGCTGCTGCCGGCGGGGGATCGGGCCGGGGGCAGCCTCGCCGGGGAGGCCGATGGACGGGTGGGGCTGCGGATCCAGCGGGGCCTGGCCCGCTGCGAGGGGGGCCTGGAGCTGCGGGACGTGCGCTGGCGGCTGGGGACCGGCGCCACGCCCCTGACGGCCCAGCGGCTGCCCCTGAGCTGCCGTGACCGGGCCCTGATCCTGCCCGCCAGCGCCTGGCGGTTCGGCCCCTGGGGCGGCCGCCTGACGGCCAGGGCAGACGCCGATCGCCGCCTGGCCGTGCAGCTGGAAGCCCAGCCGCCGCCCCGCCATCCGCTCGGTCGCCAGCCCATCAAGGCCGATCTGCAGGGGAGCTGGGGACAGGGTCTGCTGCGCCTCACCCGGCTCGATGGCCGGCTGGGGAGCTCCAGCGTGCGGGCCAGCGGCAGCGTCGGCCGCTCCCTGGCCCTGGAGGCCCGCTGGCTCCTCGATCCCGATGACGTTGCCGCCGCCTCCCGCCTGCCGGTGTGGGCGCGCCAGCCCCTGGCCGGTCGCCTGCGGGTGGACGGCCCGCTGGCGACGCCGCGCCTGCGGCTGGAGACGGGCCAGGCCTCCCAGCGGCTGCTCGGCCCCTGGCAGGCGGCGCTGGTGTGGAGCGACCGGCTGCTGCGGCTGGAGCGCTTCCGGGCCGACCGTCTCGCGGCCACGGCCCAGCTGCCCCTGTCCTTCCAGCCGGGCAAAGGACTGGTGGCCGGTCCGCTGCTGGCCCGGGTGGATGTGCGCAACTACCCCCTGGCCCGACTCGACCCCCTGCTGGGCACCACCCTCCAGGGCCAGCTGGATGCGGAGGGGACGATCGCCGGGCCCCTGGCGGAGCTGCGCCCCGACCTGCAGCTGCGTCTGCAGCAACCCGGCGCCGGCCCCCTGCTGCTGCGGGAAACCTGGCGTGGCCGCCTGCGGGACCGTTCCCTGGATCTGACCACGGTGGCGCCGACGCCGAACGGACGCCTCACGGCCCTGCTCGACCGCCGCTGGCAGCCGGTGCGGGCCGCCATCGAACGGGACGGCGGTGTGCTGACCCTCGAGGGCCGGCCGGCGGACTACCGCTGGCTGGCCCGCGCCTTCCCCCTGCGGGGTCTTGCGGTGGCCACCGGCCCGCAACGCCGCCTGCGTTCCCTGCAGGGGGACCTAAGCGGCAGCGGCCGGCTGGGGCTGCAGCCGCTCGGTTTCGACGGCCGGGTGGAGCTGCTCTCGCCCGAGTTCCTGGGGGTGGGGGGCCGGCGCATCCAGGCCGACGTCCAGTACGACGACCGCCGCTACCAGGTCAAGGGCGTGATCGAGCCCCTGGGCGAGGGCACGATCGCCGCCACGGTGTCCGGGCGCTGGCGGGGCCCCTTCCGGGCCCGCTTCGAGGCGCGCCAGCTGTCCACCCTGCTGTTCCGCCAGTTGACCGACGCCTGGCCCATCTGGCGCGGGGCGCCGGCCCCGGCCCGCGGCCGGGCCAGTGATCTGGGCAGCCTGGTGATCGACACCATGGCCGGCACGGTCACCGACCAGCTGGTGGCCCTGGCCCGGGCCGAGGTGCGCGTCGCCGCCCGGGAGCAGGCGGCCAGCCGGGCCAGCCGGGCGGAACGGCTGGATCGCTTGCAGGCCCGGATCGATGCCGATCTGCTGCTCAGCGGCCCGGACTTCGCCCGCACCAGGGCCGACCTCAAGGCCACCGGCCACCTCTGGTTCAACCAGGGCGACCGGGCCCAGTCCCTGGCCGGCAAGCCGTTCGAGGTGCGCCTGGAGGGACCCCTCAGCGGCGGCAGCGGCCGCTTCAGCCTCGCCGACCTGCCCCTCTCCCTGCTGGCCCTGCTCACCCCGCTGCCGGACAACCTGCGCGGCAGCCTGGCCGCCAAGGGGCGTTACCGGCTGGGGGGGCCCCGCCCCGAGCTCAGTCTCGACCTGGCGCTGGTGGAGGGGCGCCTCGGGGAGCAGGCGCTGGAGCTGGAGAGGGGGAGGGTGGAGCTGAAGGACGAAGGGATCGGCCTGGATCTGGCCCTGCGGGCCGAGGGGGCTTCCCGCAGCGTCGACCTGGCGGGCACCATCCCGCTGGTGGCCTCCCAGCAGGGGCTGGAGCTGCGCCTGGCCACCCGGGGCGATGGCCTGCGCTTCCTCACCCGCCTGGGGGGTCAGGCCTTCGAGTGGCAGGAGGGCGGCGCCGACCTGCAGCTGCTGGTGCGCGGCAGCCTCGACGACCCGATCGCCAACGGCTTCCTGCGGCTGCGGGAGCTCCGCTGCCGCTTCATCGGCCAGGAGGTGCGGGAGGTGGACGCCACGATCCTGTTCGACTTCGAGCAGCTGGTGGTGCAGGAGTTCCGGGCCCGGGTGGGGCCCCAGGGGCTGGTGGGCGGCGAGGGCCGTCTGGGGCTGTTCCGGCCCCTGGCCCAGGACCGGACCCTGGTGATGAAGCTGGAGCAGGTCCCCTTCAAGGTGCCGCGCCTGGCGGCGGTGGGGGACGGCCAGCTGCATCTCAGCGGCAGCCTGCTGGCTCCCGTGCTCGGCGGCGACGTGGCGATCAGCCGCGGCACCATCAACGTCCAGCCGGGCCAGCTGGCGGCCAGCGCGCCGGTGTCCGACCAGCCGGTCCAGCCGCGCACCATGCCCGAGCTGCTGGAGTCGAAGTGGAACTTCCAGCAGCCCCTGGTGCTGCTGGGCCCCGATGTGGAGTCCACCACCGCCGAAGCCCTGCGGGCCTCGGTGCCCCGCTTCCCCTACCTGGCCTTCGAGGACATGATCCTGCGGCTGGGGCCGGATCTGCGGGTGGTGATCCCCAACATCGCCAACTTCACCACGGCCGGCCAGCTGCGCATCGCCGGGCGGCTGGATCCCTCCCTTCGGGCCTCCGGGGTGGTGCGGCTGCTGGGGGGGCGGCTGAACCTGTTCACCACCAGCTTCAGCCTCGACCCCGATGCCCCCAACGTGGCGGTCTTCACCCCCTCCCTGGGGCTGGTGCCCTACCTCGACATCGCCCTGCGCACCCGCATCTCCGACAGCCTCAGCGTCCTCTCCCCCTCCGGGGTGGGCGACCTGGGTCCCTCGGTGCAGAACGCCCCCAACCAGGCCGGCCTCTCGGCCCTGAACCAGCTCAACCTGATTCTGGTGGTGGTGTCGGTGAGCGGTCCCGCCGACCGCATCGCCGAGAACCTCAAGCTGCGCAGCAGTCCGCCCCTGCCCCAGGAGCGGCTGGTGGCCCTGATCGGCGGCAACTCCCTGGCGGGCCTGAGCGGCGGCGGGGCAGGAGCCGCCCTGGCCACGGTGGTGGGCCAGACCCTTCTCTCGCCGCTGCTGTCGTCGCTGAGCGATGCCTTCGGCCAGCGGGTGAGCCTGGCCCTCTATCCCACCTATGTGAACCAGGCGATCGACACCCAGCAGGAAGGCGCCCCCCGGCGGCGGGTGCCGCCCCAGCTGGTGCTCGGCGCCGAGGTGGGTGTGGACATCACCAACCGCTTCAGCATGTCGGTGCTGGCCGCCCCGAACCGCTCCGATGTGCCCCCCCAGGTGACCCTCACCTACAAGGCCTCTGACACCTTCAACCTGCAGACCTCCGTCGACACCGAGGGGGCCTGGCAGTCGCTGCTGCAGGTGTTCCTGCGCTTCTGAGGGCCGGCGCCCCCACGCTGCTGGCGCCCCCCCGCTGGGTAGGGTGCGCCGATGGCGTCGTCCCGCGAACGACCTCCCGGTGAGGCCCAGCTGATCGGCATCGATCTGGGCGGCACGGCCATCAAGCTGGCCCGCTGCGACCAGCAGGGCACCGTGCTTGCCGAGGCCGAGGTGCCCACGCCCCAGCCGGCGGTGCCGGGGGCGGTGTTCATGGCCCTGGCCGAGGCGGTTGAAGCCATCGACCCCGACCGCCTCGCCGACCGGGTCGGCATCGGCCTGCCGGGGCCCTGCGACGCGGCGGGTCGGGTGGCGCGGATCTCCATCAACCTGCCGGGGTGGCGGGATGTGCCCCTGGCGGCCTGGCTCGAAGCCCGGCTGGAGCGGCGGGTGATCATGGGCAACGATGCCAACGGCGCCCTGCTCGGTGAGGCCTGGCTGGGGGCGGCCCGGGGTGTGGGCGACGTGCTGCTGCTCACCCTGGGCACCGGCGTGGGCGGGGCGGTGATGCTGGAGGGCCGCCTGTTCACCGGCCACGGCGGCGCGGCTGCTGAGCCTGGGCTGATCGGTGTCGACCCCGACGGGCCGGTGTGCCGCAGCGGCAACCGGGGCTCCCTGGAGCAGTTCTGCAGCCTTGGCGGCCTGGCCCGCCTCAGCCCGCTCGATCCGCGCGAGCTCTGCCGCCGCGCCGACGCCGGCGACACCGAAGCCCTGGCGGTGTGGGAGGCCTACGGGCGGCTGCTTGGGGTGGGGCTCAGCTCCCTGCTCTACGTGCTAACCCCGGAGCTGGTGTTGATCGGCGGTGGCCTCAGCGCCGCCAGTCACCACTTCCTGCCGGCGGTCTGGCGGGAGGTGGAGGAGCGGGTGCTGGCGGTGAGCCGGGAAGGGCTGGCGATCCGCCGCTGCGAGCTGGGTAACGGTGCCGGCCGGCTGGGGGCCGTGCGGCTGGCGCTGGACCGCTTGGGATGATGGGGGCCATGAGCCAGACCATGACTTCTCCTGCCAGCGTCGTGCCGGAGCCTGACCCCCAGCTGCTGCAGCGGGCCGCGGCGGTGCGCCGGGCCGCCATGGCCCTGGGCCAGACCAGCGACGCTGAACGCACCGGCGCCGTGGCGGCGATGGCCGACGCCCTCGAGGCCGCCAGCGCCGAGATCCTGGAGGCCAACCGCGCCGACCTGGCCGCCGCCGATGCCGAGGGGCTGGCGCCGGCCCTGGTGGCGCGCCTGAAGCTGGATGGCCCCAAGCTGGCGGGGGCGATCGCCGGGGTGCGCCAGGTGGCGGCCCTGGACGATCCTGTGGGCCGACGTCAGCTGCACACCGAACTGGATGACGGGCTGGTGCTGGAGCGGCTGAGCGTGCCCCTGGGGGTGCTGGGGGTGATCTTCGAGGCCCGGCCCGATGCGGTGATGCAGATCGCTTCGCTGGCGATCCGCTCCGGCAACGGCGCCCTGCTCAAGGGGGGCCGGGAGGCCAGCCGCAGCTGCCAGGCGATCGTGGCGGCCCTGCAGCGGGGCCTGGCCGGCAGTGCCGTCGACCCCGGCTGCCTGGAGCTGCTCACCAGTCGCGAGGAGAGCCTGGGGCTGCTGCGGCTCGACGGCCTGGTGGACCTGATCATTCCCCGGGGCTCCAACGCCCTGGTGCGTTTCATTCAGGACAACACCCGCATCCCCGTGCTCGGCCACGCCGACGGCATCTGCCATCTGTTTGTGGATCGGGCCGCCGACCCGGCCCTGGCCCTGCGCATCGCCCTCGACAGCAAGACCCAGTACCCGGCGGCCTGCAACGCCATCGAGACCCTGCTGGTGCACCAGATCATCGCCCCCGCCTTCCTGGAGGCGGCGCTGCCGGCCTTCGCCGCGGCGGGGGTGGAGCTGCGCGGCGATGCCGGCGCCTGCGCCCTGGGGGTGGATCAGGCCGCCGGGCCCGGCGCCTGGGACACCGAGTATTCGGATCTGATCCTGAATGTGAAGGTGGTGGAGGACCTGGAGGCGGCCCTGGAGCACATCCGCCGTCACGGCTCCCGCCACACCGATGCCATCGCCAGCACCGACCCGGTGGCGGCTGAGCGGTTCCTGCGGGCGGTGGACAGCGCCGGGGTGTTCCTCAACTGCTCCACCCGCTTCGCCGACGGCAACCGCTACGGCTTCGGCGCCGAGGTGGGCATCAGCACCCAGACCCTGCCGCCGCGGGGCCCGGTGGGGCTCGAGGGGCTGGTCACCTACCGCTACCGGCTGCGGGGCGAGGGCCACATCGCCGCCGACTACGCCGACGGCACGCGGAGCTTCAGCCACCGCCCCCTGCCCCTGTGACCGAGGCGATCCACGTGCGCGGCCTGCGGGTGTGGGCCCATGTGGGGGTCTACGAGCAGGAGCGGCGCCACGGCCAGTGGTTCGAGCTGGCCTTCTCCCTGGGGGCGGATCTGGCCGCCACGGCCCGCAGCGACGATCTCAGCCAGGGCTACGACTACGGCCGCGGCATCGCGGCGCTGCAGCAGCAGGCGCGCACCGTCTGCTGCCTCACCCTGGAGCACTACAGCGAGCAGATTCTGGACGCCCTGGAGGCCTGCTACGGGCCCATCCCCCTGGCGGTGGAGGTCAGCAAGTGCCAGGTGCCGGTTCCCGGCTTCGATGGCAGCGTGGCGGTGAGCCGCAAGCGTCGCTGGGGGTGAGCGAGCGGATCGCCTCGATCACCGGAAGCACCACGCCACCTTGATCGCTCTCTCCCCAGGACCTGGTGGGCACGTGAGCCGTACCGCAGGTGGCACGTGAGTTATGTGGCGGTTCAACAGCCAGGACGCTCTGCCGTGATTCCTGGTTCTGTTGAACCTCTTGCATCCATGCCTTGTGGATGGAACCAACCGTGACAGGCCAGGAGCCAGCTGTGGCGAGTTCCGCGTCTCTTGATCAGTGAGTCAATCACTTTGACTCTCTGCCGAGAGTTCACTCCATGGTGATCAGCTCAACCATCCAAGACGATGGGAGTGCGACTTCACTCCATCCCGGCTTCTTCCTCACCCGGTTTTCATTGGTGACGGTTTCTTGCGCGTCTGGCATGTTGCATGATTGGCATCCAATCGCGGGTGAATTCTGTCCATAATGAACAATCTGAAGGGTTTTGCCCGTGGCAAAGCTCTGGACCGAGATGGATGAAGCCAAAGAGAGATAGGGATTGCTGGGTATCTTCAGATACCAGTAAGAAGGCGTTTGTCTGTAAGCTATGAATTTGCAGGACTCGGGTGAGTTTGCTTCATCCAGCAGGCGGTTTCAGGTTCCACTCACTTTCTTCCAATGCGTTTCTTTGCGCCATCGCGACGGCAGTCCTGTTGGTGCCCGGCGATGCCTACGCCCTGGATTGGGCCTGGACCTTCACGGCGGATCCAGGTTCTTTCCCTTCCGGTGGGCCGGTGTCAGGAACCCTGCTCAACCTGCCGACAGGTAATGGCGTCAGAGGGGCTGGCACGACGGTTGTTGTGATATCGACCCCGGGAGGTGAATTGGTCAATCAGACGTTCACCAATGTCTTTGGCTTCTTTGACAGCACACTTTCGGGAGTCACGTTCGTTAATGCCTTGTATGAAGCGAATGTTGGTGGCACGCTCTATGCACTGAGTTTTTCCAGATTTAGCTTTTCGGAACTATCTGGCGGTAGAGTGCTCTATCGCGACTTTTCACGCACATTAGTCTTTACTCCACTCATCGTACCTCCTGTACCACCAGTACCTCCCGTACCCCCCGTGCCTCCTGCAGGAATCGTCCCAGGAGCACCCTTCCTCATCGGTGATCCCAGCATCCCCACCACCTTCGCCGGCGGAACGCTCACGATCAACATCCCCGGAACCTTTGCACAGAACTGGACACTCAGCACCCAGGCCACCAATGCCATCGACCTCGCCGGCAACACCGCCGAGCTGTCGGGAGTGTTCTCCGGGGCCGGTGGTCCGATCAGTTTCATCAACAGCGGCATCGGTGGTTCCCTGTCCCTTTCGGGTGTCAGCACCTACACCGGTCCAACCACGGTCTTCGGTGGCGCCAACCTGCGGGTGTTGGGCTCCATCGCCTCCTCTTCAGGCCTGACGGTCCAGTCCGGCGGCAGGGTTAGCGGTACGGGCTTTCTGCCCTCAACCGCCATCCAACCAGGCGGCATCATTGCGCCAGGGAACTCGATCGGAGTCCTATCCGTCGCCAATTTGGCTCTCAACGGAGGCACGATTGATGCAGAAATCCAAGGGCCCCAGAACGACAGAATCAACGTCGCTGGCAACGTCTCCAACTTCACAGGGGTCGCGGATCTTTCGGCCTTTGGCGGCGGCGGACCCTGGCCCGGTTTCTCCTACGTGATCGTCGATGCCCCCAACAGCACCGGCTTCGCCACCCCCAACAGTTTGAACCTGAATCAGACGGGGATCAACAGCGCCCTGCTGCGTACCGGCACCGTTCTGGTCCAGGAGGCCGACGGCAACCCCAGAACCTTCGATGTCCAGTGGCGGCCAACGAATGGCTTCGGCCCCACCACCTCGGCGATGCTGTTCCTCGGCCGGGGTGGCGTGAACCAGGTGGCCACCGCCGGTGTGTTTGACCGCGTGTTCCAGTCGCTGGCCTTTGCGGGTGCGAACAATGCCAACCCCGTGGGCTTCCCGATCGGCTTCACAGGCTTCACGGCCGGCCAGGCATTGGCGGCCGGCATCTCCCCGGATTTCCTCCTCGCCACATCCCAGTTGCTGGCGCTGCCCTCCGCCGGCCAGCTCACCGCCGCGATTGATTCGCTCTCCCCCGAGCCCTACGCCGCTTTTCAAAGCGTTGGCCTTGAAACACTCAAGCGGCAGAGGGAACTCCTGCTCAATCAGGCGGGACAGTGCTCCTCCACCGGTTGGGTGATCAATCCTGCCAAGGGCAAGCAGGGTGCCAAGACCCACAAACCCCTCTGCGTCTTTGCTGGCGCTGCCAATGCCTCCAGCAGCATCACCGGATCAGCGGGTCTCTCGTCCTATGACTCCGGGATCTTCTCCAGTTTCTATGGCATCGAGTACCAGCCTTCGGCTCAGTGGACCGTCGGGGCGGCCTACGGCTACGGGACGGCTTCCCTCAACAACCTGTCCCTGACCAGCGCCAGCGTCACCTCCAAGGTCAACAGCGCCTCGCTGTATGGCGTGTACAAGCCCTCAAGCCAGTGGAGCGTCCGTGGCCTGGTGGGGTATTCCAACTTCAACTCCACAGGCAGTCGCAATGTTGTTTTCGTCGGCGGCAGCTCCCCCGCACAAGCCTCTCCCTCTGGCAGCGGCTACACGGTGGCCCTGAATGCCGACTATCTCGTTCATCTCTCCAAACCGACAGCCAGCACCCAGGTCTTTCTCAAGCCCTTTGTTGGTGTGGCCTGGGGAGGTTATCAGCAAAGTGCCTTCACCGAAACTGGCGCCGGGGCGCTGAATCTCACTGTTCAAGGCAAGGCAGCCAACAGTCTTGCGGGCACCCTTGGCTTTGAACTGGCCTCCAGTCCAATCCCCCTCAACAAAGCCAACACCGTGTCCATCACCCCGAGGTTGGCCGTTGCCTACCAAGTGGATGCTCTTGCCAATGATTCCGGGGTGCGTTCGGTGACCTCGTCGCTCAATTCGGCGCCAGCCGCGGGAAGCTTCCAGACCCAGGGGGAGAATCGTGGCGTCAACACCTTGGCTGTTGAAGGAGGTGTTGACCTCAAGGTTTCCAGCACAACGTCGCTGTATGCCAACCTCGGCTACGAAGCCTTCTCCAATGGCTCCCAGTTCACCTACGGAGGTGGCGTGAAGGTGAGGTTCTAGTCCTTATCGTCAGGGGCAGCTCACGATCCCGTGGCCGGCTTGCTTCCACTTCTGGAAACAGCTGTTCTGAGGATCCAGGACCAAAGGGCGGTAGAGGTCGTTGCGCTGACCAATGATCAGCAGCCGTTGGTTGATCCAGGTGCCAGGCGCCGGCACCACGGTGCGGTGGCGCACCGCATCAGCTCCCGGGGCCGCCGTGAGCGTGGGGGTGAACACCACCGGCTCAGGTCCGTAGATCCCTGCTGCTGTGGCGCTGCCGAGCCGCCTGCCGCCGCTGACCACCCAGAACTGGCCCAGCTTGGCGGCCAGGTAGGGATGCAGATCGGCTCGGCCCGTCGGCGGATCACTCACGGCATACAGGCGTGGGTCGATCTCCACCTTGAGCGCGGAAGGCTCACCGGCTGGAGCGGCCAGCACGTCAGTGCGCAGGGTCTGGTAGAGGCCCACCAGCTCCGGCACGGCGAGATTCCCCACCGAGACCAGCCCGATGCGGCCCAGCGGCGTGGGAACCACAAGGGGGGCGTCACCGGGGCTGGCCCAGGCCAGCTCTGAATCGCTGAGGTGGGTGGCGCGGTAGCGGCCAAGGATCGTGCCGCGGGGGCTGGCCAGGGCCACGGTATGGAACACCTTCGAGCCCTCCCGTTCCGGGTAACTGCCCACCAGGTAGCCCGCTCCGGCTTTGGCGCGGTCCGCCAGGAGTTGCTCAAAGGCCCCGCCGCGAGGCTCGGCCCGGCGTTTGATCCCTTCGGCCCCAAGACCTGACGGCAGCCCCGAGAGCTCAGGGAGCACCATCAGCTCATTGGTGCGGGGCAGGCTGCTGCCCAGTTGGGAGGAACCTCCGAGCCACTGGGCGGCGGCCAACGACACAGGGCGTTTCCCGACCGTTGCGTTGGAATCACTGGAGGCGCGACGCAGCGCCAGCAACGGGTTGTAGAGCGAGGGGCGACGGGCCGCCAATCGCCGCTGTCGAACCGCATCAGCCTCGGCGGGAATGATGGTGGTCGTGATCCATCCATGGAGCCCGGGGGGGAGCGTCTCGGGAGGCACCACGGGCGCCTGGACAAGCCTGTGCCCGAGGGGCGACCAGATGCTGGAGCCACCGTTGTAATAGAGCCGGCTGCCGGTGATCGGGTTGCGCTCAATGCCGCTGCGGGTGGCACCAACCACGAACACGCCATTGAGCGCGCTCATGTGTTGAACACTGGCCACGGTGGAGTGGTTGAGGCGAGCCATCGCCGGCGGGGTGCCGGGCATCACACGATCGGACACCGAGTGCCAGGCAATGATCTGAGCCCCTCTCAGGGCTGCCAGCCGGTCGTATTGCCAGTAGGTGTCGTCATAGCAAATGATCAGGGCAATGCGCCCGATCGGTGTGTCAAAGACACCGACATCGGTGTCGCCTGGGCCGAACAGCTGAACGTCCTGGCCATTCAGTCCGTTCTTGCGGTACTTGCCGATGATGCCCCCAGGGCCCATCAACACAGCGGTGTTGTAGAAGATGCCCGTGATCGCATCTTTCTCGGCAATGCCCACGCTCATCATCAGCCCGGTGCGCCTGAGCACCGGCAACAAGGCCGCAGTGGCACGCCCCGGAATGGTGTCCACATAGGGCGCCAATTGTGCCGGTTCCGTGAAGTCGTAACCACTGATCGCCGTTTCGGGAAACACGGCGTAATCCACACCCTGGGCCGCCACGCGCTCGGCTGCTTGCGCCAGACGACGAATATTGCCCTCAAGATCACCCCATGCCGGGATGAAGTCGACGGCGGCCACCTTCACCGCTCGTTTACCCTCTTGCGCTGTGGCTGGCTGCATCAGGCCCATGCTCAACAGGCCCGGAACCAGCAGGGTGAGCGCACTGGCTGCAAGCCGCTGGAGTGAACACTTGCGCATCTGGGGCTTTGCCTCACTGATCCGGCTTCTGTTCAGAATCCTTGCCATGACTGTCTTTCCGCTGTATTCATTCTAAGTCGGCTTCAAGAAATGTCAGGTTGATGACATCAATCTCCATCCCTTTATGACTGGGTTTGATTCTGTTCAGGGAAGTGACTGTTAATCGCGATGACGAGCGCTCCTTCTTTGCCGCGATTCCCATGCAGGGGCTTAACCATTTCTTGGTCCGGGGTTATTGCATCGGCAATGATGCGCTTGTACCGCCAGCATGGCGTTGACGTCGCAGCGGCTGCCAGTTAGGCTCGATTGAACAAGGCTGGCACTGGATCAATGTCGCCGGAAGTTTCCGAGTTTCAACTGCGGCACAAGGATCGACGCAGTTCGCTTCGCCAGGTTCTGCCATCGGGCGTTCCCGCCAGCATCCATCTGCCCTCAGGAGGCACGGGCTTCGTGACGCTGGCTGACATCAGCAGGGCCGGAGCCTGCATCGTCCGTCGCGGATTGCTTGAGGTGAAGCCCAGCGACCAGGTCTTCCTCAACATCAGCGACTACGGAATGTTCCGAAATGTTTATCTGTCTGCCTGTGTTCAGTGGATGAACATCTGGAATCACAAGACCCTTCTCGGCCTTGCCTTCACCGAGGGCCCACTGCTGCCAGGAACGATTCTGGATCAATACTTCGACAGAGCGCTGTTGGCGCCCCAATCCCTGGACGCCTGACGCCCAACCGCATGGAGATGTCGATCCGTCCCTGAGCCTGCGGGATCTGTGCCCTTCTGCGTACACCTGCAACCCTGACCGCATCTGGCTGCCGTTCAGGCCTCTTCACCAGGGTCACTCCAAGCTCCTTTTCGGGACCTGACGCCCTGTCACTGGAGGGGTGGTCGCCAGATCATGGACTAGGGTGTTGTGGACGGGGCGTGGCGCAGCTTGGTAGCGCGGGTGCTTTGGGAGCACTAGGTCGCAGGTTCGAATCCTGTCGCCCCGACTGACTTTTCACCGATCCACTTCACAGTCTCCGCGCAAAATCCGCGCAAACTGTTGAATGTGTCCACGTCCAGGAGCTGTCGCGAGACCGGATTGGCCCTCGATCCCACCATCCGTTGGCTGCAGATCTGGCCCCAGGCGTCCACCGGAGCCATCTCCAATGTCTGCCACTGCCGCTGATGCTCTCGTGGCGTTGGGCGTTGTTACCAGGTGGAGGCGCCATGGAGATCACGATCGGCAAGGCCCGGCGCGGCCGGCTCTCTGATCCCCTGCCCGGTCAGGTCTATGTGGGACGGCCCAGCCCGCTGGGCAATCCATTCCAGCTCGGTCGCGATGGCAGCCGCGCTGAGGTGATTGCCCGCTACCGGCACTGGCTCTGGGCCCAGCTGCAGGTGCCGGGTTCGTCTCAGCGGCACGAGCTGGAGCAGCTGCTGGCCCAGGCCCAGGTGGGGTCGCTGGAGCTGCTGTGCTGGTGCGCGCCGCTTCCTTGCCATGCCGAGGTGATCCGCTCCGCTCTTCTCTGGCTGGCCGCACAAAGGTGCAGGTGAGCCGGTTGGTGGCAAGAGCAGGCAGGCGTACGTGATGGGTACTTGATCCATGGCCACCCGAAAGGCAGCGAGAAGCAGGAGGGCAAGCCAGCGCAACGTCAGCACCGGCCGAAGCAAGGCGGCAGCAACCCCCGCGCTGGCGGTGCCCACGGCCAGCATGCTGAGCCGCCAGGCCCGCGCGCAGGAGGCGCGGTGGAGAGCGGAGAGCGATCTGCGCACCTTGCGGGAAGCCGAGCAGATCCGCGCTGATCGGCAGCGACTCGGAAACGCCACCCGGATGGCCAAGGCGGAGCTCAAGGCGCTGGAGGCGATCACCAGGAGGGTGAAGGCCTGAGCCGACGGCTCCGTGCTGCGAAAAGGGCGGCGCGCAGGGTGCCTCAGTGTGCGCGGGATGGCGCAAGGGCTGCGCGAGCGGTTCGGCCCTCGCGGGCCTTCCGCCCTTGCGCTCATCCGCGCAGGCACGTCGGCGTCCTTTGCGCCCTTCTCGATGGCCGCATCCACCACCACGCGCCGCCACAAGTTCTCCGGTCCCTCGCCCCAGGAGGCGATGGTGCGCGATCTGATCGAGCTGCTCGAGGCCGGCAGCACCCCCTGGCGCCGGCCATGGGAGTGCCGCGGTGGCGGCGTCCACATCAATCTGCTCAGCGGCCGGGCCTACCGGGGCGGCAATCCCATCCTCCTGGAGCTGGGGATGGCCATGCGGGGCGCAGAGCTGCCGTTCTGGTGCGGCTTCGCCGAGGCGAAGAAGCTGGGCCTCTTCCCGCGCAAGGGATCGAAGTCGGTTCGCATCCTGCGGCCCCAGCTGCAGTCCAGCGAGAAGGAGGGCAGCGATGGTGAGCCGGTGCTGCGCAGCTGGGCCCGCTACCGGCCGGTGCCGGTGTTCAATGCCTGCGATCTGGAAGGCGAGGCGCTCGCCGCTCTGATCGAAGCCCGGCTGCCGCAGGTGCAGCCCAGGGCACCGCTGGAGCGGATCGAGCAGGCCGAGCAGGTGCTGCAGGCCTGGGAGGTGGCCGTCGGCTGGGGAGGCGAGAAGGCCTTCTATGCCCCGGGCGCCGATCGCATCCAGCTGCCCGAGCGCGAGGCCTTCCACTCCCCGGCAGCGCTCTATGCCACCTGGGCCCACGAGTGCATCCACTCCACGGGCCACGAGTCCCGCATGAAGCGGGATCTCTCTGGTGCGTTCGGCTCCCGCGGCTATGCCCGCGAGGAGCTGGTGGCGGAGCTGGGCAGTGTGCTGATCGGCCAGCGGCTGCAGATCGGCTGTGAGCTGGCCCATCACGCCGCCTATCTGCAGAGCTGGATCTCCGTGTTGCGCGAGTCCCCGAAGGTGCTGCTGCAGGTGATCAGCGAGGCGCGGCAGGCGGTGGATCTGTTGTGCCCGGAGGCGCCCTGTCCCGAGGAGCCGGCCGGAGATCCAATCCCTGCAGCGCCATCGGGAGTCGGTGCTACGGATCCTGGCCTGAGGTCACCGGCTGAGCCGCTCAGGCCTTGAGCTGCTCGCGCATGGCGGCGGCGAGGTGGCGGTGGCCGTTGCTCTCCAACCAGTCGCTGCAGGCCGCCAGCATGCGAGCAGCGGCGTGGCGGGCGTACTGGTGACGCATGAAGGTCGACGGGTTGGCCTGCTGGATGGCCAGGAGCGACCATCGCCTCACGAGGCTGCGCTCCGGCAGGAGGAGGGTGTCGATGGTCTGCTGGTCAGTGCCAGTGCAGAGCAGATCCATAGCCATGAGACTACTGTCGCTAAGAAAGGCTAATCGGGGCTAGTAGGGCAAGACAGTCGCTATGGCGACCGGTTCTGTTCGCGAGCAAGAAGTGGCGGTGGCGGCCCTCCCCATCCTGCGGGCCTCGCGCAAAGGCTTCGCGAGCTGGCCTCCGCCGGCTGCTTTCTGCCCACAGCAGCTGGTGCCAAGGGCGCCGGCCAGCCCTTGCGCGGGCCCGCCGGGAGGTCGGGTCCTTCACCGCTGCGGCCATGGCCGGTGTTCAGATCCTTCTTGATGTTCAGCGCAGCGGGATCCGCTGGCGCGTCACCCTGCTGCCTAGCTTCCGCCCTGGGGCCCGTGCGCTGGTGCTGTTCGAAAAGCGAGGCAAGGGCGGCCGGCTGCTGCATTGGCAGCAGGCCCACTGGAGCCCTCTGCACAGCGGCAGCTTCCTCACCCCCCGGGAGCAGGTCAGCGGGGGTTTGGTGCCGCGCTGCCTGGTGGAGCGGATCGAGGCCCTGCTGCGGGGAGCACCGCTGCCGCGGCGGCGCAGTGAATGGGGCCAGGTGCGCGGTCGTCTGGTGCGCCTGCCGGCCCGGGGCGCCGGCCCCGGCGGCTGAGGGCCACGCTGCTGCGGAGAGCAGGCCGGCGAGGCTCTATCCGTAGTAGGACATCTGTACTGCTGCGGATGGGGACGATGCTGGCCGAGCTGCCCCTGGGCCAACCGATTCCTTGCAGCGTCAGCGCCGATGAGGAGGGTTTGGATCTCCACGGCGCCCTGGTGCCCCATCCAACCTGCAGCTTCTACATGCGGGTCAGCGGCCATGGGCTGCGCAGCCATGGCATCCATGACGGCGACCTGCTGGTGATCGACCGCAGCATCGAGCCCCGCAGCGGCGATGTGGTGATCGTGGCCCACCGGGGGGTGTTTCTGCTGCGGCCGCTGCGGTGTGAGGGGGAGCAGTGACTGCTGGAGCCGCAACGCGCCGGGGAAGTGGTGATCGTGCTGGACCTGGAGTCGTTCGATCGCTCGGGACTGTTTGGTGTGGTGGCCCATGCGGTGCATCACCTGGCCAGATCGCCGTCGCGGCGGCGCTGAGTTGGGCGGAGCACCGCAGGAGCCCGTTGGACTCCCGTCCCGTCGACACCACGGAGCGTGTTTTCGCTGTCGCGTTACTGCCGCCTCGGCCAGAGCACGCCGGTGGCGGGCCGGCCCGATCCGCCTACGCCGCCCGTGCCCCCGCCCAGGCCACCAGCGGCAGCCAGCTGCTGGGCATAGAGCGGGTGCTGCTGCACGCCGGCCAGGCCGGCAGCGTTGGGGCTCCAGTCCGTGATCAGATCCGGCACGCTCGCCGGTCCGATCAGGGAGGGGGTGAGTGGCGGCAGGGCCATGACGGAGAAGCGATCGCTCAGAGTGCGCCAGCTGAGTGAACCGATGGCAGCCCAGCCACTCAACACAGACGGCGGAGGGCTGGAGGGGAGACGAAGCCAGAGGTCATCGACGGCGCCACCAGCGGCGCCGAGCTGGTAGAAGGTGCCGCCACCGGCGGGGTCACTGAAACGACCCAGGCGGCGGGGGTCGGTGTGCTGGTTGTCACCATTCCAGAGCAGGGGCGGTAGGAGAAGACGGGGCTGGACGCTGTTGAACAGCACCGGACCGGTGGCCAGCGGGATGACCTGCCAGGCGATGGGCGCGTTGATCTGCTGGGTGCCGGAGGCGCCTGAAACGAAGCTGACGACCTCCGGGGACTGGCCGCGCCAGCTCCAGCGATCGTTGGAGCTGAACATGCCGATGTAGGCGCGGGCGCGGTGAAACCAGAGGCTCCAGCCGCTGACCGCCGGGCTGCGGAACAGCAGGATCGAGAGGTTGAGGCTGTAGTTGTCATCGCCGGGCCGCAGCAGGGTGGCCAGGAAGAACTCCGCCCCTGAGGTGGCATCGAAGACAACCAGCAGGGTTCCCTCCAGCCCCGCCACGGCTGGGGTCCCGCTGGGGCCGTAGTGGGAGAGCCCCCGGTTGACGCTCAGCAGGGTGGAAGAGAAGTTGCCGTAGCCGCCGTTGCTGGTGTCATCGATCCAGGCGCTGGCCAGGCCCAGGCGCAGCAGGGCGCTGGCGGTGCTGGAGCTGAAGCCCTGGGCCAGGGAGACGTTGTGGAAGCTCAGCACCAGGGGGGAGATCGGGTGCCCAAGACGCCAGACGAAGCCGTAGCTGGTCGCGCCGGTGGCGCTGGCGTGGTTGCGCAGCACGCTGAGCTGCAGCTCGGCGTTGGCCGGGTTGGCGTTTGCCGCGGCGGCGAAAGCGGAGAAGGCCTCATGCAGCCGCATGCCGACATCGGTGGCCGCGCTGCTGGCCCAGTTGTAGGTGTCCGGGCCCCAGGTACGGGCGCAGGCGGTGAGGGTCATGGCGCGTCGACGAGGCGAACGGCCAGTCGGCTGGGGCCGAACAGCAGCCACTCGCTGCCGTCGGCTCCTTTGAAGTAGCCACCGGTGGAGAAGGTGCGGTTGTAGGTGCCGAAGTCCGCCGGCAGCACCACCGGATCCCAGCGGCGCAGCGGCGGCAGGGGGGTGACGTGGACGATGGAGGGTGTGGCCAGCATCCAGGCCGAAGGGTGGCGCAGGGCGAACGGGGGGCCGTTGAAGAACTCGCTCCACAGGGCCGTCGCGAAGATCTCTCTGGCGGCGGCGAGGTTCCAGGCCACCATGCACTGCAGCCCGCCCATCGTTGTGTTGTGCAGGTGCCAGAGGCCAGAGGTGACGTCCTTGGCGATCAGCAGCACCACCGCCTGGCGGGTGGAGAACATGTGTAGCGAGAGGCAGAAGCCGAAGTATTCGTGGCCCGGGGCGAGGCTGCGCACGACCCAGGCCAGTGCCGGGTATGGCTCTGCGGGATTGAGGCTCGCCGCAACGGCGTGGGACTGGCCGCCCGCTAGGAGGCCGTGGGCGCCAAGGCCGCCAGCAGGGTTGTGGCCGGCGGCCAGGCCCACCGCCGTTGTCACGGTGGTGGCGGCCAGGGTTGCGACCCACTGGCTCATCAGCTGCACGGGGGCACCGACGCTGGTGGCGGCGAGGGTGGCGCGGATGGTCCAGCCGAGGTGCTCAGCATCGGCGGCCGGGCCGGTGAGCACCTCGAGCAGCTGGCTGGGGTTCTGGGCGTTGGCGGCCACCAGCCAGCTGGCCAGAAGGGCCTGGACTTCAGTGAAGAGATCAGGGATCGGGAAGCCCTGATCGCCGCGGCGGGAGAGATCGCTGAGGATCGCCGCCATCAGAGCGCCAGCAGCAGGCTGCTGATCGACACCATCGACTCGATGGGTTGGCTCTGGTCAGTGCGCAGCCGGCCATGCAGCAGGGGGACGGGTGGATCGTCCTGGTTGGCCCAGCTCACCCCCGGCGGTAGGCGCAGCACCGCGCTGTCTTCTGTGAAGACTGCATCGAGCACGACACCAGCCGCCGGATCCGGATCGGCGATCTGGGGCCGATTGGTGTCAGCGAGGGCTGCGGTGTCCGAGACGTAGAGGCTGAGCCAGGCCGGGATGTCACAGCTGACGATCAGCAACAGCCCGGCGCTGCCCAGCCGATCGAAGCGGAGCGGTGCCACCTGGGGGCCGGCCGCAATGGGGAGCAGCAGGCTCTGGCTGAGCCGGCGCGGTCCCTCCTGTCTGGCGACCCAGGGCATGGCTCAGGGCACCACCGCGATCTTTCGAATCGCCCGCACCGTTTGAGCTGTGGTTTTGCTCAGCGGATCCCAGTTGCCGTAATACCAGTCCTGCACCTGGTGGGTGGTTGCCGAGTCCTGGGTGGAGGTGCCAATCCCGCCGGCAAAGAACGCCTGGGCGCCGCCGCTCGCAAACAGCGCAACGGCGGTCTGGGCTGGAATCACGCCGGAGTAGTTGGCGGTGGTGGCGGGAACGGCGTAGGCGTTGGCCCCGTAGCCGGGCGTGCTGCCCTCGCTGTTATCCGGCTTGAAGCGCCGGTAGAGGATCTCCAGCTCGAGCAGGGCCGGGATGTACCAGTCGTCGTAGCCGCCGATGGAGAGCGAGCGGGCCCATTGGTTGGCCGGGTGGGCGGCGTCCTTGGCCGCCTCGCTGTTGGCGAACCCGTCGAAGCTGCTCCCCGTCCCGGCGGTGGCGGTGTTGGCCGTCTTGCAGGCCCTGGAGCTTTCGCCCGTGGCCTTGGGGGCAATGATCAGCGCATGGCTAGCGATGCCGTTGGCGGCCTGCGAGATCAGCCCGCCGTAGTAGCCGCCCTGGAAGGCAGCGCCGATCGCCGGCAGGTTGGCGATGGGGACGCCGGCTGGGGGCGGCTGCAGCTGGTGCACCTCACCGCTGACCAGATCGAGATAGAGATCGCCGGGCAGGGCGGAGGGGATGGAGCCAGGCGGGCCGCTGCCAACGAACCAGCCGCTGCCGCGGGGGCCGGCGCTGCCCGGTGCTCCAGCAGGTCCCGGCGGGCCTTGGATCGAGCCGCCATCCACCCAGCTGCTGGTGTCCGCGTCCCAGACGTAGAGCCGGTCGTTTTGATCGGCGACGACGTAGGCGTGGCCTTCCTGCAGGCCGTTGGTGGGCAGGGCGGCAAAGGTTGGAACGCTGCCCTTGAAGTCGATGCCCATCCCGGCGGGGCCTGGAGGGCCTGCTGGCCCGGCACCGCCGGCCGCACCGGCCTGGCCTGGCGGCCCGGGGGGGCCAGCGGGGCCGCGGAGGGAGCCGGTGTTCTGCCAGGTCATGGGGCGAAAGCAGGACGTGCCTGCCCTCTATTGCCAGGCCGATCGCTCAGGTGAGCAGCCAGGCGGTGCCGCTCCAGCGGCGGGCGGGTTTGGCCAACCAGGTGCTGCCGGTCCACACCAACACCGGCCGGCGGAGCCAGTCGGTGCCGCTCCAGAAACGGAGCTGGCCGCCGGCTGGCGGTGGCGGCTGAGGCGAGAAGAAGTCAGCCGTGATGAGGTCACCGGCCGGGCCCCGGTCCCAGCGATCGGAGCCACCCGGGAAGGGAGGGCGGGCGTCGCGCTCATGGCGGGCCATGGCTCAACCGGCGATGAAGCGGGCTACACCTTTGGAGATGCCCGTGGTGGTGGCGGTGCAGAGCTGGATGAGGCAGAGGCAGGCGTCGCTGTGGAGGTCCGGCAGGCCAAGGGCGGCCCAGTCGAAGACCTCCGCCTTGTTCGCCACCACCGTGAAGAACCCGGCGCGGTAGCGGGTGCAGGTGACTCCGAAATTGCCGGCGGTGCCGCTGGTGGCACTGAGCTGGACACTGTTGACCGCCTTGATGCCGGTTCTGCCCTGCGGCGGCAGGATCTGATAAAGCCCCGAGGCGCGACTGGTGGCGACCAGCGGCACCGCCACCACCTGGGTGCTGTCGTCCTCGCAGACCACGGTGACGTTGGCGGTGACGGCCGTGGAGCCGGTGTCGGCGTACCACTCCAGCCACCACTGCAGCTGGCTGAAATCCCCAAGGCCGATCCGTTCCGCCGCGATCCCGGCCATGGTGAGCGGCAGGTTGGTGCTCTGGAGCGTGTTGAGGTTTCCCACCAGTCCGCCCTGGTGGCAGAGGCGGTCGTGGATCTCCAGGCTGCCGGTCGCCAGGCTGGTGGCCACATCCACCCAGCCGATGTAGTTGCTGGCGGGCTGCGGCTGGGGCAGGTAGTTCAACGAGCCCAGCAGAGCGTTGGTGCAGGCCGCCGGCGCGGTGGGGATGGCGCCCTGTCCTGGCTGTCCCGTCGCCCGCCAGAGGGAATAGAAGCGGCCGACGACGGCGTTGCTGATCGAGGCCTTGTCGAATAGGGAATGGCGGGAGTTCGCCAGGGCGGCGATCAACTGGTCGCGGGAGGTGATGGCCATGGTCAGGTCGTGTCGATCCAGAGATCACCAGGAGCTGGGTCGGGTGGCGGCGTGGGGCCAACGGTGAGGCGCGAGGCGTTGAGCTTGGTGGCCAGGGCCTGTTGCAGGTCGATCTGGTCGCCGAGGCTGCCGCCGATGGCGCCCCAGTTCGGCGGCTGGCCAGGGGGGCCGCGCAACGAATCGCCGGTGGGGGTCCAGCCCATCAGGCCTCCAGCTCGTAGATGCTGCCGCTGAGCCGGTCCAGATACAGATCCCCCGGCGCCGGCGGCGGCTGCGCCACCTCGTGCCACTGGAGGGTGGGTGGGCCGTCACCTGAGTACCAGCGAACACCGCGGCTGGCAGCCCCGGAGCCGTGCATCGCCACCAGGGCGGGCTGGCCATCGATCGGGCTGGGGAGCAGCCCGAGGCCTCCCTGCGGATGGAGGCGCAGCTGCCATTGCTCGTTGCGGCTGCCATCGAAGGCGTTGCCGCTGAGGCCGGCACCAGGCACCAGGGCCAGGCCCACACCAACGCGGGGCGGATCGTCACCGGGTCGCGGTGACGTGATGGGGAGCGGGCAGCTGAGCAGCGCCACCTCAAGGGTGGCGACCAGGAGTCCCACCTGCACGGTGACGCTGTGATCCTCCAGGACGGTGTAGAGGTGGCGGGGTTCCGGTATCCGCTGGTCGTAGGGCGTCCAGGGCACCGTCTCGCTGCTGCCATCCCCCCAGGTGATCTCGATCGGCTGCGGTGGCAGCGCCCGAGGGTTCACCATCAGCGCAACGGCGCGAGAGAGGGCGGGTTCATCCCACCGCCGCGGGGATGGCATCCAGCTGAGCTCGAGATCGAGGGCAGGAACAGGTGCGGTGCGGAAGCCAATGGCCAGCCAGCGCGGCACCTCATGGGGCACCACCCACTCGCCCCGGCCGGGACAACCGGCGGGTGGCAGCAGGCGGAGGCGATCGCCGTTCTGCGGTGGCGTGGAGGGCAGCGGGTAGGGCATCGCTCACGCACCGGGCTACTTGCCATTGCCAGCGGCAGAACGCATGGCGGGTCTCAGATCAGGAGGCTGGGGACCAGCTCCTCGCCCTCGGTCTCCCCGTCGCCCTCGCCCTCCGCCTCGCCGATGCCCTTGCCCGGGCTGGTGCTCTCGGTCTCGATCTGGCCGTCGTGCGCCTCGGCAGCCAGCAGCTCCTCCGCCGCGGCGAGCAGCTCAGCGCGGGTCTGGCTGCCATCGAGCAGCACCCCGAAGCGCTCACGCACGGCGGCGACGATCTGGGGCTTGGTCAGCCGCTCCAGCTCCAACGGTTCAGAAGTCGTCTCGCTGGCCCCTTTGTCCTGGCGCTCCTGGTGGTCCTGGCCACCGCTCTCCAGCAGCAACCCAGCGGGCAGGTGTTCGTCGCCCTCTGCCTCCAGAGCGGCTGGTTCCCCGTCCTCCTCGCCCTCCAGGTCCTGTTCCGGCTGGGGCGGGTGAATCGTCCAGCCCAGGCGGCGCCAGCCGTCGGCGTGGACCGGGTAGATGATCCGGTCCTGTTCGCCTTCCTTGGAGATCAGCAGCATCCCGGCGGGGGCCGCCAGTCCGTCCTCGATCGGTGCCATGGGTCGGGCCTCAGAAGGTGAGGCCGGCATAGGCGCCGGCCGGAGCGACGGTCACGTCGCTGGGGTTGGTCATCAGGCAGCGCGCGAAGACCACGCTGTAGGCGCCGACGTCGTCAGCATCAGCAGGTGCCACGGCGAGGTTGCCGCCGTTGAGCGGCGCCTCGACACGGCCGCCACCGGCGGGGATCGCCACCTCGGCGGCCTGCACCCAGGTGCCCATGGTCCCGTTGAGCAGTTCGGGGGCCACCTCCAGAGTGAAAGTGACAGCGGCGGCGTGCCCCGGGTGGGAGGCCACGAAGGTGAAGACATCGGCCGCATCGAGCGGCGTGCTCAGTTTCACGGTGGTGCCGCCGGCAATGGTGCGCTCGTTCGGATCGGTGGCGGTGTGATGGATCCAGCCCACCAGGGTGGCGGCGGCATCAATGGGTCGGCTCATGGTCGTGTCCTCGGCAGTGGGGGGATCAGCAATGGCGTGGAAAGGGTCTGGGGTTGCGGGCTCAGTTGACGGCGGGGCCGATGTTGAACAGACGGCCCACGGAGCGGTCGTTGCAGACCGCGAAGCCGACGTACCAATCCACCCGGGTGCGGAAGACCGGGGCATCGGGGACCTCGCCGAAGTCGCGTACGGAGATGCCGTAGCGACCCTCAAACGGGCCCTGCAGACCGGTGACCATCTCGTCGCCGAAGGCGCAGCAGTAGAAGCTGGTGGTGCTTCCTGCTTCCCCGAAACCGAGCACAGGGTGCCCATTGGCGTCCTCATCCACGCAGAGAATCTCGGTGTCCTCGAACCAGTGGCGACCGTCGATCACCTGGTAGAGGTCACCGCCGGCCTCACGGCTGGCGTGACTGATCTGGCGCCGTCCCGCCTTGCTGGTGAGCAGCACCTTCTCACCGCCATTGGCGTTGACCGAATCCACCAGCGATTCGAGCCTGGTGAGCTTGACGGTGCCGCCGTCGTTGTCGATGGTGCGGGGCCCATCGGGGACGAGGCGCTTGCTGAGCCCGTTGAAGGCGCGGGGATCGAAGCTGGCGTCGCCGTTGATGATCGCGGCCTCCAGCGTCATGCGCATGGAGCGGACCTTCTGCTCGGTCTGGCTGGCGCGGGCCTCGGCGCCGTTCATGTCAACGATGGAGCGGTCCACATCGAGGTCCCCCCCGAAGAGATGGACGAACTCGGTCTCGTTGGTGATGGCGCCGTAGCTGCGGCGGTAGCCCTCGTTGACACCGCGGAAGCCGACCCGGGGCAGCTTGATCTCCTTGGGGTACTTGAGTGCACCGCCGGAGAGATTGCGGAACGGCAGCCGGCGTAGAAGCTCACCTTCCGCGAAGGTCTTGGTGACAGCGAGGCGATCGACCCGCGTCTCATGCTTCATCGCCTCGATGAGGGTGAGGCCCATGGTCACTCCGGGAGCAGGGGCTCCAGCAACGTCACCACCTATTGCCATGAGGCCATGGGCAGCCACCCACACACGGGGGAGAATGACCACAAGGGCTGGAGCCAGGGGCGTGGAACGGGATCAGGCTTCGCTGGACCGCTCCCTGTTCTGCCTCAGCGCCGAGCAGAGCAAGGCGCTGCTGGCCGATCTGAACCATCCGCAGCAGAGCCGCACCGATCAGCAGGTGATCGCTGAATTGTTGGCGGCACCGAAGCCCTGGGAGGCAGGCGGTTGAGCCTCGCCAGCCGGCACCAAAGCAGTGGCTGGAGGGCGGAGCACATTTATGGCCGATTATGGATCAGCCATAATTAGGGCTCAGCGATAGAACGTCCTAAGCCGTGGCCGAGGTGTTCCGCCGTCCCCAGCTGGCCGCCGAGCTGGCCCGCCGCCTGTTGCATCCGAGCGTGCTCGATGAGGCGCTGCGCTCCGGCCTGTTCTTTTCCGGCCTGCGGCGCACGGGCAAGACCACCTTCCTGCGCACCGATCTGGTGCCGGAGCTGGAGGCCCAGGGGGCGGTGGTGATCTACGTCGACCTTTGGAGCGACACCAAGGTGAGCCCGGCCGTGTTGGTGTATGCCGCCGTGCGCCGCACCCTGGCGGAGCTCGCCACTCCGGCGTCTCCGCTGCTGGGTCGGTTGGGCCGGCTGCGGGGGCTGGATCTGGGCGGGATGGGCTTCCGCTTTGGCTTTCAGCTCGAGCAGCTGGGCCACGACGGTGGCGCCACCCTGGCCCAGGCGTTCACCGAGCTGGTGGATCAGGCCAATTCCGATGTGGTGCTGATCATTGATGAGGTGCAGCAGGCGATCACCACCGATGACGGCCACCAGATGCTGCTGGCCCTCAAGGCCGCACGCGATGCCATCAACCCCAGGCCGGACACGCCGGGCCATTTCCTGTTCCTCGGCACCGGCTCCCATCGCGCCCTGGTGGGGGAACTGACGGCCCGGCGCAACCAGGCGTTCACCGGGGCCACCTCGTTGCCCTACCCCGTGCTGGATCTGGCCTATGTGCAGCACGTGCTGCAGCGCCTGCGCGGCAGCGGCGCTGGAGCACTGCCATCGGAGGCGATCGCCTGGAGTGCTTTTCAGACCCTGGGCCACCAGCCCGAGGAGTTCCTGCGGGCCCTGGCCCAGCTGGAGGCCAGCAGCAGCACCAGCTCCGGGCTGGAGCCGGACCAGCTCCTGCCGGTCATCGCCGCCACCCTGCGCGGCGCCGCCGCCGACCTGGAGCTGCAGAAGGTGGAGCAGATCGGTGGGCTGGCCGCGGTGATCTTCCAGCGGGTGGCCCTGTCTGACGGGCCCGCCAAGGGGTTGTTCTCCGCGGAAGCCGCCGCGGCCTACGGCGAGGCGATCGGCCGGGAGGTGCGGGTGGAGGAGATCCAGCCGGTGGTGAATGAGCTGATGGCCGCCAACGTGCTGATGCGGGTCGGCCACGGGCTGTATGGCGTCACCGATCCGTTCGTGCAGGAGATCTGGCGGGAACGGCAGGGCTGATCGCCCCGCCTTGTCGCTCGTGCCTGCTCCGGTTGGAGGGGTTGGCGGCGGCCTTCCTCACGATCTGCGGCGGCGCAAGGGCTGCGCAAGTCGGCGCCGCTGCGCTTTGCCGACCCTTGCCCGCGCCGCAGGTCCGCTCGGGTCCGCCGGCCATCCCCCTTCATGGCACCCCAGATCCTGCTCATCCAGCGCAAGGCCCTCACCCACAGCGATCACGTCTGCACCGCTATCGGGATTCACATTCCACCCGAGCCCGTGCTCAGCAAGGAGCTGCTCGGGTGGCTGTGCTTCTGCCCGCCAGAAGCGCTCACCTTCTCCAGGATCGGGCCGATCGTGGTCGCCCACGGCGGCGCCTGGGCGAAGGCCCGCGAGCTGGAAAGCCTGCACTGGCCGCTCCTGGGCGGCACCGTGATCCACGGCAAGGCGGTGGGTGTGTCCCGCCGTATGCGTGATGGCGAGCACGAAGCGCTCAGCGAGGGCGAGGCGCACCATGCCAAGCGCATCCTCTGGAAGCACTGCTCGGCGCTTGTGCAGCGCTGCTGCCCGATCCATCAGGCCTTCGAGCAGGGGCTGCCTTGGGATGAGCTGCAGCACTTCCGTGCCAGCGATCACGCCGGCCAGGCCGAGATCGTGCAGCAGAGCCGGAAGCGGCGTCGGGCCCTGGCGAGTGCCGCTGGTCGGGCCTGAGGGCCTGGGCGGGGTCGCCGCTGGTGGCCCCGCCTGAGCGCTGTCTTGGGAGCAGGAATGGACTCTCTCGGGACTTCCAGGCCCTGACCCCGTTGGGGGACTGGCGCACACAGGCCGCTTCATCGTGCGGGATGGCCTCAAGGGCTGACGCGAGCGGCTACGCCGCCCTTGACCCCATCCCGTTGGCCGCTGGCGTCCTTCGCTGCGCCGGCCATGGCCACCGCTGCCCGCATCCGCTCCCTCTCCCGCCACAGCTCCGCGTCGCTGGAGCGGTTGAGCTTCATCTGCTGCACCACGCTGCCGCCCCTGCCGCGCCTAGCGGCGTTGGCCGATGCGCTGCTGCTGGAGCGGCAGCTGGCGAATCCCGTCAGCCGCCCGGCCTGGATCCGGCCGGAGGAAGTGCCCTATTGAGGGCCGCAGGCCCCAGCGGCCTGGCCTGGCGGTGGAGAGCCGCCAGGCTGTTGCGCTTACGTCGGCACTGGCAAGAGAGGGCAGTTGCTGAGCCGGCGTGGCCACGATGTCCCCCCAGCGGTTCGTCGACCGCTTCCTGCACTTCAAGGGTCTGGAACAGCAGAAGCGGGGCGCGTTGCTGCTGCACCAGGCGATCAGCAAGCTCCCGGGCGGCGAGGAGATCCTGGAGGAGGAGGCGCCCTGGGCCGTCGCCTTCAGTGAGAAAGCCGCGCAGCCGGTGGGTGCCGCCATTGCGCCGCTCGATCCCCGCGGCAGCGAGGAGGCCGGCCTGGCCGGGCCGTTGATCCCAGCACCGGTGAAAGCGGGCGATTCCTACCTGCTGGTCAACGACCGCGACCAGGACATGGAGGCTTATGACCACAGCGGCAAGTTCCTATGGCGGGAACCGTGCCTGGCTCGGGGCCAGGGCGCCGACACCGAATGGCGCCACACCAACACCGATACCCCGCCAGGGCTCTACAAGCTGGGGACGGTCTACCGGGACTGGGAGCAGAACCCCAACCCGCCGAGGGATGCCACCCTGCAGGCCTATGGCTGGTACAGCTACGACATGGTCGAGCTGGAGGGCCAGGAGAAAAAGGTGGGCCGCGCCGGGATCATGCTCCACGGCGGCGGCACCGGTTGCGGTTGGCCCGGGGCCTGGGCGCCGCGGCAGACGCTGCTGCCGTCCCTTGGCTGTCTGCGGGTGCACAACGCGGTGCTGCGCGAGCGGATCCTGCCGCTCTACGAGCAGGGCACCGTCTATGTGGGGGTGTTCCAGGAAAAAAAGTAGCGGCGGGGCCAGGGCCAGGGCCTGAGCCCGGCTCCAGCAACCTTCAGCACTGGCTCCAGTTCCTCACTAGCTCTGCTGTCACCAAGGCCAGCGCCTGGAAGATCGCCCCGCTCAGCGCGGCGGAGGCCTGCGGCTTTCTGGCCTGCGTGATCGTCGAAACTGGCCAGCCGGAACTGGAGCGGCTGGATGTGACGGAGGCCGGCAGCGGCAGGGGCCGTGGTGCGATGCAGTACACGGGCGTGAGGCGCACCGCCTACGACCGGGCCCGGCAGCAGGCGATCAGGCTGCGCATCGATCCCAACAGCAACGGCTGGCAGCAGCGCTATTTCGCTGAGGAGTACGCCGGCCTGCACGATCCACCGGAGGGATCGCTGATCGGCTGGAGCCGGGTGTTCGAGCAGCGGCCGCCAGGCATGGATCCGGCGGCCGCAGCGGCGTATTGGACAGGCTCCGCCGCCACGGGCCAGGGTTACTTCCGCCCCGGTGTTCCCCACCTGGAGCGGCGGCAGCAGCAGGCGCGACGGCTGTGGCAGCTGGTGCAATCCGGCGCCCTGACGCTCAGCGGCCCGCCCAGAAGCTGAACAGACGCCGCCCGATCGACGGGCGCAGCATCCTGCCGCGCACCAACCGGCTCAGCTCCCGGTAAATCGCCTCCAGCAGATCGGCATGGGGGAGTTCAGCCGGCTCATCTAGGGCCGCCAGCGGCGTGTCGAAGTGGATGTTGAGGATGCCGATCGGGGTGCCTTCCAACAGGATCAGCCGCCCATAGAGGAAGGTGATCCCGTTGCGCTGCAGGTAGTCCTGGCAGGGCACCGGCAGCAGGTTGCTGAGCCGCACGAGGTGCCAGCTGTCGGCGCCATGGGCGATCAGGACCTCCAGGTCCTGGCGGATCCTGTCGATCGGCAGGTCTTTCGATTCCAGCGCCAGCGGCAGCCGGCCCAGGGAGACATAGGAGCTGACGATCGTCACCCGCGAGAAGGCGTAGCCATAGCTGGTCAGCCCAGGGCTGTAGAAGCTGCCGAGCGCCACCCTGCTGGAGCCGGTGAGCACCCCCACCTGGGCCAGGAGGTCGGCCATGTAGCGGCTGTCCTGCTGGCTGCCGAGCAGGGTGCCGATGCGGGCCATGACGGTGTCGCGCAGGAAGGCGCGCCAGAGCAGCCAGGCGGCCATGCCAAGTAGCAGCAGCCCATCAGCCGAAAGGCTCAGATGCAAGGGCCCCAGGCTCGGCAGTTCCGGCGGCGGCCCCACCACCCCGGCTGGGGGCTCCAGCGGTGGCTCACCTGGGAGCCCGGGTTGGTTGTCAGGTCCGCGCTGCCCGCCGGGCGGATCGGTGCTCGGGTCGCTCATCGGTTCCGTGCGGTCGGCTGGCGCGAGCAGCGGCCGGGCGGGGAGTCGCGTGGGCAGGGCTCAACAGCAGTTACCAGGCGGCATCAGGCAGATCGGCTCGGCCGGGGGGGCACGCCTGGGCTTGCCCTTCGCTCCGCTTGGCCTCGTTCTGCGACGAGGCCTGAGGGCCCCTGATCCGGCTGCTGGGACAACGCCCAGCCAGCCCTGGACCGCCGTGGTTGCTCCAGCTGGCGACTGCAGCGGGGCAGCGTCCTTGTGAGCTCAGAATGAGACGGGTGGCTGCCTGCCGTGCCGCTCCTCACCGCCTGTCTTGCGGCGGATGTCCTTCACCGGCCTCACGCACCCCATGGGCCACCCTGTTGCCATCGACGGCCTCGACGCCAAGGCGGCGCGACGGCGGCTGTGGCTCGCTGCGCTGCACCAGCTGGCGCTTGCCGACGGTGATTTCTCCCCTGCTGAGGAACGGCTGCTGGCGGAGCAGCTGACCAGGGATCTCCCCGGTCTGACCCTCGAGGATCTGCACCATCCCGGCGACGGGGCCCTGGTCCACCGCTTCGGGGTCGGCACGCCCACCGCGGAAGAGTTCCTGCGCTCCGCTGTGCTGGTGGCCCTGGCCGATGGCCATCTCAGCGCGATCGAATGCGAACGGCTGCGGCACTGGAGTGAGGTGCTTCAGGTGGGCCAGGTCTTGATCAAAGACCTGCTCAAGACGCCGATGATCCGCGACGGCTCCAGTGACGTCTGCTGTGACACCCATCAGCACCCAGGGCGCCTCGATGCTGTGCGGCGCTGGATGGATGCGCTCGAGCCTTCCGATCCGGAGGTCGCCCGCTTCCTGGTGCGGCTGATCCCCGCCCAGTGCCCTTTTGAGCGCGACGTGAAGCTGTTCGGCTGGAAGCTGGTCCACATCCCGCCGATGTGCAAGATCAACCCGCTCTACGACCAGCTGGTCGCCCTGCGCTTCCGTTGCCTCCGCCGGCTGGAGGAGGTCGGGGACACCGCGCTGCCCAACTGAGTCGCCCAGCTCAGCGGTGCGTGGCTTGCTGCGCAACGGAGACAGATCGCGCCGCCGGCTTTCCTCCAACAGTCATTGGATGGATATGGGCGGCTCATGCCCACAACAAAGCCCAGAGCGTTGGCCCCGGGCCTTGGGAATCTTGGGTTGAAGGGTCGGAGCCGCTGGCGCTGGCACCTGGGGCCAGGTGTCTAGTGGGACGTTCCGTTGGGTCCGGGGCACCTGAAGCGGTGCGTTGGACGGCGACGGCGTGACACGCCTGGAACGTCAGAGATCCGTCGAGAGTGTTGGAGCAGGGGCCGGATCGTCAGCGCGCTCCTGGTGTCTGCTCCGGGGGGGTGTCTTCTATCACTGAAGCCTCCGAATCCCTGTGCCATCACCATCGTTCAGCCCACCGATGCGGGCAAGACGTTCGTGGTGATCGACACCTGTCTTCATTGGCGGCAACGGGTCTTCATGAAGGGGCGGCGGCATCCCTAGCGAAGTCCAGAGCCACCTGCGGCTTCAGCCAGGAAGCTGGTCGTCCTCACGGCGGCGGGGGGTGAACTGGCCGCGGGTGTTGCGGGGCGGATCGGGTTGGCTGCCCCCGCCTCTGCCGCTGTCCATGAAGTAGGTGGCGGCCGACTGCCCTACGAGGGCGACGCTGGGCAGTACCAGGCTCCAGCGGTGCTCACAGATGGCGGGGCCGGACGCGCGAAGCTCGCACACCCCCACAAACGCGAGCAACACAGCGATCTCCGCGGCCACCAGGGCCATGATCGGCCCGGTGTTGGTGGACTGGTGGCGGGCCATCCCCGGCGGCGCAAACCTCACCAGCTGTTGCCAGGACGCTCAGCGCCAGGGCATTTCAGCGGCGGGGCGCGACAGCAGGGCCGTGGCCGCGCAGGTAGACCTCGACCTCCGCTTTGCGCACCACCCGACTCTCGCGGTTGTTGCTGATCTGCACCCTGCCTCCATGCACCTGGGCGGTGACGCGCCAGGGGCCGGGGGCCAGATCCGCTGATGAAGCTGATGGGCGGGATGGCGGCGCAGCACCCGGCGCAGCTGTCAGCTGTCGCTCGCCAAGAACCTCGGCCAGGAGATCACGGGTGGAGGGATGCATGGCGACATGGAGCGAGCGATTGGTGGAGGCAGAGCAAGGTCCTGAGGCTTCCGCAGCCAACAGCGGAGCGGTCCCTGCCCTGTGGAGCTTTTGCCATCCCTGGGCCTCTTCTCGTTCAGCGCCTGGCGATCGATGCAGCACCTCAGCACAGGGCGGGGCTGCGGGCAGATGGGCGGCCACAGCAAGGGCGCGTCACAGGTTGCCCTCGGCTTGCGGTTCGGCAAGGGCTGCGCAAGGCCGCTGCGCGGCCCCTTGCCTTCACCGGCCACGCCGGGGCGGTTCTGTCGCGTCCCTCGCCAGTCCTCCCATGGCTGCACCACAAGGCCCCTGCTGCGAAATCCGCTGCGTCATCGAGCATCACTATCCCGAAGGTCCCAAGGGCGGGTCCCATCCCGTGGAAGTCCGCTTCTTTGGTAAGCGGGGCAAGCCGGTGAAGAAGCTGCGCTTCGTGCCGGCCGCCAAGGCGCACGAGATCGCCCGCAAGCTGCAGGGCGCCAAGGGAAGCACAATCTCGGTGCTCTGAGCCACGGGGGCTCCGGCCCCCTTTTCAATAGGCACCGCCATGGAGTCGAGCCGGGTCATCCATAGGGACCGAGCTCAGCTAGGGCGATCCGGAATGAGGCCTGCATCCACATCTGTACAGGTGAGCAACCCGGGCTTTGTTGTTCTCGCAGCCTGGAGGGTATGGCGTATCAAAAGGCACAGAGGGTTCTCGGGTCCGAGAACCAAGGCCATGACGATTGAGTTGGAGTTAGAGTGTAACGGCACAATTGACTTGTCGCCTTCTGGCCACTTGGCTTCAGCAGAAATTCTAAGAAGGTCGGGTCTTATGCCAGCGGTTCACAGAAACCGCCGAAAATCAAGTTGTGCTTCATCTTCATCATTATGAGATCATTCGATCTAGAGGCGTGGATTCTCTCCGTGGTTGGGATTACCAACGCAGGTCAACTACCAGAGGATTCAAGAGTAGAGTTAAAGTCTAAATGGCCCGACCCCAAGAAGGCAGCTCGACGGCTGGGAGGTCATGCAAATTCTTGTCAGGCTGATCATGTACTTTGGATCATTGGCTTGCAGGAGGGAGTTGGAGTCGTGCCTTTTGAACCAGTGGATACGGCAAGGTGGTTTTCTGAAGTTGCAAAACAGTTTAATGGCGTAGCTCCAGATATGCAGGATCTCATAGTCCCTACATCCTCTGGTCACGTTGTAGGCCTTCTTTTCTCGACAGACCGGCGCCCGTTTGTCGTAGCCAACCCGTCTTTCGGCTCCGTCTCAGGGGTGGTTGTAGAGCGGGAAGTTCCTTGGAGAGAGGGTACCCGCGTCCGCTCCGCACAACGCTCTGACTTGATCAATGTACTGGCTTCATCTGTGGCATCGCCCCATCTCGAAGTACTACGGGTGTGGGCTAAGCTAATAAAGAGTCCAGGACATGAGCGCAGCTCCGGTACTCATCTCCAAGAAATTCAGTACAAGCCACACTTCGCGTGGACATTGTCGATTCAACTATACGTAACACCTCGGCAACAGGAGCTACTTGTGTTCCCAGTACATCGAACCAGACTATCGCTTCGAGTGCAAGACAGTCAAAAGGTGATGACGCGATTGCAGTACAACATTCAATATTTGTACTATGGCTCGGGTTCAACAAGGGCGGACTCACACACCATCTCTAGGACCAGTACCGAAGCGTTGATCAATGGGCCAGGGGTTCTCGAAATTGCCGGAGAACTTTATGAACCGCCTCACGACGTTCAATTCGCTGATGCAGTCAGAGCAACATTTTCTGTTAGGCCTGCCGGCTCGGAGGTTCGAGCATCTGCAGAGGCTCGAGCTACTCGAACGAATTCCGGAGGCCAAGACAACGAAAATGTTTTAGATTGGAGCCTTGAGAAAGATTCTAATGGCGCGTAACAGCAAGATGCTGAACACAGGCGCGGAGGTCACCGCCTTCATTTAAGGAATTGCCACGCATCTGATTTTAGCGTTCAGCCAAAGCGCCCCAGTCACACCCCCTCTGCGGCAATGACCCCTGGTGCTCTTGCGGCGCCAGAGCCGGCGCCGCCTCAGGTTGTTCCTCGGCCTCGCCGATGCGCACCTCCGGGGTCTGTTCGATCACCCGGTCGTTGAGGGTATCGAATTAGGCCGCCAGAGTGCCCTGCAGCTCCAGGAATTCATGCCAGAGCGTTTCATTCACAAAGGCCCGGTTCAGGCGCGCCATCACCGTGGTGCGGCGCTGGTGCATTTGGGAATGAGCGTTTTTTCCGTGAGGAGCTGGTCGCCGAATTAGGCGCAGTGCTGCTTGGGGATCGGCTGGAGATCGGCAGTGAGATCGAGAGCCATGCCGCCTATCTAGGTCGCTGGATCGAGCTGCTCAAGGAGTCGCCCAAGGTGCTGTTCCAAGTGCTCAGCGAGGGGCGGCAGGCGGCGGGTCTGATCTGCCCGGAATCTATAACCTAAAGGGTAGATTCGGCTCTCCACCTAAGGGCAACTTGACTCATTCATCCCATTCTTGAGCTTGGCCTATTTCATCAATATAGAATTTCTTCCCATAGACTATTGATTTGTAGATTGCACAAAGCTTCCTGTTCGATTGAACTGAAGGTTCGCGTAGGCGGCTCTCCGCCTTGCTACGAATGGTTTCTGGATCACCCAGCATGGCCAAATACTCTTTGCTGCAGGCAACAGACATGCCTTCCGTCGATTCTGTCTGACGGCCAATAAAAATATCGGCGATGGCGTCCATACTGTCGTTAGAGTCTAAGAAAGGTCGAAGCAGCTCAGGCAGTTGTTCACGACCTTCCTTCAACGCCAAAAGAACTCGTAGTACAATCCACTTATCGGCAATTCCAAGAAAGGCTTGGCTACGGAAAGAACTGACTGAGGTTTCAAGCCATTGCTGGAGGACTGGCTCTTCTGAGGCTTGGATGAGATCTTCTTCAGCTCTGGACTCTTTTTGCTGTGCTCTCTCCTCACGCTTGGTAAGCCGCCTAGCCAACAGATGGGTACCCAAGGACAGAATAGAAGAATTCGAAGCAAAAACAATGAGCCCATCAAGATCATCGGTATCATCGCTGGGTCTTCTCAATACTTCTTCGGACAGGAGTATGATCTTGTCGATCGTAGCCATGCTGAACAAGGATCGAAATCCTTGAAAGTTGCTATTGATCTGCTGATTCTCAACAAGCCTTCCCAGGAAACAAACAAAGTCTTGCTGGTCGGGAACCGATAATGGATCAATCTTTTGCAGTACGGCCTCAAGAAAGTGATCAAGCAAATCCCTGGCCAGGATTCTTTCAATAACGTCGTCTCTGCTTGTTGGCTCGTGACAGAAAGACTCAATATCGGCTAGTGAGACCTCATCAGATGGCAGATCATAGGTTAGTGCAATTTTTAGTCTGTCACTGGCTGCAATTCTCCTGGATTTTGAAAATTCCTTCTGAGTGAGCTTGTCATAAGGATATTTGCGTAGTAATGGGAATAGCTCTTCTAGAAGCCGTTGAGCTTGGGCCTGTGTCTTGGCGGACAAGGATTTTTGAGCATGGGTGCGCTCAACTGCAAACTGGTCGAGGTGCTCTTGACAACTACTACGCTGGTAAGTGTCAGACATATCCATGCCTGTGTAGGCGCCTGGGTTTTGCATGATATGCCTAAATACATCCGGCAGAATGATTGCAAGGGTTTGCAGTCCTAATAGATCACCCCAGCAGACCTCTCTCCCACACTTTGGCTCTATAAACAAGAACCGGTTGACAATGCGGATGACATCTCTGGGAGTCTGGATGAGTGGCTTGACTCCTAATTGCCAAATCTGAGTCAGTCGCTTTTGCTCGGATTGGAAGCGATCCTGCTGCGAAGGAGAGAGGGCCTGCCATAGCCGATTCTCAAAATACGAAGCAAGGTCAGTTTTATTGATTTGAGGAAGTGAAAGACGAAGCTGGACAATCTTGTCGAGATACTGCCCAGGATTCTCAAAGTTAGCTGCTACTTGGAGCGACTTTTCTGTATAAAGAGGATCTAAGGCGATGACGAAAGAGCACCGCGGCAAATCGGAAACAGCCTGAATGGCGCGAACGATCTGGAATACTTCTGCTGGTGGTAATCTATCGATATCATCAATAAAGATGATAATGTTGCGGCCCAGCTCAAGTAGTGCCCTCTTTAGGGCATCTCTTTGCTTGCTGACATTGAGCTTGTGAAGGTCGCTAACTTTTCCCACTCCTTTTCCAGTTGCCTCAATGACTCCTCTTACAATGGAGGTCCAAGGCTCTGCCCCTGGGATCCATTTCAGAGGTTCTAGAAGCTGTGCATATGCAATCATCTCCTGAGCGGCTTCGGTAGCCTTAGCACTTTGGTTGGCTTGCCCAATTTCAGATGCGATCTGAGCCATGAAGGCCTGAACCATGTGATCGGCAGCGCCAACTAGCCAGGGATTGAACTCAACTAGAATGGGAACATGGTCATCCGATGTAAGCGTGGATTTACGTTTCTGCCTCCGAAACCACCTCGTCAAACTCCGCAGTCGCGTGGGTTCTTTTGAATTCTCTAGAGATGTTGATTGCTTCTGTGTATTCAAACAAGATCTGATCATGCCCAACGCAGAAGACTTTCCAGACCCCCATTCTCCTTCGATCGAAATCACGAGCCCCTCGGAGCCTCTGTTTGCAAGAAGCATATTGCCGACTCGATTACAGAATTCCCGCCGATTCAGTTTATCCTGCCGTTCTCCCAGGCCGTCAACAGCCTTGTCGGAGAATGGAAAACTTCCGCTGGTGAAGTTACCTTCATAAGTGCCACTGGTCATTGGCTTTGTGTAGAGTTGAGTGTGTCACTGAATGCCAGTGTTGGCATGAAGTCTCCTCGCCATGAAAAGGTCATTTTGCAAGCTTGAATAAGCCGAGTATAAGACGTATGCGAACAGGGCGTAGTGCCTGTCATTTCAAAGCAGCATCAAACTGTTGCCTTGATACTTCTTCAGATTCAGATCTAATCGATTCCCTGATTCGGTCGATCGGAAACAACGGACTCCCAGGCACCCAAAGCTCACAGCTATCGCTGTTGTCTTCGTAGTAGGAGGCGTTGCAGGTCACCCGAAGCTCCTTCTCAAGGCCTGGCTGGGACCAGGCGAAGTCATAGGCACCAATCGGCCGAGCACAGCATCCGGGTGGTAGCAACCCCGGTTGTCTGAGGATGGACTCCAGATCCGCGAGTGTCAGCGGTGAGGGCCGAAGCGCGTTCACCACATCTCGGATGGCATCGAGGTCCTGCAACACATCGTCGAGATCCAGGCCCTTGATCTCGGGCTCCTGCTCCACAGCCGCCACAGCGGATGCCCGCGCCTTCTCCCGTTGATCGCGGCTGGCCAGGGTGGCCTGGCTGATCGAGCTGGATGCCTTGGCCAGGATCGGCTGCAGCTTGCCCACCACCTGCTCGAACATCGCGATCCGGCCCTTCAGCGCCCGATACACATCGGCTTCAACCGTGCCATCGAGATGCAGGTTGATGATCTTCATCTGCTCGTGAGTCTGGCCGATGCGGTCGATGCGGCCGATCCGCTGCTCCACGCGCATAGGGTTCCAAGGCATGTCGTAGTTGATCAGGGCGGCGCAGAACTGGAAGTTCAGGCCCTCAGCCGCCGCATCGGTGCAGAGCAGGATCTCGGCTTTGCCCTGCTTGAAGTCGCGTTTGGTGGCTTCGCGGTTCAGGGCTTTCCATTCGCCGCCCTTCTGCAGCAGCTCGCCACCGCGTCCGGTGAACGTCATCAGGCTGGTGCGGCCGGCACCGACCAACAGCGCCTTGAGGGCATCGACCGTGTCGGTGTACTGGGAGAAGACGATCACCTGCTTGTAGCCCTGGGCCTGCAGCTCATCGATGGCCTTCAGGAACTCGGCCCCTTTGCTGTCGTGGCCCACAAGAGGGCGGGCCTGATCGAGCAACACGCCAATGGCATCGAGCTCGCCTTGGACGGAAACCTCCTGGAAGGCGCTTTGGATCCCCTCCAGATCAAGGGTGAGCTCGCCGGCGATGTCGTCGTCTTCGCTGGCGGCGGCGTCTTCCTCCAGCTGTTGCTGCTGGCCGGCCATACGCTTTTCCAGAGTGGACACCAGGGCCGCCACGCTGCTGGCCAGCCGGCGACGGTAGATCGTCATCACGAAGCCCACGGCCGATTTCTTCTGCCCGGTTGCCTGGGCGTACTGGGTCGAGATGAAGTCCTCCACCGCGTCGTAGAGCGCTCGCTCCTCGGGGGTGCTCTCCAGGAAGCGGTCGTCCACATGGCGGGTGGCGATGGCCAGATCCATCGAGCCCTGCTGCTTGTAGGCCCGCAGCAGGGTGCGGCTGTGGCGGGAGATTAGCCCCTGCACGGGCGTCCAGCGTTTAGCCAGGGCCAGGGCGGCCTGGCGAATGTCGATGCCGAGATTGCGGCGGGAAAGCGGGTCGGTGTCGTTCAAAGCCCGCAGAGCCTGGCGCTTCCGCAGCGGCGATTTCCGCAGAGCTTCCGGCATGGCATTGCCTGGTGCCTCGCCGAAAGCCACCACGTTGCTGCGCCACAACCCGGCTAGGTACGAAAGGGTGGCATCATCCGGATTTTCCTTCTCCACCCACTCGAAGAACCGCTCGAAGGCGTCCTCGGTCCACTCGGGGGGCATACCGAGCAGGGCGAGCAGATCCCACACCTCCAGTTCACTCACCTGCATCGGCGTGGCGGTGAGCAACAGCAAGCCCTTGGTGCGTTGGCGCAGCTGCTGCATCAGTTGCATCAGGGTGTTGGGGCGCAGCCGCTCCCCACCGCTGCTGTTGTTCTCCCGGCGGGTGCGGGCGTGGTGGGCTTCATCGAGCACCACTAGGTCATAGGGCTCGGCTTCCAGCAACTCCTGGTGCCGATCGCGGCGGCGCATCAGGTGGCTCGAGACCAGCACAAAGGGCTCGGTGCTCCAGCTGCTGCGGTCCACAGTCCGGGAGAACCCGGCTGGGCGGAAGCGGCTGCGTTGCCAGTCGAGCGACCTGCCGCTGTAGATGGGCCAGTCGAGGCCGAACTTCTCGCGCAGTTCCCGCTGCCACTGCTGGAGCACTGAGGCCGGTGCCATCACCAACATGCGGCGGGCCCGGCCGCTCAACCAGGCCTGACGCAGCAGCAAGCCGGCCTGCACCGTTTTGCCCAGCCCCACCTCATCGGCGATCAACAGCCTGGGCGGCCACTGGTGCCAGAGCCGCTGGAAAGCACGCTGCTGGTGGGGCCAGGGGGTCACCGCACTGGTGCCTTCGCCGACCCGTTCGGCTCCCGGCAGATGGCTGGCTGCGGCCTGGAGCACGTAACTCCAAACGATGCGGCGGCGCTCATCGAGGTCGGGAACAACCTCCACGGGAGGCTCAGGGTCGGCAGGCGGAAGATCCTTGAGAAAGGGTTTAAGCCGCCGGGGAACCCCTTCCACCGGCTGGAAGATCGCCAGCTGCTGGCGGATCGCCTCGGGAAGGGTGAACGTGCGAGCGCCTTGATCTTGGTTGTTCCAGAGGCACAGAAAACTGGCCTCGATCTCATCGATGTAATCCTCTCCTCCCGGCAGCCATGAGCAGTAGGTGTTGAACGACTCATAGTTGGTGGTCCAGCCGTTGGGTGTTTCGTTGACGCTGCCGGTGAAAGCGAGGCGATGACCATGGCGGTCTTCGATGACGCCTTCTTTGGCATGAAAGATCGAACCATCGGCTGCTAACTGTCCTTGATGCAGCGGCAGGGCCACGCGAATCTCCAGGTGGCCATGCTGGACGAGCCAAGCCAGCAGCTCCGCTCCCAGGGCTGCATGGCTACCTGTGCCGGGGTGAACGCCATGGAAGGGGAAGTGCTCGGTGAGGTGCTTGGTGAGAACCTGTTCGGCAGAGGTTCCAGAGGCGAGGGCGTTGATATCCGCTTCATTGAGAAACACACCCGTGATCAGGCGCATCTGGCCATGACCCAAGCCATCGGGTGAGGAGGCCACCAGTTGCTCAACGCCATCGAGCACTTGAAGCAGGGAGCGGCTGGTGAAATAACCGGTGATGCGCCAATAGCGCACGGCATCCATTAGGGCTGGCTTGTAGAAGCCCTCCAGCAAGCTCTCCAGGGAGCTGCTAAAGCGGCGCTTCCAGATGATCTCTGTAAGGCCAGGCATGACGATCAGCCTGCCGCCAGCTCAGCCAGCACCAACTCCAGCTGCTTGGGCGGATCCACCTGATCAGCGAAGGCCAGCTGGCGCAGGTTCTCCAAGGCTTCGAAATCGCTCGCAGCCGGCACCGCAGCCTTCACCGGATCGAAGCCGGTGTAGCGGGCGGAGAGCGGCAGCACTTCCAGCACGGCCTCCAGGGCGGTGAGGAACTCGGCGCTGGCCATCAAGCCGTTGTCTTCGGCGAGCTTCTGTGCGGCGGAGAGATCAACGCTGCGGGCGCGGTGGGCGCAGTGGTGGAGGGCATCGATCCAGGCGCTGGTGCCATCGGGGGCACCGAGCTTGCCCTTGGCGGCGCGGGTGGAGCTGTCCCAGAGGATCAGGTCGCTGGCCTTCTTCTCGGCCAGCACACCCACCACATCGCGATCGAGATCGAGGCCCACCACACGGGCCAGGCGCAGGGCTTCGTCGTAGGGGAACTGGGGGGCAGCGAAGGCATCCCAGGCGAGCACAAACCACTCGGTAAGGGGATCGAGGCGGCTGCGGCGCTCTGCGGAGGTGAGCTGCTCCATCTTCCAGGCCTTCACCACCCGGCGTGCAGCATCGAGCGCGTCTTCTGGGCTCACGGCATAGGGATCGTCGTTGGCCAGCAGGTCTTCCAGGCTGAGCTGGGCGCGACCGCGCTTCTTGGTGCGCTCTTCGATCGGCCGGGGTTGGCCGCGCTTGATCGGCCAGTGTCGCGAGAACTCCTCCAGGGCCGGGCCGTAGCAGGAGAGGTAGAGGTCGACGCCACGGATGCCACCGGCTTGGAAATCGGCGATGCGCTGGCGCACGGCCGCAGCCAGGCGGGGTTCGAGATCTTCCCAGTACTGCACCGCATCGGCAGGATCCTTCGCTGGGCGGGGCCGGCAGACCAGGAAGATCGTGCTGTTGGCCGCGGCCTTGTCCTTGATGTGCAGCGATCCCTCCGATTCGGAGTTGATCGGCCAGGAAGCGGTGATCATGAAGCCCGCATCGATCAGTCCCTTGGTGAGGGCGTCCCAGGCGCCAGTGGCCTTGTGGGTGAACATCAGCGTCATCACGCTGTCGTCTTTCAGTACGCGGCGGCACTCGTCGAAGATCTCGGCCATCTTGTGCTGATAGTCGAGCCCGGCCAGGGCCTTGGCGCCCTTCTTGCCCTCGTGGCGGGCCGGGTTCGCGACCGCTTCATCCTCCTTGTTGGTGAGCGGCCCCATGAACAGCTCGGGGTAGAGCAGGCCTGCCGTGCGTTTCAGCCACACGTAGAAGAAGTCGGAAAGTTCCGCATACATCACGTTGTCGTAGTACGGCGGATCCATCACCACGGCATCCACGCTGGCGGTGGCTATGTGAGGAAGTGAATCGCCGGAGCCACAGGAAATGTGCAAAGGCACTGGGGCCGATGTGGCTGGGACAGCCGTTGCCGTGAACAAGGGGCATGCATCGGAGCCATCGTTGCCGTCGGAGTCAATGAGATTGATCAGTTCGCTGATGCACTTCGCCACCTGACGAAAAGCCCAGTCGTAACCAAGGCCAGAAACAAGACCGGCCATTTCGGCATAGGACCACTTCACCGGGAAGGCATGCTGTCGGAAGGTGTGGTCCATGACTTCTCGGGTTGCGTGCCAGGTCACACATCGAGAATTGTAGTCAAGAAACTTGTCGAGGCCTATGCAGAGATATCCAAGTGCTGCCCGGGTCAGCTCAATCAAACCCTCGGATTTGGCCGATTCCTCAGTCAACAACTCTCGGAAGATCTCCGCACTGGTGCCATGGCAGAGGAGTTGGCGGGGCGAGAAGAACTGCGTCCAGCGCTTGATCCCATACAGATGGAGAGGCCAGCGGATATTGGTTTCGTAGCCGAACGGAAGCTCCTCATTCGGCACCAGATCCAGCGCCTCCCACTCCGGCAGCTTCTCTGCCAGGGCTGTGGCGATCCGGACGCTGTTGTCGTCCTCCGGCCGCGGTGCCCGGTAGCCCCGCTCCCACTTGTCTTTCTTCTGCTTACCGGTCTTGGTGTAGGCGGTAGCCAGGCGGCGTTTGAACACCACCGCAAACAACTGTTCGCCCATGCCGCCGGCCTGGGCCTGCTGCTTCACAATGTCGCCGTCGATCACGCGGCCGCAGTCGGGATAGGGGCAGGTGGCATCACCGCCCTTGACCGTGCCCTCGCTCTGCTCCTTCGCGCTGGCCACGATCTCGAAGCGGCAGTGGCGGCTCCCGTCGCCCGGGCCCGCGCCCACCTGGGGAAGCACCCGCACACCGGTGCCATCGGGAGCCAGCTTCCAGTTGGGTGAGAGCGGCACCTTGCCGGCGCAGTAAGGGCAGTGGATAGTGCGGGCCCAGAGGTAGGTGCAGTCGAGCTGATCGGGGGCCTGGTGCTGAGGAAAGTGCACCGACAGCCGCTCCTCCAGTCGCTGGCGAAACACACTCGCGATCCGCTCGTACTCCTCGACAACTGCTCGGCCGAACTTTGATGGCCACTCGTAGGTGGCCTTTTGTACCAGCACGGCCACCGGGTTGATGTCGTTGGCCAGGGTGTGGCATCCCAGCCTCAGGGCTTCGAAGGGAATGGCACCTCCTCCAGCTGTGGGGTCGAGCACGATCGGCTGCTCTATACCCAACTTCGCCAGCTCATCGAGAAGCCAGAACTCCTCTTTCTCGCTGGGGCAGTACTGGAAAGCGCGGTCGTATCCATAGGGATTGTCGATGCGAATGCCAGTGCGCTTGACCTTTTCCATGGCCTTCTTCGCCGCCACCGGATCCCCATGGATCCCAAGCATGTGCTTGAAGGTGGCCCGGTCCGCATCGGCGGGCAGAAGCGAGGCCAGCACTGCCGCCCGTGAGGCGACCAACGGCCGCCGCGCCCACCACACATGCAGGCGATTCGGCGCAGGGAACGGCGTCATCGGGGTGCGTTCGCGCACGCTCTCGATGCCGATCTCAGCGATCGGTAGCCACTCCTCGATCAGGCGTTTGGTCATGGTTCCGGGCTGAAAATAATCGACTTTGAAAAGATGAGGCCAAACCCTGTATGAAAGACAACCCGAGGGTCGCTTCCGCCATCGATATACGTAGATGCTTCAATTAGCCCAAGCCGTGCGAGGTTCCCAAGCGATGTAAGCAGATCCATTCCCAAAGGTTGGTCCATCTCAGCGATGGTCTGCCTAAGATTATTGTCAAAAACAAATGCCCGCTCAGGAAGCAAAACCGTAGATATACCTTTGCCAGAGTAAACATCATTCCCCCTAGGCTCACCGATAGATGAGTCGTCCCACCCAAAAGCAACGGCAAGAGAAGCTGTTGGCGTGAACATGCTGCTGTCTACGCTATAGATGGCCTTCAAACATTGGGCGTCAAACGAGGATAGCTGCCCAAGAACAAAGCTAAAAGCTTTTCTGGCTTGCCTGCCTTCTCTAGCTTCATTTATGTAGGAGGCCAGCAAGGAAGACCATAGTTCCAAAAGTTCTTCATCTTCGACGAACTGAGATTCCCGTACAAAGGCGTCACCGGTATCAGATTGTATACTTTTCAAATCTTCAAGTTTAATGGACTCCCTGCCATTTTGCTGCAGAATTGCATCGGATCTCCAGATTAGATTAGCTAGCCGACTTCCAAAGACAGGCAGCGCCCCCTTCTCGACAAGAGCAAGTTTATCAAGAAGTTCAGGATTTTGCTGGAAATAATGATGTAGGTGAGAGGCCATTCCAGTAAGCTGGCCAGGGACCTGACTTCCTTGGTCGGTTAGATATCGGACAATGTCTACCAGCGAAGTAGCGTCAGTCATTGCACTTGATAAAAGCGGAGTTGATTGTTGGTTTGCTCGTGGGTTTGTTTAGGCTCCGACATGTCATGAAGAGGGCACAGGCAATTCAAGCTCTTTATATGGCAGCCACTCAGCAATCAAGCACTTGTTCATGCTGACTCCAACTGTTGAAGAAGCTTGCGATCGAACATCACCGCAGCAGCCTGGCCTTCAGGCAGGACTAGACGAGCCTGAAACTCGCTGGGCTTAAGGCCCAAGCGGCTGAGCTCCTCAAGCTGAAGCACATGGCTGCAGAGACGGTCATGGCCCTCCACCACAGCAGCAATTTTGGTGAGGCCCTTAGCTAGTTCCTCCTTAACGAACTTGAAGCGCTTGGCCTTGTCGACACCCTGATCGATGGGTCCGAGTCTCCAGTGATCAATGCCGCTTGTATCCACCACTGCCGGAGGAATCTCTCCATGCCAATCCTCATAGTTCTTGAACACGTCGCCGAGCTGGGGCCGAAGGAGATCGAACAACTGGCTAGCGCTGATCTCCTCGGCACGCTCGCCTGGGGTTCGCTGCATCCTCTTGAAGCCGTTGGTCAGCCAGAGGATGAAGTCGAGATCCACCTGTCCTTGGAAGTCGGGCCTGAGGTAGACCGCCCTGCGCTCGAGCACGGCATTCATCAGCTGGGTCAGCCCCGGCCGCAGATCAGTCAGCCCTTGGCGCAAGGTGCGCGCTGCCTTTTCTCCCTCATCAAGCTGGAGGTAGGTCTGCACTTCGGCCACCAGGGCCGCGAAGGCCATCGACACGTACTCAGCACTGGTGGCTTCAGCCTTGGCTGCACTGCGCAGCACCTGCTGGTTGAAGTAATGCCGGGCCTCGTGCAGCGCGGTGAGGGCTTGGCCGGCCATCTGCTGACGCAGATTCGCATCCCCCAACTCCACCGCATTGAGGCAGGCGTTGACGCCCGCCATCAACTTCGCGAGGGCCAGATCGTCAAGCTTGACGCTGACCCGATCCACCTTGGCCTCGATCAGCCTGATCTGGTCGCTGATCTGGTTGAGCTGGGTGATCACCACCGCGAATCCCGCCACTGACACGCCCAGGTTCACGGCACTGAGCATCGGTGTGATCATCTGAGCGGCTTCCCCGAGGGCCAGCTTCGGCAGCGGAGGCTGGCTAACCACACCGTTTCCGCCCTCCCGCAGCCAGGCCACCACCTGCTTGCTGTTGGAGTCACGGATCACCCCGCCCACCCGCTCATAGGCGCCGTTCTGCAACCCATTGGCGAGGGCTGCCGGCAGATCAAAGACAACGTTCAGCGGGGTCATCAAGGTCAGGCTGGTTGCAGGTCGTCTTCAAAGCGGATCGTGAGTCGGCTGCCCATCGCCTTGGCCAGCCGCTGCAAAGTATCGAGCTTCGGCTCCACCTGGCCGGTTTCCAGCCGAGCAAGCTGGGGCTGCTTCATGCCGGCGCGCTCGGCCAGATCCCGCTGGCTCCAGCCGTGCTTCTCGCGCAGCTCGATCAGCTGGCGCACCACCGCAAAGCGGGGCTCCAGATCGCTGTAGGCCTGCTGCACCTCGGGATCGGCAATGAACCCGGCGCGGATCTCGCGCCAGGTGGGGTGTTGAACGGCAGCGGTGGGATGGGTCATCGTTCTGCTCAGGCGGGTGGGGCGTCGTTGGCGAGGAAGTCGTTCATGCGCTTGAGGGCTTTCTCCAGTTCCTGCTTCTGGGTCTGCTGGGTTTTCTTGTGGAAGGAGTGGACCATTACGAACCGCTGCCCAGCAGCGGCGAAGTAGAGGGTGCGGTAGATGCCGTCCTTGCCGTGGACGCGGAGCTCAAAGAGCTTCTTGCCCATGGGCTTGACGTGGGGCATGTCAACCGCTGTGCCCTTCTCCTCCAGCAGATCAAACAGCCGGGCAAAGGAGGCTTTCACCTCGGCGCTCTGGCCAGCCAACCAGCCCAGGACGGGCTGCTTGCTGCTGGGCAGCGCGTAGAAGACGACCTCCCAACTCATCTTGATAACTCAGACGTTATCACCGGTGGTCGCTCAGCAGCAAGCGCAGCGCCGCAAGCACACGCCGGGGGTTCTTGCGGTGCATCGCCATCCCCAGCCAGTAGGCGGCTTCCTCCCTGGCCATCGCATCAATGCCGCGGGCGCAGTTCTCGATCGAGGCCACGTTGCGCATCGGTGCCAGCAGCTTGAACAGCAGCCCCATGGCTAGTGCCAGCTCCTCGGAGAGGGGGTCACGGCGCGACTCGCCTTTCTTCAGCTTGGCCAGGCTCACCTTCTCCCCCTTGAGGCGCCGCAGCACCGCCCCCTCCACCAGCAGCAGCTTGTGGCCTCCCAGGCCGGCCACCCGCTTGGGTTCCTTCAGCTCCGGTGTGGCGATGCTGGGCACCTGCCACACCTCGAGCGCCAGATCGCTCGGGCCTCGCTGGCGACTGCGCAGTTCGTAGGCCGGGCGGCCGGAGTTCAATGCCTGGATCATGTGGCTGCCCCCAGAGCGTCGGTGAGCTCCAGGCGGATTGTCGCCGTTTGGGCCACCAGGCCCGCACGGGTGAGGCGAGAGATCCAGGCTTCGCCGCCATCCTCCCAATGCAAAGCGGGCTCATAGCTGAGCTGGTAGGTGATGTCGAGCGACTTCTCGCCGCCGCGGCGCCACTGGCCTTCAATAAAGCTGCGCAAGTGGCTGGCTTCCTCGGGTGTGCCGTTGAACTCGAAGCTCCACTCCGCATTGCCGTCGCCGCTTCGCCAGCCTCCTTCCAGCATCTCCACCCGCACCGTCGCCCCAGGCTCGGCCTTGAGCAGGGCCAGCGGCAGGAAGCCGTCGCCACTGTTCATCCGCCAGGTGATGGATTTGATCGACTTGCCCGAGCTGCTCACCTGCTGGGCGAGCTGGGTGAGTGCAGTTTTCACATTGTCGGTGCGCTCGATCACCCCAGGCCCAGTGGGTGGTGTGACGCCTATTCCTCCAGTGCCTGCGCTGGTGGCGCCAAACCCGCCCTGAACAACAGTTCCCGTCTCTCCACCGGTGGTCACTTGAGAACCACCGTCGCTTCCAATCCTGCCGGGAGGATCCTCGTCAGCCACAGGTGAAGTCTTGGGAGGCCAGACGCTCAGCTCCAGCGCCTTCTCCATCATGAAAATCTTTGCGTCTTCGCTGATCGAGAGCGTGCCCGGTGGTAAGCCCTGGCCTTCGAGTCGATCGCCTTCCTTGTAGACAAACAGGCCTTGCTCCAGACCCATCCCAAGGCACTTCTTCAGTACCTCATCGCCGATCAAGATCGGCAATGCCGGATCGCGGTAGTACTCGTTGCGCAGATCCCTGGTGCTCATCACCCCCTTATTACGCAAGGGCGTCTTGCCGGCCATGTAATTCGGGGCCGGTGGTGCGTCTTCCGGGAGGATCAGTTCACGGGCCTCCCGCAGCACCCGCTCCACCTGCTTCTGACCCACGCCGGGCTCGCTGCTGGCACTGGTCACAGTAATGGCCGCATGGGTGAGGGGCACCTCGGGCCATTGGCCCCGCTCGGGATAGAACACATGCCGGTAGCACTGCTGGACCGCCACAGCAAAGCCCTGTTGCGCCTGCCCGAAGCGCTCCTTCACCTGGGCCTGCTGATGGCTCTGGAGGCTGGCGAACAGATCCCCTTGCTGCATCTGCTGCAGCGCCAGATAAGTGCGGGTCTTGCGCAGCATGTCGTCAACGTGCAGCGCATCGGCACAGACGAACACGAGGTTGTTGCGGTTCAGGCGCAAATTGGCGTTATCGCCCTTCTCCTTGAACTGCCGCACCACCAACTCCGGCAGGTGGATGTTCGCCTGTTCCACGGTGTGCCCTTCCCAGTGCAACACCGCCAGATAGGGCCCATCGGTGTCGTCGGGGATCTCGGCCGGGCTGCTTGGGAACAGCACCGGCTCCAGCCGCTGCTTCGCGAAGATCGTGCCGATGCGACGGTTCAACTCCTCGCGCACACTCTCCAGATCGAACTGGCGCTCCCGCTTCCTCACCATCTGGTTGAGGTTCGCGTCCGTGAGGAAGCGCAGCTTGCTGGTGCCGCTGTCGTCGAGATACTCCGATTGCTCCTGCAGGAGGCGAACGGCCTTGTCGACGAAGGCTGGATCAACCGCCGGCGCGTAGAGGCTGTAGTTCAGCTCCAGGCGGCTGAGGCCCTTGAGCGGTTCGTTGAACGCCAGCGAGTGGAACAGAACCGTGCGGGCCACCATCGAGCCATAGGGCTCCTGGCCGCTGAACTCGCTGGCATCGAGGCGCTGGGCCAGGGCCCTGCCGCCTTCTGCAGGTGTGGTGGACACATCCGCCCGGATCGCCGGGATAAAGGCCTGCAGGCCCAGCTTGGTGGAGAGCTCCAAGCGGATGCGCTCATTGCCCGGATCCACATGGTGCAGATGGATCGCCGACGCGCCCCGAGGGTTCTCCCGCCAGAGCTGGCCCACCGTCTGCGCCAGGAGCCGCAGCATGCCCCGCACCCTCTGGAAGTTCTCCAGGGTGGAGGTCTTCTGCATCAGGGTGTCGATCAGCTCCGGATGGAGCGGATAGCCCTTGCGCAAGTTGGCGGCGCGGTCATCGTTCTGCCCCTGCGGTGGCAAGGCATCAGCCGTGCGCTGCCAGATCTCCTGGTAGGCACGCACCACCTCCTCCACCCGGCTGCGGTCGATCGATTCGAACAACCGCCGTGTCAAAACCTGAACCGTTTCGTCTTCGCTGGTGGGGGTGAGGGCCGTGATCTGCCGCCCGGTCACCGACTGAAGTTCGGCAAAGATCCGATCGATCCGCTGGTTCTCTTCCCCGTAGGCGTCCACCGACTGGCCGCCTTTGCCTAGCGCCAGGGTGAACACCAGCACAGCGTTGGGGGAGGAGTTCACCGCCTTGATCAGGTCGGTGAGGAAGGGCGTCAGCTGCTCGGCGGCCTGACCGGCAGCGGGGCCCTTGATCTTGCGCAGGTAGATCGAGAGCTCATCGATCAGGATCAGCACCGGTCGCTCACCGATCAGTTCCCGCAAGGTTTCGGCCCCAGGCGGTGCGGCACCAAGCCGGTCGCTGTTGCGGATGCGCTCGTAGCCCGCAGGCCCAGCCAGCTGCACCGCCAGCTCCCCCCAGGGGGTGTAGGCGAGCACGTTGCCCTCCATGCGCCGGCCGTTCATCGGGTCAGCGTTTTCCCCATCGAAGGCCGCCACCGTCACCTGCTGCCTCGGCAAGGTGGCTGGGTCGACGAACTCGGCCAGGTTCGGGATCTGATCCGCTGCCGTCAGCACGTGGTTCAGGCCGATCAGGGCGTGGGTCTTGCCGCCGCCGTAGCTGGTATCGAGCCGCAGGATGCTGCCCAGCTGGCTATCGGCCCCGGTGAGCCGGCCTGCGACGGCCTTGATGAGGTCCTTCAGGCCCCGGGTGGGATGGGTGTTGGCGAAGAACAGCGCCGGGTTCTTGTAGAGATCTGGCGCCGTGCCCTTGAGCACCTGGCTGAGGTCCGCCGCAAAGTCCTCATCGCGGATCCGGCCCTCCAGCACATCTGCGCGCGGCCGGCAGAGCTCGAAGATCGTTGGGAGGCTCATGGAGTGGGTTCGTTCACCAGGGCTGCCTGAGGGGTTGCGCTATGCCTCCATGGGGGCATTCGCCCCATGGTGCCTTGTTGGAAGCGGGTCTGCCGCAAACCCCAGCACCCGAAGTGGGACCCATCCATTGGGTTCGCATTTGCTTTGGGTATACCTGGAGGGGATTATGCCCAGATCAGAAGGACTGGATTCGGCACGCCCTGATGCCCTTCCGGTTTCGCCGCAGCGCCCGCCTCGGCCCCCTGCGCTTCAACTTCGCCAGCGGCGGTCTGAGCACCATCTCAGTTGGTGGCCGCGGGGCGTCGTTCAACATCCCGGTGGCCCGCTCCGGTTCGCAGCTGACACCGATCCAGGCCCCGGCAGGCTGCCGCAGCTGAGTCGCTAGGAGCCGTAATGGAAGGCGTCAGGCCTCCTCAGCGTGCGCGGCGGGGCAAGGGCTGCGCCAGCGGCCTCGCTGCGCTCAGCCGCCCTTGCCCTCCCCGCGCCTGGCTTCGGCGTCCTTCGCCTGGTTTGGCCATGGCGTCCACAGCGTTTCCGATCGTGCTGCACGATCACACCAGAGCGGGCATCCGCTGGCGCGTCTCCATCCAGCCTGAGCACCCTGTTGCCGGTGAGCTGTCGGTGCGCTTTCTCAAGCGTGGCAAGCACAGCAAGCTGCTCGATCAGCACTGCCGCTGGTGCGCCCAGGGCGGCTGGGCCCGGGGCCATGCCCCCAGCTCCCGGGTGCCCCAGGCCCTGCGGCTGCGCATCGAAGCGGAGCTGCAGCGGCGCCATCCGCCCATGGCGTCGTCAGCGGCGCAGGTGGCCATCCATCGCGGCAGTCTCCCGGGGGCGGCAGAGGCGATCAGCTGCGGGGGGATGAGCTTCTCGGCGTTCCTGGCCATGGAGCTGGTCGAGGCCTGCCTGCCGGATCCGTTCCGGAGGCCTGCACGAGCCCACGGCCACTGAGCGCTCGCGCCTGGGGCGGCTGGCTCCGGATGGTTGCCCACCCTTTCTGCCGGCCTGCTCCCCTGTTGCTCCCCGGCGGCACTCCGGCCGTGGCAGCGCTGGGGCGCCTCGGCGCCCTGGCATGAGCAGGCTGCAGCGCCAGAACCGCCGGCCGGACAGGCAGGCGAGAAGAAGCGGCGGCGGTCCACCGGTTCGGCGGAAGGCTCCCCCATGGTGCAGCGGGCAGCCAGCGGCCGTTCGCTGCGCTCACGGGCTGGCGGTCGCCGGGGCGTCAAGGGCAAGGCAAGCCGCTGCGCGGCCCTTGACCCCCCGGCTTGCCGCTGCGGAGGGGCGCCGTTCTTCGCCTCACTCCGATGGAAGCCACCAGCCGCTCCCCGTTTCGCCAGGCCCTGGCCTGCAGCCTCGCCCTGCTCTGGATCGCCTCTGAGCTCAGCGTTGCGGCCGCCCGCGCCTTGGGTGCCGCCCTGCGGCGCCTGCAGGAGAGCCCCGGCGTCTGGGCCGCCAGCAAGGCCCAGGATCCGGGGCGCCAAGCCGCTTCCGAGCCAGAGGATCCCCAGCAGGAAGCGGTGATCAGCGGCTGGGAGGCAGCCGTCGCCGCCGGTCAGTGGCAGGAGCCTGAGCCGATCGAGCCCCTGTGCCCTGGTGCCTGGTGGGATCTGATCGATCCCGGCGAGCGGGCCGAGGTCGATCCGGAGCAGCCCTTGCGCTGGGCCGGCTGAGCCGGTCCCATCAGAAGAGGTCACAGGTTGCCGCTGCGCTGCGCCGTGGCGGCTCCGATCCGCAAGGCTGGTTCGACCGCAGGCGAACGCCATGGAGGCCCGCAGGCAACGACTCGCTGCGTTGCTTGTCCAGCTGGAAGAGCTGAACGTCAAAGGCCGGCTCACGGCTCCCTGCTCGCCCGAGCGAGACGCCGTGTTGGAGGAGTGGGCTCCGGTCTTTGCCGCGGTGCTCGCCCTCAAAGAGGAGCTTGAGGAGTTGGCGTGATCAACGGCTGCCATCCGCTTGCCATGGGTTGACCACCGTGAGCGGCAGGTCCACCACATCCCTGAGGTTGCGGGTGATCAGCACCAGGTTGTGCTCCAGGGCCGTGGCCGCCAGCAGACTGTCGATCGCCGGTAACGGCCGGCCCATTTCCGCCAGTAGCCGGCCCCAGCGGTGGGCGATGGCCTCATCAATCGGCAGGACCCGCCCTGAGAAAAATGCCGGCAGGTCCTGCTCCAGCCAGCGCCTCAGGGTCTGCTGCCGCTCGCTTTCGGCCAGCCGCTCCACACCCCGGCGGATCTCACCCAGGGTCAGCACGCTCAGGAAGAGCTGGTGCGATGGGTGCTGCTCAAACCACTGCACCACCCGGGGCTCCGGCTCGCGGCGGCGCAGCTCCGAGATCACATTGGTATCGATCAGGTAGCCGGCAGCCACCATGGCTCAGAGATCGAGATCTCTGGTGAGGTCAGGTTGGCGATCCAGATCCAGCTCGTCGGCCGCCACCAGCGGTGAGCGGCGGATGAAGTCCACCAGCGACTCCCCTGCGTGCTTCTGGCGGTGATAGGCCTCCATGGAGAGCACCACCGCCACCGGTTCGCCATGGGAGGTGAGCTCCTGGGGCTGCTTCTGGGCACGCTTGACCAGCTCCGACAGGCGGGCCTTGGCTTCGTGGATCGGCCAACTCTGCATCGCCTCGTCCTCGCCTCTGACCATAGTAGTCATCGTCTGGCTTCATGGATGTGCCAGCCGCACGGTGACAGGTGCCGCTGCGGCGCTCGGCCAGGGCGGCCTTCGCAATCAGCACGCCAGCAGCTGGCTGCGTCAAGTCGTCCCATCGGCTTGCCCGCAAGGCGCCAGTCCGTCACCGGTGTGATTCGATGAACATCCGATGTCCAGAATTGTTCAGATTTCTGAAGCGCCCGGCGCGGGATTTTGGTATTTGAGGGTATATACCCCCAAATGTTGATCGTCGTTTGTTGATGATTCGGTTGTGTGTTTTCTGGTGCGTGCGCGTCTGAATTGCGGCGGCCATGGATCCCGTGTGGTTTCATCGTTGCGCTGGCTGGCGCCGCCAGAGCAAAGCCGGCCACGGATCCGTGACCGGCATGGTGTCTCGTTTCCCACCGGGTACGTGGGCACGCGGATGGTACCGGGCTGTTGGCTGTTGGTCGGCTGCGCCTGCCAGGCGCCGGTGGCCCTCAGCGCCGGGCGCCGACGGGCTTTTTGGCGAAGGTGGCCAGATAGAGCTCGGAGGGGCTCATGGTTTGCAGGTTGTTGATGTTGCCGTTGCCGTCGAACTCGGCGATGGTTGCGGCCGGCCCGATGCTGCCGCGCTGCTGGAACAGGAAGCTCAGCACCGGGTGGGTGCGCAGGCTTTCGACGTGTTCGTTGGCGCCGATCGCCCCGTCATCGCCGAGGAGCACGTTCCCCTTGGAGTCGATCGGCTCCAGCTGGTCGCGGCCGTTGCTGTCCTGGGCGAGGCGGAACTCGCCGCCCACCTGCTGCTTGAAGATGTCGAAGAAGCTGCCGCGGTTGTCGCCGCCGGGGCGGCCTTCCGCGTCGATGAAGAGGCGCTCCAGCAGTCGCTCCTTGCGCAGCTCGTTGATCTGCTCCAGCGCCTTGTCGCGCTGCTTGGCCACGGTCCTGACCTTGCGGTCGGCATCGGCCTGGAGCTGCCGCTCGCGGTGGGCGATCTGGTGCTCCAGCTGCTCCTTCTGGCGGTCGGCCTCCTTGAGGCGCTCGTACTCCTCGGGGTTGATCTTGGAGAACTGCCCCAGCTGACGCTTCAAGGTGCGCAGCTCACGCTCCAGCTGGTTGGTCTTGCGCCGCTCGGCCCTGAGGGCGTCGCCGACCGGATCTGCAGGCGGATCGCCACTGATGGGTTCCTCGTCCTCCAGCTCCTCTTCGTCGAGGTCGTCATCACCCAGGTCAGCGTCGCCGCCGAGTAGGTCACTGTCGCCAGCGAGGGTGTCCGTGTCGTCCTCCTCGCCAGCAGGCGGCTGATTGGGCCACTGCTGCGGTTGATCGAAGCAGACCAGCGGCGGCTGCAGGGCCACCAGCTGGGTAGAGATGCGCTTGCTCATGGGTCCACCCATCACGGCTGTGGTTGAAGCGGACGCCCCATCCGGGCTGCGTCCACTCCAGCTATTGCCAGCCGCTCCTGCTGCGGTGGCCACCGCCTTGAGCAAGGCGCCAGCAGCGACGCTTTCAGGCCTCGAGCAGGTTTTCGAGGGCTTCGCCGTCAGGCTGCCGATGAATGCCGCCTGTCAGCTGCCGAGCAGCAGTTCAACGCCCTGCTGCTCGGCGAAGCGCTTGTCGAAGCTCAGCACTGGCAAGGCTCCGGCGCTGGCGGCTCGGGCCAGGATCAACTGGTCGGCCAGATCGCCTCCCTGGCGGAACTGATCCAGCGCCTCGATGACCGCGTCAATGTCATCCACCACCACGCCGCGGGTGCGCACCAACCGCTCCAGCAACGCATAGCGCTCGGAGCGACCCAGGTCGTAACCCCGCAGGACCCACCCCACTTCCGCCAGCACCACATCCGGCAGGTAGACCCCGCCGCTGGCGACGGCCTCCAGGAAGGCGCGCTCGGCGATCGGGGTCTGCTGCGGATCGTCGCCGATCAGCAGCCGCACCACCACGTTGGTATCAAGGGTCCTCACGGCCGGCAGCAGCGGCGATGGCGCGGTCCATGTCCTCCAGGCTGAGCACCCGATCCACCGTGGGGCGATGGCGGAAGAGGTCCTCCGGCTCGTACTTTGAGGGAACGAGCACCAGGCGGCCGTGTCTGTCGATCGAGGCCTGCAACCTGGCGCCCGGTGCCAGGCCGAGGGCCTCGCGTATCTGCCGGGGGATCGTCAGCTGCCCTTTCGAGGAGAGGGTCACGGTGTCCATGGGTGAAGTGTAAGGCGGATCGCCTTACTGGCTGGATCGCGGCCGGCAGCGATGCGTGGGAAGGAGGCTCAGGGTTCAGCCAGAGCTGGGCCGACGGTAAGGGTCAACCGCCTTACGCTTGGTTCGTCGGCGTTTTGAGCCATGACCACCCTCACCGTCACCGCCAAGGGCCAGGTCACCCTCCGCCGCGAGCTGTTGCGCCATCTCGGGGTGCAGCCGGGCCAGCAGATCGAGGTGACAACCCTCCCTGGCGGCAGGATCGAGGTGCGCGCCGCCCAGCCACCCGGCAGCATCGAGGCCTTCATCGGCCACCTCGCGGGCCGCAGCGGCAAGGTGGCCAGCCTCGAGGAGATCCAGGCGGCCGCTGCGGCCGGATGGGCTGGCGAGCCATGAGGATCACGGCCGACACCAACGTGCTGGTGCGAGCGGTGGTGGCTGACGATCCCGCGCAGTCGTCAGCGGCGATCGCAGCGTTGCGCGGCGCCGAGCAGATCGCCGTGGCGCTGCCGGCCCTCTGTGAGTTCGTCTGGGTGCTGCGCCGGGTGTACGCCTTCCCGGTGGCTGAGATCACCGCCGCGATCCGCACCCTGATGGCGGCGGGCAACGTCAGCCTCGATCGGGCCGCCGTGGAGGTGGGGCTGTTGCAGCTGGAGGCCGGCGGTGATTTCGCCGAAGCCGTCATCGCCCACGAGGGGCAGTGGCTGGGTGGCGACACGTTCCTGTCGTTTGATCGGCAGGCCGTGGCGCTGCTCCAGGAACAGGGCATCGCCGCCGAGCTGCTCCGCTGATCGCGCTTCCCTCCACCCTGGAAGCGGGTGTGTTGAGCACTGCCGCCGTGGGTGCCGTCAGGCCTCCAGCCTTTGTTTGAGGCCTTCGCCGCCAGCCATCGGCGCGATACGCCTTTGCTGCTGCTGTTGCCGGCCCAGTTTCTGGCGCAGAACCGCCGAGTGGTTCCGTCCATGGCTGGCGGGGCCAGTGCCTGGATCGCCACTGGAAAAGCAGCCGATCAGCCCTAGCCGCTCGGCCAGAGCGGCGGGGCTGGCGGACTGACGCTGCAGCAACGCAAGGCCGACTTGAACCACCTCGCTCTGGCTGAGGCCGAGGGTCTGGCAGAGGTTGTCCAACCTTGCTGCGCTGGTGTCATCGAGGTGTACGGAGATGGTTCGCATTGCGTCTCCCTGGCCGTGACACTTCGAAGGTACAAGGAGTTGGCTTGAGCGCTGGCCCGGGGTGAGCCCCACGGCCTGTCCGTTGCGACTGAGGATCAGGGCGTCGGTTCAGGCGTCGACTCCGGCTCCGGCGCATCGAGATAACTGCGGTCGTCCGGGTCGGCGGCCGAGCGGCGCGGCTTGGGCAGATGGATCCAGCCGTCGTAGGGCAGCAGCGTCTGGGGGCGGTAGCGGGGCACCAGCAGCGCCTGGCCCGGCTCCAGCGGCGTTGAGGGCCGCACCAATGGCACCACCAGCACCGCTGCCAACGGCAGTGGCTCCGATCTGGGGAAGAAGTCGTAGGTGGGAGCGTTGTACAGGCGCAGCGTGGCCGGGGTGGTGAGGTAGAGCTCCGAGAGCGACAGGAGGGTGTCGCCACTAGCCACGGTGTGGCCGCCCCAGCGGGCCAGGGTGCTGTTGTTGGCCATCAGCCACTCCACGGTGGTGCCGTACTGGCCGGCGAGGGTGAGCAGGGTGTCGCCGTCTGCGCTGAGCACGGTGTCGAGCGCCAACACGTGGGGGTTGAGGCGGCGCAGGGTCTGGACCGTGGTGCCGTAGCGCTCGGCGATCGCCTGCAGGGTGTCGCCGGCTTGTAGGGCCAGCACGCGGTTGGGCTTGAGCACCACGCTGATCTCCTCCCCCAGGGCCTCCTGCAGCTCGGCGCCGATCCCCCCTTCCCCGAAGGGAAAGCCGGCGGTGAGCAGGCTGGCGCCGGCCAGCAGGGCGCGGGGCTGCAGCGGCAGCACACCCGGGCTCTGCAGGGCGCCCAGGTCGCCCAGCCAGGCAGCGCCCAGCACGGCCGGCGGCTGCAGCGCCATCGGCCGCGGGGTGATCGTCAGCAGGGCATCGGCGGGATCGGGGAACGGCGGCGGCTGGAACAGCGGCCGCCGGCCCGTCACCTGCCAGTCGATGGCGGCATCGAGCCAGTCCCAGGGCTGGAGCGGTTGCAGAGGCAGGACCGCGCCGCGGGTGATCTTGCCGTCGCAGAGGATGTCGCCGGCGTCCATGCCGGGCCCGGAATCGCGGCCGGTGACGAGCTTGCGCTGCTGCACGAACACCTCCAGCAGATGGCGGCAGAGGTTGCGTGGTTCCTTGGCACCGGGATGCTCCGGCAGGGGGAAGAGCAGGCGGAGGCAGGCGACCTGCTGCAGGGGGCTGGGCGACTCAGCCACGGATCAGCTGGCCGCCGAAACGGGGGCGCTGCGGCTGCTGCCAGTTGGAGAGGCGCGGCAGGATCAGCAGCAGGGCGTCGGCATGGCGTTGTCGCTGCGCGGCGCCGCCGGGATGGGCGGCGGGGGCGACGGGCGGCAGCTCGTACTCGGTGCTGACTTCCTCCATCAGCAGCTCGGTGGCGTACTCGATCACATCGAGCCTGCGTTTCGGCAGCTCCTGTGGAACGGGCCCGGCCGCCCCCTTGCGCGTCACCTTGCGGATCCTGGGCGGCGGCGGTGGCGGCGGCTCAGCCGTTGCTGCGGGCATGGCCGCCTGATCGAGCAGCGCGATGGCATCGAGGTGGGCCCTGGCGCCAGCGATCGCCTCGGGGTAGTGACGCTCCAAGGCCGCCATTTCGTCGTTGATGGCACGGATGGCCGCTGGCGAGACGGGGATGGCGAGGGCGACGCGGATCGCCTCCAGATCGCTGGGCCGCCAGAGGTGGGTGCTCATCGGTTCTGCGGGACGTGGATGGAATCGCTGCCCCCGTCCCCGGCCGGGTTGACGACCCCGGGCATGACCGCGATGTCGAGCTGGTGGCGCAGCTCGGCGCTGGTGACGATGCCGCGCTCGTGCAGCACCAGCCATTCGCTGATCGACGGCAGCGGTCGCGGCGGGGGGGTGAGTGGGGTGACGGTGAGCAGGACACCGGATTGGGGGTTGTGCTTCTCACCGGTGCTGGCGCACCAGTGCTCGAGCAGCAGAGAGAAGACGGAGGTCTTGCGGGTCGCCAGGGACTGCAGCAGCGCGAAGGCCTGACCGGCGGTGAGGCTGATCTCGCTCTGACTGCGGCCGGGGCCGCGGTTCTCGCTGGGCACCAGCGCATCGCGGCGCATGGTGTCCTCCAGGTGGAGCAGGTAGGCGCGGTGCTCGGCCAACGAGCGGGCGCGGATCTCCTTCCAGTTGAAGTCGGCGCCATCGGGCAGATCGAGGAAGCTGTTGGTGGAGAGCACCAGCGGCTCGGGGGACCGCCGCTCACCGTCCTCGCCGTGCACCTCCCCGTAACGGTCCACCACGCCGGTGCGCACACCCACCGGCAGGGCGCAGCGGCTGAGCAGGTCCTCGTATTCGGTCTTGAGCCGGAAGTGGGTGAGGTACTGGTGGGCCAGGCCCAGGTGGGGCAGGTCCCCTTCCCCGAACTGGGCGGCGTCGTTGGCGTACCAGACCGCCGGCAGCCGGCGGCAGCCCGTCAGTTCCTGCGGGACGCCGGCAGCCACGGGCCCGTAGCCGCTGGGGTGGGTGGCGCAGGGCTCGGCGCGGCAGGAGCTGATGCGACAGCCATCGGCAGCGAGGGTGAAGGTGGTGTAGATCCAGTCCCCCACGGTCGGCGCCGGCAGGATCTGGCCGTCGGCGCCGACCATCAGCACCGGGATGGGGCCGTACTGCGCCGGCTGGATGGCCCGGCGTTGATCACGCCGGAAGCTGAACTCCAACAGGGCGCGACTGTCGTTGGCGAGCTGCCAATCGAGCAGGTCGGCGCGGGGCACCAGGGCGAGCCGGGGCAGGGAGGCTCGATCGCCATGGGCGATCGCCTCGAGCCGGTGGCCCTCCGATTCGTGGACCGTGGCGGGCGGCAAGACCAGCAGCAGACAGCCGCCATCGCGCAGCACGAGCAGATCGGCGATGAAGAGCAGCACCGCCAGGTCGGTGCCCATGCCATCGACATCGCCGACGACCCGCTTGAGGGAGTCGGGCAGCGCCTGCCAGTGCAGGAAGCTGAGCATGCCCGCGTAGGTGCGCAGGGCATCACGGAAGAAGCCCGTGGGCTGCGCGTGCTGGATGCGCGAGTCGTAGACGGCATCGGGCTCCTTGATCCCCTGCGGCAGGTGGGGCTTGCGGCGGCAGGAGCCATCCGGAGCCCGCAGCAGGTTCCACGCATCGAGCACGAGCTGGAGACGGTCCTGGATGGCGGCGAGGGTCGGGTGCTGCCGGGCCCATGGGGCCACAACGGCCGGCTTGCTGCTGGAGGCGGCCTCCTCCTGCGGCAAGGGCCGGCGGTAGCGGTTGCGCTTTGTCGCGGAGCGGCTCGGCACGGGTAACCCACGGGCAGCTATGGGCTATTGCCACCCCCGGGCCAGCAAGTGATCAGGCGAGGAAGGCTATGGGGATGCAAGCCTGCAGGGCGCCAGGGATGTCACCGTGGTGGCAGGGAGGACGTTCCACCACCGGCTCAAGCAGCTTGCAGATGCGCAACCTCGAGCAGACGGTGATGATGTCTATGGGCTGTACCCTAATTATCTAGATCGATGTGCACATTTAGGGCTAGATTGCCGTCATCAGTCCAGCCGAGTATCTGTAGCAGCCGCCACAAGTGAATAGCGGGTCCGATATCCACTGTTCGTAAGTAACCCCTTTGCTCGAAAGGGGCTGCCGTTGCTCGGCTGAGCTTGCTTCAGTAGAGGTGGTTCTCGGAAGGCAGCAGGAACTGCACGCTGGTTCATGGAAACCATCCAATTCGCGTTGGGCAGATTGCACCCAGCTCTCGGAGGGTGGCTCAGCTCATCCAATCTGGTTGGCCATACCTGTTATTTCTTGAGCCAGCTGGGTCAGCCACCGTGTAGGGGGTGATCCGCCTGGAACATAATCTCTTAAGAACAAACCAACTCTGCTTCCACGATATCTTTTGCCAGAAAGAGACATTGTTGCTTGATTGAACTTCGTCTTTGCATCCGATTGCGCATGGACAATTCTGTGCCTAATTGAGGCCAGATGATCAAGTCTCGACTGGTTAGATAGAAGAACTCCTTCAATAGGGCAACCCACGAAATGGCCGCGACTTCGCTGAATTACACCTGCACAATTATGCCAGAGTAAGTAGCGTCTACCGGCTAGGAGGGTCACCTCGGCTGATGCAAGCGATCCAGAAAAGGAGTTCCCAGGCAAGAGAGTAGGGGTATAAGAAGTAGATACGTATCCGCACATGTACCGGAGAAAAACCGATTCCAGAAAGTCTTCCCATAGGTAAAAAAGCTTGACGTAAGAAAGCTCATACACTGAGTAAACTCTCCAAACAGTGAGGTTTCTGCTAGTCTGCGAACCACTAACCGCTTCGACTCTGGCAACTTCAATTGTTTCAGAAAGACGTAGTGCTTCGTTGACGCTGTTCTGTAACTGCGCCGCTAGGGGAGGCATCTGACGGGACATGCCTATGGAAAAGCAAGTCTATAAAGCGAGTTGAATCGTTCAATCCTTGGCTGGATATTATCCGTCTGACTCATGCAAGCAGATACAAACTCACGATGTTCATTGGGATACGAATGTTTTGCCTTGGCGGATTCAAGTGATTCAGAAAGAGACGCAATCGCTTCCTGTAGCGAATAGGATTCGTCTCTATTCAAACGCCTGTGTGGAGTTGCGAGCGAAACGCCTGGAAGTCCAAAACGATGGTGAGCAATGACGCAAAAAAGAGTGTAAAATAGGGGAATGCGACGAAAGGAACTAGAGACAAGACATTCCCCTAGAATCTCATTGATATCATCGATTACGCCTCTAAATCTCTGCTCGATCTGATTCTTGAGCTCAAACTCATTGTCGTATCTTTCGTAAAACGTATCAATATTCTTTTTCTTGTCTTGCATTCCATCAAGGATAGCAATTACGGCTTCTCCTACAAACTCGACTTCTGACATACGAGCAATTGCGGGCTCAGTGAAGAGCTTGTGCCGTCTCCAAAACTCGAGATGTTCATAAGCGAGAGCGTAAACTGTCTGTTTAAAGAGGCCAAAGTAACGGCCGTTACGGAGCTCTTGGCTGTTCAGCGATACACTATAGGTGTTTAGACGTGAAAAGATCTCAAGTATTTCTAAATCCGAAATACCACGAAAAATCTCGACGGAAAAAGCATATGTTGTAATGCAGTCTTGATGCTCACGAGTAAGCGAGCTGAAGTCCTTGCCCGCCCAAGGAGCCTGCAACGTCCTGGCCAGTCGGTATTTTCCCTCAATAAAATCTAGTACCGCTGATATTCGTTGCTGTCCATCAACAACTTCTCGGATTATCTTGTCTCGCTTTTCAGACTGGGTCTGCCTGAGATATATTGGCGGGACCGGCATGCCTCGGAGCAAGCTATCTACAAGGAAAGACCTGGCACCAATCTTCCATACCTCTCGCCGCTGGAACTTGGGGGAAAGTGACAACATGCCGCCCGCTTTCCAGCTTGCGAAATCGAGGGGTGTGAACTCAGCGCGGCTTGGCCTATCCACGAGATGAGGATCAGACTTGTAGAGAGCACCTTAGCAATGAAGCCAACCCCTGCAGGTTGTTGGTACTGATTTGCTTCTAGTAGAACCCAAAGGTCATGTCATCTATAGCCCAACAACGCCATCCATCTGAGCCGCCACTTTAGGGTAGATGTGCAAGCCTCAATACCGGGCGGCCAGGTGATGGCGAGCGTAGATGCATATACATGCTGGACAAGACACGGCTTGCCTAGTAACCTACACAGTTCTAGTTTATAGATCAGCCTTAGGCCCACGAAGACAATGACTGAAAAGGAGATTCAACTTCTCAAGAGTTCTACCACAGCCCATGAACTTATGTTGCGTGCTCAAGGAGTTCGCGATACTATCATTCGTACATTTTCTGAGAAGAGCCCGTTTCGCTCAAGCTTGCTGACAGAGCTTGCCGATCTCGAACAGAACCTGTTATCTTCCTCGCCTTTTATTCTGAAAAGCATAGAAAATGAAATCGCCTACGCACCAAGCCCTGAAATCCTAGCCAAGACTGTTGAAAAGTATGTTGAGTTGATTGGATCCTCCACTGGCAAAGAGTTCCACGAAACAATCGAGCGCGGAAATATTCGATGGAGTGAAGCTATTAAGAAAAGGCAATCTGAAGAAGATGAAAGAAAACGAATTCAACAAGACATAGATCTAGCAAGAGCGACGGTTAGAGATGCTGTAGCATCAGCTTTTCTCAGTTTTGAGACCTATCCAGAGGGACAAGAAGCAATAACAGCTGGGGCAGCGATTGAAGCACTTCTGTCTACTGAAGAATTTCAAGATGCAGTGCATACTAAAACATGCCTTGTAGATGACTTTTTGCAGGAAGCTAAGCAGTACGTTTCGCCGTCTGTGTCTTCCCTGATCGATGAGGCAGCCCAATATTTCGCTAGGCCAAATGGGACACTCGTCTATATGAGGCATCCTTCATCGCCGCCATACGCTTTCTTTGGATTAACTCAAGATGACAACTCGCGTCCCACCGGCGTCCTCATACGACAAACAGGCCCTCAGATATTTCAAGCTGAGCATGCAAGTAGAGACAGAGCCGAGTATGGAAAGATGGTTGATGGAAAAGATCGACGGCAAGTTGAGACACTGACTTCATTAAACAGTGCAATTGCATACATCAATAATCTTGGATCCAAGCACTGGTATACCAATTTTATAGATCCCACATCATGCTTGGCTCATGCAGTTCGTTTTCCCTACCCTGAGGAGAAGTACAGAACGTTTAGAAGCTGGAAAGATCGTGCAAGAGAGAGAATACAGGACCCCTCAGGAAATCAGTACGGATCCCAAGGCATCTAACCTCCAGATATAGAAGGCGGGTGTTAGGGAATCCGAGAAACACAAAAGCTCCTATCCGCTTCTGATCTAGAGCGATAGACGGGTGACTCAGTAAAGGTTTATTACAGAAGACTTCGCTTTGCGCAGTTCGCAGGAAGTATACTAATTCTTGATACTACTAAGACGGCTTAATGTCTATCTTCAGGGTTGGTAATAGGGTCGCTGAAACACGGTATGGCGCAACTCAGAATGATCAATGGCACGGCATAGCTGGAGCGGGCAAGACCAGAAAGCTAAAGCAAGGTCGGATAGTTAGTCTATCGGGAAGGTTCTTTGTTTCAGGATATGATGCACTAATCTCTTGGGACGATGGGACGCAAAGTTCAAGGGTTGCAGATCTGGAACACCTTCAGTTAATCGTCGTAAATCAAACAGCTTCAACAAGTACATCAGCTAAACAGCAGTTCACAGCAGCGCCAAGAGCTGCATCTTTAAGCAGCATTCAATTATTTGCCATGTCGCGTGATATCAGGGATCTGGTTCACTTTACGCAGGTTGAGAAGCTACCCTACATTGTTAGCGAGGGACTTCTCAGCAATAAGAAGCTTAAGGGGCTAGGCAGGCTAGTCCTAGGAGGCTGCTGAAATAGTCGTCAATCCGAGGCCCGCCACGCCGTTTTGGTCTGAGCGGGCCATTGTCAGCTCTGGTCGGCAGT
>NZ_JAFKRJ010000033.1:0-2772 GCF_019038515.1 Synechococcus sp. CCAP 1479/10 | reverse complement strand
GCGGTCGTCCTCGGAGATGTCCCAGAAGACGTAGGCCCACTGGGGATCGCGGGGCAGGAAGACGACGCGGGTCTCGGCGGCCGGCCGGGGCGCCGGGGCCATCTCGGCCTCGATGCGCTCCAGGCTGCGCCCCTCACCCTCCTCCACCTGGCGGGTGCTGATGGCCTCCACCAGCTCCTCCTTGGACTTGCGGCTGTAGAGCGACACGCCGAGGTCGCTGGCGATCTGCCGCAGCTGGCGCAGCGTCATCATCGCCAGGGAGGTCAGCGTCTTCTGGCTCACAACATCAGAATTCGTTTGGGATCAGTCTGGAGGACCTTTCCGGCTTTGGGCGGAAGCGGCCGGCCGGGGTCAGCATCCACTGACGGCCTGGGGCGCGCCCGACCCCCCTCTCCCCGGACGGGGACACGAAAAAGGCCCTGCAGCAATGACGCTGCGGGGCCAGGGTGAACTCAGGGGCCGGTGGGTGACCGGCCGACGACGGCCGAACTCAGCGGCCGATGCTGCGGTAGGGAACCTTGGAGAGGTAGTCCATGCCGGTGTTGCCGGCGGCGGCGCTGCCGACACCACGCAGGGCGGGCAGGGTGCGGACCCAGGGCAGGTAGTCCTGCGGGAAGCCGCCGCGGCGCTGCTGGGCGCGCTCGGGGAAGCTGCGGGACTTGCCGGTGTAGACGATCTGGGGGAAGCCCAGGATGCCCCGGTAGTAGGACTCGTAGCGGGGGGAGGTGATGTTGAAGGGGGTCTCACCCACTTCGCGGGAGCCCACCACGCGGTTGCGGTGGTAGGGGACGGTGTCGTAACCGAAGGCGTCCAGGTACTCCTTGGAGTCGAGGATGGCGTCCACCGCGCCCTTGACCCCTTTGGTCATGATCACGGCCGACCAGGCGATCTCCTCGGCCTTGCCGTGGACCGGGCGACCCAGCAGCTTCTCGACCAGGTGGCGGGCCACCCGGTAGTTGCTGTTGAGGTTGTAGAAGCTGCGGTTGAAGGTGTCCGACAGGCAGAGGGAGCGGATGAAGTCCCGCACCGTGATCTGGCCGTCCCGCAGCTGGCACTCAAGGGTGCGGTCGCGGTCGACCTTGAAGGCATGGAAGAAGATCTGGCGGTAGGCCGCTTCGATCACGAAATTCTGATCTTCCCGGTCCATGGCCTTGTCCATGGACACGGCCTTGGGGTCCTCGTCGGAACCCACCCGGAACGGCGCGACGCGCGAGTTCTGGGAAGTGGGGGCGTACTTGAGGAGTGGAAGAGCCACGCGTGGTCCGGCATCCGTCGTTGGGGATCGTAGAAGTAGGGCCCCGGCGGCCCCGGGCCCGGGAGGGCAGGGCTCACAGTCCGTAACGTTGGCGACACAACACCAACGCGCGCCCCGTCACCAGCCCAGGGCTGACAGGCAGGCGGTTTCGGGGCTCGCCGGGGCGTCTGCCTGGGAGCCCGTTGCGTCGGCGCCGGCGCCGGTTGCGCTGGTGGCCCCGTCGGCGATCCGGGTCTCGACGCAGAAGGAGGCGGTGTTGGAGAGCCCCTCGACGGTGCTGGTGCGCAGGCGCACGTCGGGCCCGGCGAAGCTGAAGCGCTCCAGGCTGTTCATCGTCTCGTAGCTGGTGGTGAGCAGCAGGCCGTCGCGGTCGTCCATGGCGAAGTGGCCGGCCACCGGCGCCGTTTCGGCGTAGCCGCGGTCACGCAGCAGCAGGCCGCTGCGGCCCCGTCCATCGGTGGGGATCAGGCCGAAGACGCTTTCGCCCTCGTGGGCCTCGCCGGCCTTGTCCCAGGCCATCGAGCCGCTCCAGCGCACCCGGCAGCCCCCCACCAGGCCGGCGGGATCCTGGCCGTGCAGGACGGCGATCGCCTCCAGGCGCGGATCGGCCGCCTCCAGCTCCACCACTTCAATGAAGGAGCCGCCCGCCTCGGCGCGGCGGTGCAGCAGGTGGTGGCTGCTGCGCTGGGAGCGCCAGCGGCCGCAGCTGAGCCGGAAGAAGCTGATGGCGTCGGCGATGGATCCGCTCACGGGGGCCTCGGGCGATGGGCGCGATCAGGCGATGATCGCAACTCCCCCACCCTCCCGCGGCCCCTTGTCCGCCGCCCCCGTCGCCGCCGCCCTGGCGGCCGCTTTCTGCTGGGCCTTCTCCAGCCTGCTGTGGCGCCGGCTGCCCACCTCCCTCTCGGCCGCCCGGCTGAACCTGCTCAAGAACCTGCTGGCGGTGGCCCTGCTGCTGCCGCTGGCCCTCGTGATGCCGTGGCAGATGGCGCCGCGCTCACTGGTGCTGCTGGCCCTCAGCGGCGTGCTGGGGATCGCCCTGGGGGACACGCTGTTCTTTGCTGCCCTGCGGCGGCTGGGCACCCGGCGCACCCTCACCATCGATGCCGGCGGCCCGGCGGTCACCAGCCTGGCGGGGGTGGCGCTGCTGGGGGAGGTGCCCCGGCCGGCCCAGTGGCTGGGGATCGCGCTGATCACCCTGGCGGTGCTGCTGGTGGTGCACCAGCGCGCCCCCCGGCAGGACGGCCCCGAGGCTGGCCTGCCCACGGGCGGTGATGGGGCGGGCGGCGCTCTGGCGAGCAATGACGGGCTCGGTGTGGCCCTGGCGCTCGGGGCCCTGGCCTGCGGCAGCGGCGGGGCGCTGCTGGCGCGGGCGGGGCTGCTGGCCGGCGGGCCGGAGCCGCTGCAGGCCGCCACCCTGCGGCTGGCGGCGGCGGCCCTGGTGATGCTGCCGCTGCTGGTGGGGCTGCCGCGGGCCGCCCAGGGGCCCCGGCCGGCCGGGCGCCCCTGGCCCCGGG
>NZ_JAFKRJ010000032.1:0-94613 GCF_019038515.1 Synechococcus sp. CCAP 1479/10 | reverse complement strand
CCCTGGAGGCAGCTCAACAGGGAGCTGCCGCATGATCACAACCAACCACTCTCATAAGGCCTGGACCGATAAAGGGGGTCACGTCACCTCCAGTGTCATCACACCCAGGCGCTGCTGTTCTCGCATGCCTTCCATCGCGATCGCCAGGGCCTCGCCCCCGGGCTCGGCCTGGCCTGCCTGCGCCAGGGCGACCCCTTTGTACACCTTGGCAATGGCGCGCCAGGTCAGGTAGCCATAGGCATCGGAGATCCTCAGGATGGAATCGCTGACGGCGATGGCCTCCAAGTAGCGGCCCTGCAGCACCAGAATCAACAGTTCATGGCTCAGCGTGTAGACCGTTTCGTAGTTCCTTCCCAGGCGTTCCGCATGCCGCCGCGCCTGTTCGAGGGTGGCGGCCACCTGATCCGGATCGCCGCAGGCCTGCTCCACCATGGCGAGGGCCGTGAGTGAGCCGGTCATCGGATCATGGGTGGAGGGAAAACTGAGATCCCAGCCCTCGTGCAGATGGTAAAGGTCAATGCTTTCGCTCAGATGCTGGCGCGCCAGGGCCATCGATCCCTTGACGTAATGGACGTAGCCGATGGAGAAATGGGCTTCGATGCCATGGATGGGATCCCTGCCCTGGTTCCATAGCTGGATGCACTGGCCTGCCGAGCGCTCGGCGTTGTCCAGATCGCAGGAGACGATGTGGAAATTGCAGATTCCCCGCAGGATCGCAAACGACGACTGGCTGTCCTCCAGTCGCTCTGCCAACGATCGGGACTCCTCCAGAATCTGGCCCACTTCGGGCGCCGAGTAGCTGCGGGATCCCGCCAGGCTCATGGCCAGGCCCAGCAGCAGCATCAGCTCCAGGGAGGCGGGCAGACCCTCCGGTCGGCAGGCGTCGTGGCGCAGCAGATCCAGGGCCGTCTGGAAATGCTGCACGGCTTCTTCATGGGAGGCCATTTCAGCGGATCGACGCCCCGCACTGATCCAGTGGGGGATGGCCTGCTCGAAGGAACCGGCGCGGGTGAAGTGATGGGCCAGCAGCTGGGGTTCCGCGTCGATGAGCTCATGAAACTGAGCCGAGAGTGTCGTGGCGATCTGTTCGTGAAGGGTCTGTCGCTCCCGCTTCAGCATCGTTTCGTAGGCCGTATCACGAATCAGCGCATGTTTGAATTCATAGGCCTCACCGGCGGTCTGATCAGAGAACTGCAGCAGCCCGGAAATCAGCAGATCATCCATCTGCTCGCGCAACACCGCCTCCGGTTCGCTGGAGACGGCCTCCAGAAGTTCGTAGGTGAAGCTTCTGCCGATGACCGCCGCGATACTGGCCAGCCTTCGGGCCGGCCCGAGTCGATCGAGGCGGGCGGCCAGGGAGTCCTGCAGCGTTTCCGGGATGGGGTCGGTGCCATCACCGCCGCTGGAGCCGTTGGCACGCAGCTGCTCGAGCATCGATTTCGTCGTTTCCTCCACGAACAGGGGAATCCCATCGCAGCGTTCGACGATGCGCCTGGTCAGCTGGGGAGAGAGGACTTCATCGGCGTTCAGGCAGGAGCAGATCAGTTCGGAGGCGGCGCGGTCCAGTCGCTTGAGGTTGAGATGGACGCCGCTGTCGCCCGATGGCCAGGGCGGCTTGAATTCGGGCCTCGCCGTGGCCAGAACCATCAAGGGCTGCCGATGGGCTGCGGTGATCAGACGATCGAGCAGCTCCAGGGTTGTGGGATCGATCCAGTGGAGATCTTCCACGACGATCAGGCTCGGCTGACCATCGCTCCAGGCCTGGATCATCGCCAGCAGGGTGTCCAGTCGAATCTGGCGTTTCTTCTCGGGGGTCAGTCCGTCCAGCGCTGATCGGTCCCCACCGCGCAGGCCGATGAGATCGGCCAGAACCTCCAGGCCGCTGGCTTCCGTGGCGCCATAGCGCTCCATCATCCGGGCCAGCTTCTCGTGGCGGCTCTCATCGGGTTCGCCCTTCTCGAAGCCGGCGGCCTTGTTGATCTGCTCGGCGATGGGATGCAGGGTGCTTTCCCTGGTGTTCGGGCCGCAGTACCAGCTCATCTGACGATGGCCCTGATCCAGCAGGGATCGCTTCAGTTCACCGACGAGGTGGGACTTGCCGATGCCGGCTTCCCCCTGGAGCAGCACCAGCTGGCCCTGCCCTGCAGAGGCGGTCTGCCATGTCTTCCGCAGCAGCTCCATCTCCTGCTGGCGGCCGATCAGCGGCAGATCGCTCGTTTTACAGCGGGCCTGGGAACGGCAGGAGACGTCGGTTTCCTCCAGCACCGCATAGACCTGCATGGCTTGATTGAAGCCCTTCAGTTCCTTTGAGCCCAGGCTCTGGTGATGGAACAACTCCCGTGTGATCCGATGCGTGCTCTCCGACACCAGGATCTGGTTGGGCCCGGCTTCCGATTGCAGCCTGGCGGCCAGATTCGGGGTTTTCCCCATCATCAGCCCGGCCTTGTGGGGCGTTTCGATATCGCGGATGCTGGTGGCCACCACGGATCCCGTGGCGATGCCGATGCGGCAGCGCAGGGGGTCGCAGGTGGGCGACGGGAGGCGCCGGATCGCTTCCCGCAGCCGCAGACCGGCCCTGACGGCATTGGGGGCCGCTTCTTCCGAGGCATCGGGATAGCCGAAGTACGCCAGAATGCCATCACCCAGATACTGGGCCATGTAGCCACTGTGTGAGGACACAATGTCATCACAAATGGCATAGTAAGACTCGACCAACTCCATCAGCTCCTCGGGGTCGAGTTGCTCCGCCAAGGTTGTGGAGTTGACCAGGTCACAGAACAGCACGGTGACCTGACGCCGTTCCGGTGGACGCTTGACAGGTTTCACGCTTGTGCCCATCGCTGGTTCATCGCCGATTCATTGAAGATTCGTCGCTTGGCCCGGGCCTGCGGCCAACGCTGAAACGTGCCGATTGCTGGCGGCGATCTTAGCCTTTGTGAACTTTTTCCGTGGGCGTTCTGTCATTTCCGGCCACCCGGAATCGGGCGTCACCACGGGTTCGTCAAGGTTCCAGCAGCCCCCTCCGCCGCAGCGGTTCGAGATTCGCCAGTCGCAGCCCCTCGGCCGTCTGGACGATGGTTCCCCGGGAGCGGAACTGGGTGAGGATCCGGGAGGTGGTGCCCCGGGCCAGGCCGGCGATGGTGGCGATCTCCGTCTGCTTCAGGTCGGGAATCGGGGCGAGCGGATCGTTTCCATAGCCGCTGCAGAAGGCCAGCTCCAGCAGGGTGGCCAGGACACGGGTGGAGGCATCCTCGCCCCGCAGGCTGAAGCGCCGCCCCAGGCAGAGCAGTCGTCGTGCCTGCAGCCGAGCCATCTCCAAGGCGAAGTCCGTTGAGCGATCCAGTTCGTCCTGAACCGTTTTCCAGCGCAGTTTCACCACCTCGAGCGGGGTGAGCGCCACCACATCGGCGGAGCGTCGACTGTTCCCGAGCAGCATCGCCAGCTCACCGAACATTTCTCCGGCGCCCATCAGCGCGATCACCACTTCCTCCCCCTGCAGGGTGAAGCGCCGGACCTTGACCACTCCCGAGCGGATCAGGAACAAGCCATCGTTCCAGTCGCCCTCGAAGACCAGCTGATGCTGCGCCGGCACCTGCAGGGTCCTGTGCTCGCCGAGAAGGCTCTCCAGCTGCTTGATCTCAAGGCCCGCGAACAGCGGGAAGGACCTCAACTCACTGGCCTCGAAGCCCCCCATCACCCTCCGACGGCGACGCCACCATCCCATGGTTTGCCTGGGTTGTCATCCAGGTGACAGCTGGGTGGCACCGATCTCCCGCCTGGAGGCGATGGGGATCAACACACGCCGGGAGCGATCCCCGGACAGTGGCGCCATTGCGTGGGCTCGCCTGTCATGTCCTCCCCCGTCCTCCATGCGCGGCGTCGGTGGCCCGTGCCCGCTGGGACGCCTGGGTGGGTCGGTTGCTGCTGGCCGGAACTGCTCGCCCTGGTGGTCGCCGGCTCGTCGGGCCAGGCCACCGCGTGGTGGCTTCTGCTGCCCTCCCTGATCCGGCTGAGCTGGTGCTCGGCCGAACTCCTCCATGGGGCCGGCCATGGGCTGCTGCGGGCCATGGTTGACAGCGATGGCGCCGCCCTGGCCGTGGTCAACCTCCTGGAGCATCGCTCCCCTGGCGAGACCCTCCGGAGCCTGGCGCCCCTGGGGCCGATCGGTCCGGCCGACGGCGGGGTGCGATCGCTGCCCTGGGTGGCCGTCGGTGACCCGACGCCCTGGCGGGTGCGACTGAAGGCCAGCGGCGGACTGCTGTTCAACCTGCTGGCCCTCGCCCTGGCCTGGGGCGTCCTGGTGGCCTTGCCCGCCGATGGCTCCGCCCCGGTCCGGGCCCTGCTGGTCAGCGTGGCGGCGGCCAACGGCGCGCTGCTGCTGGCCTCACGCACCGACTGGCAGGCGATCGGCAGCGGCCGGGCCGCCTGCTTCCACTGCGGCCATTTCGGCTTCATCTGTGCAGACGATCCGGCGGCACGGGGGGAGCTGTTGTCGCCGCCTGCGATCGAGCGCTTCCGGGCCATGGGCCTGGAGATGGAAACCCGGGGAGCCCCCGCGGGAGCCGGTCTGGTGCTGGTGCGCGATCGGAAGGGCCGGATCGGCTTCGTCGGGCACGGGATGGCCAACGGCAAGCGCGGCCACCTCACCCGATCGCTGGAGCGCGGCCTTCGCCGTGCCGGACACCGGGCCCTGCGGACGGGCCGACGAACGCTGCCTTCCGGGCTGATCGCGGCCTGGCATTACGGCTCCGGCTCCAGCGGCGCCCCCGGCAACCTGGCGTCCCACTGGCACCAATGGTCCCCGCCCCAGCGCCGCCGTCTCTGGTCCAGGCGGCAGGGACGCTGGGTGAGTGACTGGCAGGCGGTGCAGCACCGCATCGCCCACGACGGCAGCTTTGAAGGCTTCACCCTGTTCGGCACCGAGGCGGACGTCAACGAACTGGGGGCCTGGCTGGCGGTTGCCCTCCGCTGCGGCCATCCGGCGGCCGGCGCCTCGACGACGATGGCCGGACTGATGGATCTGCTGATCTGCAAGGGCGACTGGTTCGCCTCCGTGCGGCTGGCTTCCCTTCGCCTTCTGGCGGAGCCCGCCACCGCCCCGGCCACCGACGCGTTCGGGCCGTGGGCCACGGGCTTCGAAGCCGCCTTCCAGGATCAGATCGCCTCCCGCCCGGACGCCGGCCTCGATCACCCCGGGGTGCTCGAGGAGCTGACCCTGCGGATCCAGCAGCGGCTGGAGGCCGATCCCCGGCTGCGGCGTTACAGCTCCGCGCGGACGCAGCGCTGGATCCGCGCGGCCATCGGCGCGTTCCTGCACAACGATCCCTTTGCCGCGGCCCGCCAGTTCATGGCCTGCGGTCGGGGCCGCTTCGGGCTGGTCGTGATCTCCTCGACCTGGCCCGACCGGCTTGTGCTCTGCAGCCAGGGGCAGCCGATCAGCATCGGTTTCGATGGACCCGGCGCCACGGCCCTCTACGCCTCCGAACCGGCCGCGGTGGAGGCGGTGCTGGCGGGCCGGCCCGGCTGCCACCGCATCGATCTGGACCCCATCGCCGGCGAGATCGCCCTTCTGTCCCCCACGGACCTCACCATCCACTCGCTGTCGCAGGAACGGGAGCTGACCCTGGAGGAGATCCGTCGCCGCCGCCAACTCTGCAGCGACGGCCCCGGACCAGCGGGGGCCCCATCCAGGCACGGCCGCCTGCGCCTGGACCCGGTCGGCGCGGACCTGGCGGCCATCCCCGGCCTGCTGTCCAGGATCCAGGACGACTGGATCAATCCCCGCTCGGCCAATCGCGCCAGCGCCAAGGCCCTGGCCCGGTTGCTGATCGGCACGGCGACGCGACGGCATGACCAGCAGGCATCGCTCGGCCGTGAGGGGTTGGATCCGGCCCTGGCCCGGTCCAGCCATGTGGACCTCCTGGTCACCGGCATCGAGAACAACCTCTGGCTGGGTGCCCACTTCGCACGGGATCTGGAACGGCTCATGCCCTTGCTGCATGTGAGCACGCTCTCCGCCAGCTGCGTGCTCCAGCAGCTGCACCGCGACCCATCGTCCCTGAATCTGTCCCGCCGGTCGATCGTGCTGGTGCTCAGCGATTCCGGCCAGAGCACCCCCTGCCGGCAGGTGCTGGACGCCTGCGATCGGCTGGTGAGCGAGGCCGTGATCCAGGACGTGTTCCTGGTCATCGGTGATCCGGCCAGCCTCCCGGGGGCTTCGTCGCTGGCCCCCGACGCCCCCGACGGCCCCGGCAGCCCCGAGGCCCCCGACCAGGCCTTCCACCATCGCCTGTTCACCACGGCCGCGGGACGCCGCAGCTCCGAAGCGGCCACCGCCACGGTGGCCGCCATGCACCAGACCCTCACCGAGCTGCTGTTCTGCCTCTGCCGCCAGGTCCAGCAGGCCTTCCCGGAGCAGCGCCCCCTGGGACTGCGGCTGCGACCCGAGGCCCTGCTGGCCCTGGAGACCATGGAGGACCAGCTCCTGGTCAACGATGTCCGCGAGATCATCGGTGCCGATGAAGGGGGGCAGCCCCTCACCAGCGCCGTCTCCCGTCAGCTGGTGCAGGAGGGACGGCAATGGGCCTGGCATGTCCTGGAGACCCCGACCGCCTGGCTGATCCACGCGCTCTACGTCCTGGGCAGCCTGGGATGGGGGACGCCGCTGTTCCGGGGCGTCACCCTGGCCCTGTTGCCACTGCTCGGCCTTGCCGAAGGGCAAGGGATGGGGGCCCTGTTGCTGGCCCTGAGCCTGCCCGCCGACGTGGCCCTCTACGTCCTGGGTCCCTGGTGCTGGACCCTGGGCCTGAGGTTCCTGCAGGGGCGCCAGCTCCTGGCCCGTACCGGCCGGCGCACCCTGGTGATCGGGGAGGCCGAGGGGCTGCACCAGTTGCTCAGCAACTACGTCAGCAAGCTCTTCGCCCTGAGCTATGGCCTCACGGCCCTCGATGTGCATGGCACTGATCCGATCGATTCCCTGCTGCATGGCTATGGCCATCGGCTGGTGCGCGGCACGCTGCTGTTCCTGGGCGTCCCGGACGGCCGCTGCAGCCAAAGGCAGCGTGCCCACGCCGATGCGGTGATCCAGGCGGCACGGCAGGCCGATGGCCTCCGCCACCTGGGCGCCGGCCCCGACATCGTCGCCCTGAGTTCCGATCCCTGCATCACCGCCGAGCGCTTTCATGCGGCCCTGGTGATCCCCAGCCCGATCCATGGGGGCTGCGGCAACGGCATCCGCCTCCCCAGCGACGATGGCATCGAAGCGATCCGGGAATCCCGCTTCGGATCCCTCCGGCGGTTGCTGGCCGCCTATGTGTTCTTCCATGCCATGGCCCGCCGGGTGGCCATGTTCCCGGGGCTGGGCTTCGACTGGTGGACCTCCCAGAGCCGTCCGAAGCCGTTGACGGCCACCCCGCCGAAGGCCCGCGCGGCTGGGCACGCCCGGGCTGGGTCGGTGGCGGCTGCGTCGGTGGCGATCGAGCCACCTGTGCGCGCCAGGCTGGTGCATCAGCACCGCCGCTGATGACTCACGGGCGTGTTCAGGGCCTGGCCATCGGCCTGTCACCTTGATGACAGCCAGCCACCATCAACAGGACAGGAGGGCGTGATCGCGGGTCCAGGTCTTTTTGATCGTCCTCTTCACACTCGGGGGGCCCTTCACGGACAGGACCATGACGGCAGGTGGCATCAGAACACGGTTCTGGATTGACATGAGCCTGGAGTGTGTTCGCAGGGATCACACCAATTCCCTGTCCTCCGGTGACCAGAGGGGACCCTTTCTCACGGCTCGGGCCCTCGGGATGGCCCTGGCGGCTCTGCATGACGTCAGGGCCGTGGTCGCCGGCTCCGCCACCAAGCTGCTCAGCCTTCCGATCCCCGCCGGCCTGCTGCCGTTTCCCAGCCATAAGGAAAGGGATCTGGCCGCCGCTGCCGCCTGTCACCAGGTGCTCCGGCTGCGCTATCCCAACCAGGCCTCCATGCTGGAGCCGGCCTGGATCAACTGGCTCGACTACTTCGACATGGGTCCTGCCAGGACGCCGGTGGAGATGGCCGGCAGGGCCTACGGCACGGCCGTCCATCAGTTCGGCATGGACGACATGAACAAGGCGCGCGCCGCTTACACGCCTGACGGCACGCCCTACAACCACAAGGCGCCACCCACCCAGCCGACCCAGGGTTTTCTGGGTGGCGTCTGGGGAAGCGCCACACCCCTGGCCGCGGTCCGGGTGATGGACTTTCCGCCACCGCCCGGTCGCCTCGACGCCGACACCGTCACCGCCACCCAGCACTATCGCGATGACTTCGGGAGAGTGGCGGCCAAGGGTGAGATCAACCGCGCCCCCGGCGACCCGGCCTTCCGGACCCTCGCCGAAGAGGTCATCGGCATCGCCTGGGGGTACGACGGCCCCCAGGAACTCGGAACCCCGCCCCGCCTCTACCTGCAGGTGGTGCTGACGGTTCTGGACTCCATCGAGGAACGCAATCCCGGCCAGCTCGAGGAGCTGGATGAACTGGGTGTGATCGCGGGCGCGGCCGTGGCCATGGCCGATGCGGGCATCGATGCCTGGCACTACAAGTACGCCCGGACCCACATGATGTGGCGGCCGGCGGTGGGGATCCGGGAGGCCGTTGCCGGAAACGGGGTCGCCGACCCCGACTGGCTGCCCCTGGGGCGCCCAGATACCAACGGCGCCGGCACGGGGCTGACGCCCGATTTTCCCGCCTACCCCTCCGGCCATGCCACCTTCGGGGCGGCGGCCTTCCAGCTGCTGCGGCTGTTCCTGGTGGAGAGGGGTGTCAGCAGCTTCGATTCCGGCGGCAGCGGCCTGGATGATGTGCGCTTCGAATTCGTCTCCGATGAGTTCGATGGCCGCAACATGGACCCCCGCACGCTGCGGCCGCGGGAACTTCTCACCCTGAGTTACGACAATCTGTGGCAGGCGATGGTGGATAACTCGCTGAGCCGGGTCTACCTGGGTGTGCACTGGCAATTCGATGGCATCACCAGCCGCCTTCCCGGTACCAGCGAAGACATCTTTGGTGTTCCTCCCACTCCCAGGGAGCTGGGCCATACCGGTGGCGTCTGGCTTGGTGCCCAGATCGCCAATCAGCTGGCTCTGAAACTCGACATCTCGAGGGCCACGATCGCCGCCTCCGGGATCCTCTGAGCCCCCGGGCGCGAAGGAGGCCAGCGCGCCGCCTCGGGCCTCAGCCCTTGGGCGTTCTGGCCAGATAATCCTCCTGAAGGATGTACATGCGTTTGACGTCCCGGTACTGGCCTTCGATGAAGAACTCGCCCACCAGATGGCCCTCTTCGACGAAGCCGCACTGCTGATAGAGGTGCAGGGCCTTTTCGTTGTCCACCGCCACGGACAGGTAGATCTTGTGGAGATTCAGGATGGTGAAGGAGTAGTCAAGGGCCTTGTGGATGCAGAACCTGGCGTAGCCCTTGCCCTGGTGCGCCGGGGCGATGATGATCTGGAATTCCGCCCGGCGGTGGATGTAGTCGATCTCGATCAGCTCCACCAGGCCGATCAGCTCCCTGGCCCCGTTCTCTGCGCCCCGATTCTCGACGACAAAGCGGCGCTCGGCATTGTCGTGGATGTGGCGGTTGTAGAGCTCCTCAAGCTCATCGAACGACTCGTAGGGCTCTTCGAACCAGTAGGCCATCACGCTGCGGTTGTTGACCTGGTCGTGGATGAAGCGCAGATCCCCCCGCTCCAGGGCCCGCAGGGTCAGCTCCGCTCTCGCCACCGGATTCCAGATCGTCCTGCACAGACGGTAGGGCTGCACTGCAGGATGGCAGTCGCAGCGATCTGAGCTCCGCCGCCGTGACCAGCCCCACCCCAGGCGAGAGCCCGGCCGTTCCCCCCTGCCCCCGGGCCCGGCCGGAGGTGGAGACCCTCACCGCCTACAGCGCCCCCCTGGAGGGGCGCCGCGGCCTGCTGCGGCTTGACTTCAACGAGAACACCGTCGGGCCCAGCCCCCGGGTGGTGGAGGCGATCCGCGCCATCCCGGCCGATCATTACGCCATCTATCCGGAGTACGACGGCCTGCGGGAGGCGGTGGTGCGCTCGCTCGGGGGCCGGGGCCTGACGCCGGCCCACATCGGCCTGTTCAACGGCGTGGACGCGGCCATCCATGCCGTCTTCCAGGCCTTCGGCTCGCCGGGCGACCGATTGCTGACCACCAGCCCCACCTTCGGCTACTACACGCCCTGTGCCCGCATGCAGGGCATGGCGATCGAGGCGATTCCCTACAGCCTGCCGGGTTTCGGCTTCCCGTTCGAGGCGATCCGGGCGGCCCTGGAGGCCCCGGACGCGGCGGCGGGCGCCCCACGGATTCTGCTGATCTGCAACCCCAACAACCCCACCGGCACCCGGCTGGCGCCCGAGCGGATCCTGGAGCTGGCGGCGGCGGCGCCGGACACCCTGGTGGTGGTCGATGAGCTCTACGAGGCCTTCACCGGCGACAGCGTGCTGCCCGTCGCCGATTTCGCGGTGGCCCCCAACCTGCTGGTGCTGCGCTCCCTGGCCAAGACGGCCGGCCTGGCGGGCCTGCGCATCGGCTTCGCCATCGGCGCGCCGGCGCTGGTGGAGCGGGTGGGCCGGGTCTGCGGGCCCTACGACATCAACAGCTTCGCGGTCACCGCCGCCCATGCCGCCCTGGCCGACCAGGCCTATGTGGATGCCTACGTGGCCGAGGTGCTGCGCGCCCGCGACCAGCTCCTGAGCCAGTTGCGCCAGGCGGGTGTGCGCCACCATGCCGCCGGCGGCAACTACCTGCTGCTCTGGCCCCGCCATTCCGCGGAGGCGGTGGAGGCCGACCTGCGCCAGGCCGGCATCCTGGTGCGCTCGATGGCCGGTAAGCCGCTGATCGACGGCTCCCTGCGGGTCAGCCTCGGCACCGGCGCCCAGATGGAGCGCTTCTGGGAGGCCTATCGGGCCATCGAGCAGCTGAGCTGACCCTGGCGGCCGGCATGGCCGTGGGCCAGCCTCAGCGCATCACCTCCACCACCACCCCATCCCCCAGGGGGGGAACCACGGAGATGGTGCGGCCGCTGCGGCGCACCGTGGCCCCCACCATCGCCTTCAGGAACGGCTCCACCGACCCCTGGTCGCAGCCGGCGGGGGGCTTGCCGGTGGTGTACTGCACCGGAATCACCCGACGGGCCTGCAGCTCCCGGGCCACCTCGGCCGCCTCCTGGCCGGTGTAGACCTTGCCGCCGCCGCCCACGCCGATGATCAGCACATCGGGTCGTCCCAGCAGCACCCTGTCGGCGGGGCCGAGGCGGCCGGCGGTGCCACCGAGGTGGGCGATGTCGAGGCCGCCCTGGCGCCAGCGCCAGAGGGTGGCGTTGCCGAAGCGGCGGCCGCCCACCCGGTCGTGGGGGGCGGCGATGCCCTCGATCTGCAGGCCGGCCAGCCGGTAGGAGCCCGGCTTCACCAGGAACTTGCCGCTGGCCACCTGGGCGCCCTCATCCTTGAGCAGGCTGCTGGCCAGGATCACATCGGCGCTGACGCGGGGCACGGGCAGGCCGGCGGCGCACCCCACGGCCTGGAACGGGTTGACCAGCACCCGGGCGCCACCCCCCTGGATCATCAGGGCGCTGTGGCCCAGGTGGGTGATCGAGACGCCGCCGCCCTTCTGGGCCAGGGCCGGCATCGGCAGGGTGAGTCCGGCCGCCAGGGCCAGACCCGCACCCAGGCGCAGGGCCGTGGTGGTGGTGCGACGCAACGCTGTCGCGGATCCGGTCAGCGCTGTCGCGGACCGGCTGGTGGGGTCAACCATGGAGTCGCGTCTGGCCCCACCGGGCCCGGGATGTGGCGCGAAACTAGCAGTGGGAGGCCAGGCGCAGGAAATTGGCCAGCAGCTGGTGACCGGCCTGGGTGAGCACGCTCTCCGGATGGAACTGCACCCCCTGCAGGTGGTGGTGCTCCCGGTGCTGCAGGCCCATGATCGTGCCGTCCTCCAGCCAGGCGGTGATCTCCAGGCAGTCGGGCAACGTCTCCCGCTCGGCGATCAGGCTGTGGTAGCGGGTGGCGGTGAGGGGCTCGGGCAGGCCTTCGAACACCCCGGCGCCCCGGTGGTGCACCGGTGAGGTCTTGCCGTGCATCAGCTCACCGGCCCGCACCACCCGCCCGCCGAACACCTGGGCCAGGCACTGGTGCCCCAGGCACACCCCCAGCACCGGCACGGTGGGTCCCAGGTCCCGCAGCACCTCCAGGCAGACCCCGGCCTGGTCCGGGTCGCCGGGCCCGGGGGAGATCAGGATCGCCGCCGGGTCGAGGGCCCGGATCTGCTCCAGGTCGAGGGCGTCGTTGCGTTCCACCCGCACCGTGGCGGCGAGGGGGTGGTCGGCGGCCAGTTCACCCAGGTACTGGACCAGGTTGAAGGTGAAGCTGTCGTAGTTGTCGAGGACCAGGAGCATGGGGACGGTCTAGACGCCGAGGCGGATCAGCAGGGGGGGCACGAGCAGCAGCAGGGCGATCAGCAGCGACGAGAGGGCGGCGACGAGCACGGCGGCGGCGGCGCAGTCCTTGGCGATGCGGGCCAGGGGGTGGAACTGGCGGCCGATGGCGAGGTCCACCACCGCCTCGGTGGCGGTGTTGAGCAGCTCCAGCACCAGCACCGCCGCCACCGTGAGCACCAGTACCGCCAGGCGGTCAGCGGCCAGGCGCAGCCACAGCCCCAGGCCGAACACCACGGCCCCCGTGAACACATGGATGCGGAAGTTGCGCTGGCTGGCGAAGCCGTAGGCCAGGCCCTGGGCGGCGTAGCGGAAGCTCGCCGGCAGGTCGCCCGCCACCTTCCACGCCCCCACCCGCAGGCGCCTGCCGCGGCGATGCACGTCGTTGGTCACGTCGCTGGTCACTTCGCGGAGGGCCGGCGGATGTTCCTCTGGAACGAGCATCGGCATCGCACCGCCGTTGGAGGGACAAGCGGCACCCTACCGCCGATGACCGCTGGGAACAGCCCCTGTCAGGAGGGGGACGCCGCCAGCAGGGCCGTCTGCCGGGCCAGCATCGCCTCCAGGCTGTCGTCATCGGGGTGATCCCAGCCCAGCAGGTGCAGCAGGCCATGGCTGGCCAGGAACAGCAGCTCCTCCTCCAGGCCGTGGCCTGCCGCCTCGGCCTGCCGCCGGGCCGTGTCGAGGGAGATGACGATGTCGCCCAGCTCCAGCCACTCCGGCTCCGCCCCCGGTGGGGCCGGCGGCGCCTCCTCCTGGGCGGCGAAGGCCAGCACGTCGGTGGGGCCGCTGTGCTGGCGCCAGGCCTGGTTGAGCTCGGCGATCGTGGCGTCGTCCGTGAGCTCCAGCCCCAGGCTGTAGCCCTCGGCGCGCAGGGGGGCCGGCAGCTCCGGCCGCAGCTGGGCCAGCCAGGCGCCCAGGTGGGAGCACCAGAGCGCCTCGGCCCCGGCGGGGTCCGCCAGGGGCTCCGGGGACGGGGCGTCAGCGGCGACGCCGGACTCCAGGCTGAAGGCCAGGTCGATCTCCGGCGCCGCCTGTGGGGTGGTCATCCCGGCAGGCTGGGGCGACCCAGCCAGGCGATCAGCAGCAGGAAGCCGCTCAGGCCCAGGGCGGTGAGGCCGAAATGGAGCAGGCTCTGGCGGCCCTTGCGCACCATGTTGCGCATGGCGAGCTTCACGAAGCTCGGGTTCTCGCCCCCGGCCTCGGCGGTGGGGGTGGGCTGGGGGCTGGGGCGCTCGGGCATGGGGGGCGCTGCGGAAGGGATCAGGCGGCCGCGTCGGCGGCGATCTCCACACCCTGGCGCAGCAGCGACTGGATGAAGGGATCCAGATCCCCGTCCATCACCCCCTGCACGTCGGTGGTCTCCTGGGCGGTGCGCAGGTCCTTGACCATCTGGTACGGGTGGAACACGTAGTTGCGGATCTGGTTGCCCCAGGCCGCCTCGACGATGTCGCCGCGGATGTCGGCGATCTCGGCAGCCCGTTGCTCCTGGGCGATCACCAGCAGCTTGGCCATCAGCAGGGCCATGGCCTTCTCCTTGTTCTGGAGCTGGGAGCGCTCCTGGGTGCAGCGCACCGCCAGGCCCGTGGGGATGTGCAGGATCCGCACGGCCGTCTCCACCTTGTTGACGTTCTGGCCGCCGGCGCCGCCGGAGCGGGAGGTGGTGACCTCCAGGTCCTTCTCGGGGATGTCGAGCTTGACGTCCTCCTCGAGCTTGGGCATCACCTCCACGCCGGCGAAGCTGGTCTGGCGCTTGTCGTTGGCGTTGAAGGGCGAGATCCGCACCAGCCGGTGGGTGCCCTTCTCGTTGCGCAGGTAGCCGTAGGCGTAGCGGCCGTCAATCTCGATGGTGCAGCTCTTGATGCCCGCCTCCTCCCCTTCCGAGAGCTCGTCCACGGTCACCTTCATGCCGTGGTCCTCGGCCCAGCGGGTGTACATCCGCATCAGCATCAGGGCCCAGTCCTGGGCATCGGTGCCGCCGGCACCGGCATTGATCGAGATCACCGCCCCCTCCTTGTCGTAGGGGCCACTCAGCAGCCGCTCCAGCTCCCAGCGGTCGAGGGCCCCCTTGAGGCTCTGCAGGCCGCCGTTGGCCTCGCTGAGGAGCTCCTCATCGGGCTCCAGGTCGTACAGCTCCAGGGTGGCGCGGGCATCGTCGATCGCCGCCTGCCACTGCAGCAGCTGCTCCAGCTGGGCCTTCACCTCATCCAGATGGCGCATCTGCTTCTGGGCCTGCAGCTGGTCGTCCCAGAAGCCGGGCTGGGAGGCTAGCTGTTCCAGGTCCCGCTGGCGGGCTTTCAGGGCCGGTACGTCAAAGACAGTCCTGGGCATGGCCCAGGCGGTCGGTGAGCTCGGAGAGGTCGCGCTTGAAGTCGGTGAGATCCAGCAAGGGGAAGCGAATCCGGCGATGGCTCGACCCTATCAGCGCCCCGCCTCCGGTCGCCCCGGCGGCTGGGGGGAGCGGGGCAGGCGGATCAGGGCGTCCGCGAGCAGCAGCAGCCGACTGGCGATCAGCAGCGGGGTGCGGTCGCCCTGGGGCGCCGGCGGCGACGGCGGCAGCGCCGCGCTCAGCAGGTCCCGGCAGCGGCCCAGGTCCGCCACCGCGTCAGGGGCGTCCCGTCCCTGCACCAGCGCCTCGATCCGGGTCCGGCCGTCGTCCAGCAGCCGCGGGACCAGCCCGGGCGGGACCCAGGCCGCCGGGGCCGCCTCCTTGAGCAGCAGGCCGAGATCCCGCGCCGCGCTCATCACCGTGCTGCCGTGCTGCAGCTGCTGCTGGGCCCGCAGCACGGCCTCGTCCGGCTGGCCGTGGATCAGCGTCCGCTCGGCCGCCAGCTGGGGCAAGCGGCGGCGCAGGCCATTGCGGCGCTCCCGCAGGGCGGCGAACGCCTCCTCCGGCTCGGGACTGTCCGGCAGTCGCTCCAGCAGGCGGGCCAGATCGAGCAGCCAGCCGTCACAGGAGGCCTGCCAGGCGCTGGAGGACCGCTGGCTGTAGATGTGGCGCGACACCAGCACCCCGATGATCACGCCCAGGATCGTCATCACCATCCGCCAGAACACGTAGTGCCACCAGGCGTCGCCGTGGTTCATCAGGCTGCCCGCCACCATGTGCCCGCCCACCACGAAGCCGCTGGTCAGGCCGGCGGCGAAGCCGAACAGCCGCACCAGGGTCAGTCCCAGGAATACCCCGAGGGCGCTGGACAGGCCGCCCAGGACCCCCGCGGCGATCACCACGGCAAGCAGTCCCAGCAGGGTGCCGATGATCCGCTCGCGCCCGGCCAGCACGCCGCCGCCGAGGTCGGTCTCGAGAATGATCAGGACCCCCAGGGCCAGAAACAGGCCCTCCGGCAGCGCCAGGTGGTTGCAGGCGGCCACCACCAGCGCCAGGACCGCCCCGTTGCGCACGATCACGGCCGATCGCCCCGGCGCTGTCATGGCGCTGCCGCCAGGCTCCGCAGCCGCAGCAGGGCCTCGCGGCAGGCCTCGGCGTCGATGGAGCGCAGCACGGCCGGCACCCGGACCATGGCGACGGCGTGGCGCAGCGCCTGCTCAAGCGCCTCATGCCGCTGCTGCATCCCGTCACTCGCCAGGCCGTGGGCCTGGGGGCTGCGCAGCACCGTGCTGCGCACGGCGCAGTGGGCGCCGTAGGCGCTGATCAGTTCCTCCTCCCCGTCGTGGGAGGTTCCAGCCAGCAGGGCTTCGATCCGGCCCAGCAGACCCCGCTCGCTGTCCTCCAGGCGCTGCAGCGGTGAGCGGAACCAGAACAGGCGTTCGACGGCCATGCCCAGCAGCAGCCCCAGCAGGTGCCAGCCGGTCCTGTCGACGACGTACCAGCCCCCCATCCGCTCGTGGGCGGGAACCGCCAGGATCAGCACGGTCATGATCACCGCGTTCATCAGCGTGGCCGGACTCAGCCCCAGCCGGCGTCCCAGCAACTGGATGAGGACGTAGCCGACCCCGATGGCGAGCCAGTTGTGCAGGGCCTGGGTGAGCAGCACCACCACGGCGCCCCCGAACACGGTGCCCACGATCCGCGCCCAGGCCGCCTCCCGCGACGCCTCCGGTGTGGGCAGCAGGCTGCGGGCGGCGCCGTAGACCACATAGAAACCGTCGATCGCGTTGACGTCCGGTCCGGCCGCCGCGTGGATGCCGGCCGCGAGGAAACCGGCGAACCCCACCTGCAGGGCGTTGCGGATCTGCTGGGGCGAAGGGGGACGGGGGAGCATCGAGCCGACGGACGATGCACCGTCGGGAGATCAGGCCACAGGATGCCGTGCCTGGGCTGATCGGCATGGGCGGATCTGGTGGGGCGTGGACGGTCCCCTTAAGCTGCGCCACGACGCCCCACGAGTGACCGGATGGAGATCCCAGGAGTCCCCCCAGAGCAATCCGGGCAGGACGCCGTGGAGGTGAAGCCGCCGGCCAAGGTGGAGATCTACACCTATCGCTTCTCCCCCGACTGCATCCGGGCCAAGGGTCTGCTGGACAGGCTCGGGGTCACCTACAACGAATTCATCATCGACGACGACGAAATCAACAAGGAGGTGATGATGAAGCGGTCCGGCGGGCGCACCAGCGTGCCCCAGATCTTCATCGACGGCATCGCCATCGGCGGCTATGTCGAACTCGCCAAGCTCAACACGGCCGGTGAGCTCGGACCCATCCTGCGTCTGACCGCGTGAGCCGCGATCGGGACGCCCAGCTGTTCGTGGTCGATCCGATCACGCGCCTGCGGCCGGCCAAGGACTCGAGTGTGGCCCTGATGCAGGCGGCCCAGCGGGCCGGTCTGGCGGTGTGGGTCTGCACCCAGGCCGATCTTTCCAGTGCCGCGGCGGACGACGGCCGCCACCGGCCCCGGGCCTGGGCCCAGCCGGTGCGAATGGCCCCGATGGCCGCCACCGCCGAGGGCTGGAGCGTGCCCGATCCCTGGGTCGAGGCCGACGAGCCCCGTGACATGTCGCTGGATCACTTCCGCTGGATCTGGATGCGCAAGGATCCGCCCGTCGACGAGGCCTACCTCTACGCCACCCAGTTGCTGGAGCTGGCCGAGCCCTTCGGGGTGCGGGTGCTCAACCGCCCGGCGGCCCTGCGGTCCTGGAACGAGAAGCTGGGCGCCCTGCGCTTCAGCCATCTGATGGCGCCGTCGCTGGTCAGCGCCCGGGTGGAGCAGCTGGCCGCCTTCGCCGCCGGCCACCAGGAGGTGGTGCTCAAGCCCCTGGCGGGGCGGGCCGGCCAGGGGGTGGTGCGGACCGCGGCGGCGGCCCCCGGCCTGCGGTCCCTGCTGGAGCTGGTCACCCTCCAGGAGACGCTGCCCGTGATGGTCCAGGCCTTTCTGCCCGCGGTCACTGCCGGCGACAAGCGGATCCTGCTGGTGGACGGGGAGCCCCTCGGCGCCGTGAACCGGGTGCCGAAGGCGGGGGACTTCCGCAGCAACCTGGCCCTGGGGGGCGCTCCCGTCGCCGCCGACCTCACCGACGCCGAGCGGCGCATCTGCGATGTGCTGGCGCCGGTGCTGCGGGCCGAGGGGCTCTTCTTCGTCGGCATCGACGTCATCGACGGCCGGCTCAGCGAGATCAACGTCACCAGTCCCACCGGCGTGCGGGAAGTGGAACGGCTGGGCCGCAAGCCCCTGGCCGATCAGGTGATCGAGCGCCTGCTGGCCGGCTGAGGGGGGCCCGGCTCAGCCGAAGCCGGCCGCCAGCGGCAGGTTGAGCTGCTGCTGCAGCACCCCGAGCTTGAGGGCCACCTCCTGCAGCTCCCGCTCGGGGTGGGAGCCCCGCACCAGCCCCGCACCGGCAGTGAGCTCCAGCTGCCGCCCCCGCAGGGTGCCGCTGCGGATCGCCACCCGCAGGTCCGTGTCGCCTTCGGTGTCGATCCAGCCGATCGGGGCGGCGTAGTGCCCCCGCTCGAACGGCTCCAGGCTGCGCAGCCAGGCCATCGCCTCGCGCCGGGGCAGGCCCGCCACCGCCGGGGTGGGGTGGAGGGCTTCGGCCAGGGTCAGCGGGGCCTGACCGCGCAGCGACGCCGTGATCGGGGTGTGCAGATGGACCAGGGAGCCGTGGCGGGCCAGCCGCGGCCGCCGCGGCCGCCGCGGATCGAGGCCCGCCTTCTGCAGCACGGCGGTGATCGTCTCCACCACCAGCTCGTGTTCGTGGCGGTCCTTGCGCGACTGGAGCAGGAGATCGGCCGGCTCCCCCAGCGGCGCGGTGCCGGCCAGGGCATCGCTGCGCAGCTGGCCCTGCCGCAGGGTGAGCAGCCGTTCCGGCGAGGCCCCCACCAGCGCTTCCCGCTCCGAGCGCTGCCAGAGGAAGCGGCAGCTGCCGGGCTGGCTGCGGCGCAGGTGCGACAGCAGGCTGAGGGGATCGAGGGGACCATCGAGCAACAGCTGCTGGCGCACCGCCAGCACCAGCTTCTGCAGCTCACCCCGCTCCACCAGCTCCAGGGCCCGGTCAAGGGCGGAGCGGTAGCCCGCGTGCCAGTGGGAGCCATGGGCGATGCCCACCGGGGTGCCCCGGCCCGCCACGGAAGGACTGCCCACGGCCAGGGCCTCGAGCCGCTGGCGGGCGTCCCAGAGTTCCTCGGCCACGCTGCGGGCCGTGACATCGCCCCCGAGGCTGCGCTGCAGCCGCAGCCAGCAGTGGCGGCCCTGGCGGCTCAGCTGCCAGGTGGGCAGGACCGCCTGCACCCCCGCCGCTCCAGTGCCGGGATGCAGGGGGCTCTCGAAGAAGGCGAAGGCCAGCAGCACCCGGGGCCGGGCCAGGGCTGGGCAGGGGGCCGGTTCGCGGGCCAGGCGGCTGAGGCTGAGGCTGCTGAAGCGCTGGGCCAGCTCAAAGCGCCGCGGACCGCTCAGCTCCAGGCTGTTGCACTGGCCGGCGGCGGCGATGCTGAGCCCCGGGGCACCGTCCCAGAGGAAGCGGAAGTCGCCGCCCGTGCCCAGGTGGGTCAGGGCCACGAGGGGGTCAAGGGCGGCCATCGGCAGGGCCAGGCTGAGCACTCCCTCCTCCTCCAGACGCCGGCTGGCGGCGGTGGCTGCCGAGAGCAGCGCGGAGAAGGTGGCAGGGGCCTGCACCAAGGGGCCGCGGGACCGGGGCGGAAGGCTGCTCAAATGTATGGGCCTTTCCCCGCCCAACGCCCGCGGCCCCCATGTCTGAGCCACAGGTCGTCGCAAGCCGTTACGCCGCGGGGGGTGGGGCCGCCTCTGGGGCCTCTTCTCGCGGCCGCCTCTGGCGGGCGGCGGTGAAGTGGCCCATGTACGCCGTGGCGGTGATGCCGGTGCTGCTGGCGGCGGGCTGGCGGCTGGGCCAGGGTCTGGGCCTGCGGCCCGAGCAGCTGCTGCTGTTCCTGCTGGCCGCCGTGCTGCTGCTGGCCTGGGAGAACCTCGCCAACGACGTCTTCGATGCCGACACCGGCGTCGACACCCACGGCAAGCCCCATTCGGTGGTCAACCTCACCGGCCGGCGCGACCGGGTGCTTGCTCTGGCCAATGGCTGTCTGGTGGTGGGGCTGGCCCTGATGACCCTGGTGGCCCTGCGCAGCAGCACCGCCGTGCTGCTGCTGGTGCTGCTCTGCTGCGGCCTGGGCTACCTGTACCAGGGGCCCCCGTTCCGCCTCGGCTACCGGGGCCTGGGGGAACCCCTCTGCTGGCTGGCCTTCGGCCCCTGCGCCACCGCCGCCGCCCTGCTGGCCCTGGCCCCGGCCGGTGAGGGGGCGGGCGGGGTGCCCTGGGGGGCCGCCCTGCTGCTGGGCAGCGGACCGGCCCTGGCCACCACCCTGGTGCTGTTCTGCTCCCATTTCCACCAGGTGGAGGAGGACGCCGCCCACGGCAAGCGCTCGCCGGTGGTGCGCCTCGGCACCCAGCGCGCCGCCGGCCTGGTGCCCTGGTTCGTGGCCGCGGCCCTGGCGCTGCAGTGGGCGCCGGTGCTGCTGGGCTGGTGGCCCCTCACGGCTCTGCTGGGGGCCATCGGCCTGCCGCCGGCCCGGGCCCTGATCCGGCTCCTCGGCGAGGAGCACCACCAGCCCGAGCGCATCATCGGCAGCAAGTTCCTGGCCCTGCGCTTCCAGGCCTTCAACGGCCTCGGGCTCGCCTGCGGCCTGGCCCTCGGCCCCTGGCTGACGGCGCTGGCGGGCCGGTGAGCGCGGGCGCGGCCATCGGGGGCCCTGGGGGTCGGCTGGCCCTGCAGATCCGGCCCTTCGCCTTCCGGCTGCCCAGGCCGCTGCAGACGGCCGCGGGCGCGGTGGCGGCCAAGCGGGGTTGGCTGCTGCGGCTGCAGGGCCCCGACGGCGGCGTCGGCTGGGGGGAGGCGGCGCCGCTCGACCCGGGGGAGACGGGCGCGGTGGCCGCCGCGCTGGAGGGCCTCGCCCCCGACCTGGAACGGAACGATCTGGAGCGGCGCCTGCCCGCCCTGCCGCCCAGCCTGGCCTTCGCCCTGGGGGGGGGCCTGGCCGAGATCGACGGGGAGGTGGGTGTGGCCGCCGGTGGCTGGCTGGCCGCTCCGCCCTCGGCCTGGCTGCTCCCCGCCGGCGATGCGATGCTCGAGGCCCTGGAGCGGGGGCTCGCCGGCCCTCCAGGCCCGCCCACCTTCAAGTGGAAGGTGGCGGCGGCGGCCGATGGGCTGGAGCGGCGCCTGCTGGAGCGGCTGCTGGAGCGGCTGCCGGCCCACGGCCGCCTGCGGCTCGATGCCAACGGCGGCTGGGACCGGACCACCGCAGCCGCCTGGGCGGAGCGGCTGGAGCAGGAGCCGCGGCTGGAGTGGCTGGAGCAGCCCCTGGCCCCGGGCGACCAGGAGGGCCTCGAGGCGCTGGCCCTGCGGGTTCCGGTGGCCCTGGATGAATCCCTGGGCCAGTGGCCCCAGCTGCGCCGGCGCTGGGCGGGCTGGCAGGTGCGGCGTCCGTCCCAGGACGGGGACCCCCGGCCCCTGCTGGCCCAGCTGGGCCGGGGGGTGCCCCGGCTGATGGTCAGCACCGGCTTCGAGACCGGCATCGGTGCCCGCTGGACGGCCCACCTGGCGGCCCTGCAGTGGCGGGGCCCGACGCCGGTGGCCCCTGGCCTGGCGCCGGACTGGACGCCCGCAGGCCCCCTGTTCGATGCGGACCCCGAGCGGGTCTGGGCGGCGGCGGCCTGAGCCGGGGCCGGCGCTGGCGCCCCTCACCAGCCCTACCGTGCCCGAAAGCGCCGCCTGCCCGTGGCGCTCCGCCGAGACCCCGCGTGGCCGATCCCCCCTGGGCGCCCCTGCTGCTCGATGCCGCCCGGGCCGACCCCGCGGCGGCGGCGGCTCACCTGGAGCAGGCCTGGGAACGGCAGCGGCTGGTGGCCCTGGCGGGCCCGGGGCAGCAGGGGGAGCTGGCCGCGGCCCTCGGCGGCGCCCCGGAGGAGCTGGCGGAGCTGGCACGGTTCGGGGCCGCCGTGGTGGTGGGCAGCGGCGGCAGCAGCGGCGGGCGCCACTGGTGTCTGCAGCCCCTGGCCCACCTGCAGGCCTCCGCTGACGCCAGCGCCGCCTGGCTGGAGGGCCTGGGCCTGGATCCGGCGTCCTGCCTCCATCTCGACCCTTTGCCCCTGCACCACGTCAGCGGCCTGCTGCCGCTGGTGCGCGCCCGCCGCTGGGGGGGGGAGCTGCGCTGGCTGGCCCCGGCGCTGCTGCGCCGTCCGGAGCTCCTGCCCGAGGCCTGTCCCCTGCCCGCGGGGCGGCCCGTGCTGCTCTCCCTGGTGCCCACCCAGCTGGCCCGGCTGATGGCCAGCCCCGCGGCCACGGCCTGGCTGGCCGGTTGCGCCCTGATCTGGGTCGGTGGCGCCGCCCTGCCGGCCCCGCTGGCGGCCGCCGCCCGCCGCGCCCGCCTGCCCCTGGCCCCCTGCTACGGCGCCACCGAGACCGCCGCCATGGTGTGTGCCCTGCGGCCGCAGCGGTTCCTGGCCGGCGTGCCGGGCTGCGGCGCGCCGCTGGCGGACGTGGCCCTGCGCCTCGATGGCGCCACCGGGGCCGTGGAGGTGCGCTGCGCCCGCCTCAGCCCCGGCCGGCTGGTGGGGGGGCGTCTGCAGCCCCTGCCGCTGCAGCCGGACGGCTGGTGGCGCAGCGGTGACGGCGGCCGGATCGGGCCCGAGGGGCTGGAGCTGCTCGGCCGCCTCGATGGGGCCCTGCACAGCGGCGGCGAGACGGTGTTCCCGGAGCGGCTGGAGGAACGGCTGCAGGCCGAGGCGGCCCGCGACGGGGCTGACGTGGAGGCCCTGCTGCTGCTGGCCCGCCCCGATCCGGAATGGGGGGAACGGCTGGTGGCCCTGGTGCGGCCACGGCGGCAGGCGGAAGGGGCCGAGCTGCTGGCTCTTCTGCAGGCCATCACGGCCGCCTGGGCCCCCGCCGAGCGGCCCCGGAGCTGGCACCTCTGCCCCTCGCTGGCGCCCTCCGCCGCAGGCAAATGGGAACGGGGACGTTGGCAGCGGTGGCTGGACTCGCTAGAAGCCTTCTGAACCGCCCCTGCCGCCATGACCGAAAGTCAACAGGTCGAGACCAGCAACAAGAAGCTGGCGGCAGGGTTGCTGGCCATCTTCCTGGGATCGCTGGGCATCCACAAGTTCGTCCTCGGCTACAGCAAAGCCGGGCTGATCATGTTGCTGGTGACGGTGCTCACCTGCGGCTTCGGTGCTTCGGTGATGGGGATCATCGGGGTGATCGAAGGCGTCATCTATCTCACCAAGTCCACCGACGAGTTCCAGGCCCAGTACATCGACGCCACCCGGGAGTGGTTCTGATGCCCGTGCTCCGGCCTGCCGGGGCCAAGCCACGACGGCTGGCCCTCGCCTTGGTGGCGGGAGGTGGGCTGGTCAGTTTCCTGGCCCTGGCGGCCACGCCCCATGACGGCCTGCACCCCCTGGCCCTGATGGCGGCGCTGCTGCCGCTGCAGCTGGCCGCCCTGGCCTGGGCCGGGATGCACCGCCGCTAGGGGCCCGTCCGGCTGGCCTCCAGCCACCGGACAACGTCGGCGGGCAGGGCCGTCCGCCGCCGGCTGGCCGCCTCTATGGCCAAGTGTCGGGTCAGCCCGGTGGCCGCCTCCTGGCCGTCGTGGAGGAAGCGGTAGCGAATCTCGAAGCTGCCGCCGTCGAGCTGCAGGGGGAGCAGCTCGATCGCCAGGGGATCGCCGCAGGCCAGGGGCCGCCGGTAGTCGGCGCTGACGTGCACGATCGGCAGGGCCACGGCCGGGGTTCGGCCCGGCCCGGGGAAGATCTCGCCGGCCACCACGCCAAACCGCTCCAGGCTTTCCTCGTAGGCCACATGGCACCAGCGCAGCAGCTGGTGGAAATGCATCACCCCGGCGGCATCGGTGTCACCGAAGCGCACCGTGCGGCAGAGCAGCAGCCAGTCGGCCGGGTCGGATGGGGACATGCAGCCTCAGGGGCGCTCCTCGACCCATGCTGACGCCCCCTTCTGCCCCGGGCAGGCCCGAAGTCGTTGCTGGCCTGCCGGAACGCCCCTAGGTTCCGCCCAGTACGCAACCTTCCCCTTGGCCGCCGCGATCGCCTACGAGCCGCCCAGCATCTCCAAGGCCTGGGACGCCTTCCTGGCCCACATCCCCACCATCCTGCTGATCTGGGTGGTCACGATCGTCATCGGCGTCATCGGCTTCGTGGTCTCCCTGGCGCTCACCACCCTGGGGGTGGGTCTTTCCAGCGGCGCCGCCGGGGCAGACAGTGCCGCCGGCCTCGCGGCGGTCCTCGGCAACCTGGTGCAGCTGCCGTTCACGATCCTCTCGAACCTGGTGGGGGTGCTGTTTGTGGCGGTTCCAGCGATGCATTACGCCAGTGGCGAAACGATCGACGCCGAAGCCGCCCTGCGGGTGCTGATGCACCGACCGGTGCGCTACATCCTGGCCGGCGCGCTGTTCACGATCGTCGCCGCGATCGGCTTCGTCCTCTGCATCCTGCCCGGCATCGCCGTCACCCTGGTGATGCCGGTCTACGTGAACAAGATCTTCCTCACCGACAGCCCCATCCCCGAGGCCTTCTCCTCCTCGTTCCAGGCCGTCTACGGATCCCCCCAGGGCCGCATCTTCGCCGGCATCGAGCTGCTGGCCTGGCTGCTGGTGCTGGTGGTATCGGTCTTCACGTGCTTCCTGGGCTCGCTGGTGGCGGTGCCGGTGGCCACCTTCTACATCCAGAACGCGGCCTACCACCGGGGGGTGCTCAGCTGAGGGGGCAGGGCCGGGTGATGCTGCCGCAACTGCTGGCGAAGGTGGTGGCATCCACGTAATGCCTTGGGGTCCGCATCAGCATCTGCCAGGCGTCGCGGGGGGGCAGGAGATTGAAGCGTTCGGGATAGTGCTCCAGCAGCAGGGCCCTCACCTGGGGGTAGTACGCCGGATTCATTCCCGGAAAGATGTGGTGTTCCGTGTGATAGGAGAAGTTGAGATGCAAAGTGTCGAAGAAGGCTGGCATCTTCAGTGAGATGCTGTTGATCAGCGGATCGTTCGTCTCGGTGAGCTGGCAGGCCATGTGATTGGTATAGATGTAGGCAATCACGACGCTGTAGCCGATCCAGATCGGCAGGAAGTAGCCGAGAAGCAGCGGGAGCGGCCGCAGGCCGATGAAGCCGATGATGGCCAGGTGGACCATCACCACGACGGCCAGTTCGATGGCGATCCGCCGCCGCTCCCGGCGGCTCACCTGAAAGGAGAACACGGGGTAACGGGTGGATCCGTTGTTGAACAGCAGCACGGAGGTCAGGTTGCGGAAGGCATGCACACCCCAGGCTGAGGTCATCCCCACCCACAGCCAGAAGGGGTGAACTTCCAGCGAGGGAACGAAGAGGTTCTGGATCCACTTGCCCCAGCTGGGCGGTTGCTGAAGGGTGTAGTTGCGATCCGGATCCTGTTCGGAATTCGTCTTGCCGTGATGCTCTCTGTTGTGAACGGCTTTCCACAGGGTGGGGGGCATCCACAGCAGCGCCAGGCCGAGCACCTGAACGGCCTGGCGCAGCTGGGGCTGGCGGATCGCCTTGCTGTGCATCAGGTCATGGGTGGCGAAGAGCAGCACCACCACGGCATTGCCCATCACCAGGGCGAAGGGCAGAAAGATCAGCAGGCCCTGCCAGTGGCTGGCATCCAGCTGGCGGGCCATGGCCCAGCCCAGCAGCAGGATCGCCCCATTGAGGCCGAGAACGATGGGGGTGGCCCGATCGGGCGTGAAGGCTTCGTCCGGCAACAAGGGGCGAAGCTGTTTGGCGTAGTCGGGCTGGGCAATCAGGTTCTGGGGATCAACGGGGGCGACGGTGCCGGACGGGTGATGCAAGCAGTTCCTTGGGCGGCCCGGAGAGCAAGGAGGGAGGGCCGACCGGGTTGCAGGCTAGGGGGCCCGATCGCCCCACTGCGCTGTCTGGGCCTGCCCCAGGGACAGCGGTCGGCGTGGCTCAGCTGAGCGGAAACGCCTGCCGGCCGATGCCGTAGGTCAGCCCCATCCGCCCGGCCCAGTAGAGCAGCAGCAGCATGCCCATGGCCGCCAGATGCCAGCCCCGCAGCACCCGGGGCACCAGCCGGCCGGTGCGCAGGGCCGCCAGCGACCACAGCACCAGGCCAGCCGCGACCAAGGGCCCGAAGGCGTGCAGGGCGACGGCGTCATCCAGGCGACCCACCAGGCTCGCCGCTGTGGCCCGGGTCAGGTAGCAGGTGGGGCAGGGGATGCCGGTGAGGGCCCGCAACGGGCAGATGAAGCCGGGCAGGCCCGGATGCAGCCCCTTGAGCACCAGAAAGCCGGTGGCCCCCAGCGGCAGCAGGGGGCCGCAGCGTTCAAGCCGGCGGATCCAGCGCCGGCCGGCCGTGCTCACCGATCCACCGATCCCATGATCACGTCGATCGAACCGAGGATGGCCATGATGTCGGCCACCTTCGCCCCCTTGAGGATGTGGGGCAGGATCTGGAGGTTGTTGAAATCGGCGGCGCGGATCTTCCAGCGCCAGGGGGTGACGTCGTTGTTGCCCATGATGAAGACGCCCAGTTCACCCTTGCCCGATTCCACCCGGCAGTAGAGCTCGCCATCGGGGATCTTGAAGGTGGGTGCCACCTTCTTGGCGACGTACTGGTAGTCGAAGCCGTACCACTCGCTCTTCTTGCCTTCGGCCATCCGCCGGGCCTCGAGATTCTCGGTGGGGCCACCGGGAATCATGGCGATGGCCTGGCGCAGGATCTTCAGGGACTGGCGCATCTCCTCGATCCGCACCCGGTAGCGGGCGTAGCAGTCACCCTCCTTCTCCCAGGCCACCGACCACTCGAAATCGTCGTAGCACTCGTAGTGATCCACCTTGCGCAGATCCCAGGGCACGCCGGAAGCCCGCAGCATCGGACCGGAGAGGCTCCAGTTGATCGCCTGCTCCCTGCCGATCACACCGAGCCCCTCGATCCGCTTGCGGAAGATGGGGTTGTTGGTGATGAGTTTCTCGTACTCGTCGATCTTGGGGCCGAACCAGTCGCAGAAGTCGGCGCACTTCTCCAGCCAGCCGTAGGGGAGATCAACGGCCACCCCGCCGATGCGGAAGTAGTTGTTGTTGATCAGCCGCTGGCCGGTGGCCGCTTCCCACAGGTCGTAGATCATCTCCCGCTCCCGGAAGATGTAGAAGAAGGGCGTCTGGGCGCCCACGTCGGCGAGGAAGGGGCCAAGCCAGAGCAGGTGGTTGGCGATGCGGTTGAGCTCCAGCATCAGCACCCGGATGTAGCTGGCGCGCTTAGGAACCGGCACGTCGGCGAGCTTCTCCGGGGCATTGACCGTGATCGCCTCGTTGAACATGCCCGCCGCGTAGTCCCAGCGGCTCACGTAGGGCACGAACATGACGTTGGTGCGGTTCTCGGCGATCTTCTCCATGCCGCGATGGAGGTAACCGATCACCGGCTCGCAGTCGATCACGTCCTCGCCGTCGAGGGTCACCACGAGCCGCAGCACCCCATGCATCGACGGGTGGTGGGGGCCGAAATTGACCACCATCGGCTCGGTGCGGGTCTCGAGCTGGGTCATGCCCTTCGCAAGGAACGGAGTGCCGGGATCTTAGGAAGGTGAGATGGCCGTTTCGTTCGCCCATCTCCCGGTTCTGGCCGATTCGGTGGTTGAGGCCTTCTCCGGGTTGCCTGGACAACCAGCCGGTGCCGATGCCGGGGAAGCGCTGCTGCTCGACTGCACCCTCGGCGGGGGCGGCCACAGTGCCCTGCTGCTGGCGGCCCACCCCGCTCTGCGCCTGATCGGCCTCGACCGGGACCCCGCCGCCCGCGCCGCGGCCGCCGAGCGGCTCGCCCCCTTCGGCGATCGGGCCGTGATCCAGGCCGCCAACTTCGCCGACTTCACCCCGCCGGCCCCCCTGGTGGGGGTGCTGGCCGACCTCGGGGTCAGCAGTCCCCAGCTGGACGCGCCCACCCGGGGCTTCAGCTTCCGCGCCCCCGGCCCCCTGGACATGCGCATGGATCCCGACGCCGGTGAGACCGCCGCCGAGCTGATCGACCGGCTGGAGGAGTCGGCCCTGGCGGACCTGATCCACGGCTATGGCGAGGAGCGGCTGTCACGCCGCATCGCCCGGCGCCTGGTGGCCGAACGCCCCTGGGCCGGCAGCGGCCGCACCACCGCCGATCTGGCCTACGCCGTGGCCGGCTGCTTCCCCCCCAAGGCGCGCCATGGCCGGATCCACCCGGCCACCCGCACCTTCCAGGCCCTGCGGATCGCGGTCAACGACGAGCTGGGCGCCCTCGACCGGCTGCTGGAGCGGGCCCCCGACTGGCTGGTGCCGGGGGGGCTGCTGGCGGTGATCAGCTTCCACTCCCTCGAGGACCGGCGCGTCAAGACGGCCTTCCTCAGCGATCCCCGCCTGGAGCGGCTCACCCGCAAGCCGCTGGTGGCCAGTGAGGAGGAGGAGCAGGCCAACCCCCGCAGCCGCTCCGCCAAGCTGAGGGTGGCCCGACGTCTGGCCTGACCCCGCCGCCATGTCCCTGGCCAGCCTGCCCAGCCTCGACCGCGCCGATCTGCTCTGGTGGATCGCCCTGCTGATCCAGTCCCTGGCGATTCCCGGCACCGTGCTGCCGGTGGCGCCCGGCCTGACCCTGCTGCCCCTGGGCGCCCTGCTCTGGTGCTGGGCCGTCGGCTGGGCCGCCGGCTGGCCGGCCCTGGCGCTGGCCGTGGTGCTGCTGCTCCTGGGCTGGGGGGCCGAGGCCCTGGGCCTGCTGCTCGGCCCGGCCCGGCTGCAGGCCACCCGCTGGAGCTACGTCGGTGCCGGCATCGGGCTGGTGGTGGGTCTGCTGGGGCTGCTGCCGGCCCTGCCGGTGGGCGGGCCCCTGCTGGGTGCCCTGGTGGGTCCGCTGCTGGGCGCCAGCCTGGGGGAGCTGATCACCGCCCCGCCATCCCTCGGCCCGCCCGGCCTGGGCCGGCTGCGGCGCTCCCTTCTGGTGGGCCTGGCGGTGGTGGCCGGGATGCTCGTCAGCCGGGTGGCCCAGCTGCTGCTGGCCCTGGTGGGGGTCCTGGGCTTCGTGCTGCTGACGGTGGGCCCCTTCGCCCCCGGGCCCGCCGGCTGAGATCCCTCAGCGGCCGGGCAGGGGCGGCAGGGGATCGGGGCCGCCGCCGGCCAGCGCCAGCTGCCGGTAGGCGGCGGTGGCGATGCAGACCACCAGGGGCCAGGCCACGAAGGCCCCCACCAGGCAGGCCAGCAGACCCAGCAGCACCAGCAGACCGCCGATCAGGGTGAGCAGCAGCACCATCAGCCAGCTGGGATCCACCAGGGCCCGCCCGCGCTGGATGGCGGTGCGGGAGCCGGCGCGCTCGAACAGCACGATCTGGGTGAGGAAGCTCTGGTTGATCGCCAGGTAGATCACGCCCAGCAGCAGCACCCCCAGGAGCAGGGCGAACACCACCGCCAGGCTCAGTCCCAGCACCTCCACCAGGGTGCGGCTGAAGGGCACGAGCTGGTCGGCGTAGAAGCTGAGCAGGGCCAGGGGGCCGCCCACCAGCAGCAGCAGGCCGATCAGGGGCACGGCCACCACCGCCGCCAGCAGCAGCCAGGCCCGCAGCAGCCGCCCGAACACCTCCCCGTCCCAGCGCATCAGCTGCCCCAGGGAGGGGTGGCCGCCCTGCAGGGCGCTGCCGGCGCCGCGCACCAGCCCGATGGCGCACCAGAGATTCAGCAGCAGGTTCGCCGTCAGCCCGATCAGGTACAGCACCCAGTCGAGGGGGTCGCTGGAGGCCACGCCGCCGTTGCTGATGCGGCTCTGCAGGGGCTGGATCAGGAACTGGAGGGCCACCACCACCAGCGGGAAGCCCACGAAGGGACCCGGGCTGCGGCTGAAGGCACGCCAGCCCTCCTGGAGCGCATCACCGAAGTTGAGCCGGGGCCCCTGTCGACCGCCGGGTGTGCTCATCCATGCCAGGCCATAGACCCGAAAGCTAGACAGGCACTCGCAGGTCCGCCACCGCCTCCGTCACCGCCGCCACGGCGACGTCGATGTCCGCCGCCGTGGTGCCCCGACCCAGGCCGAAGCGGATCGCGGCGCCGGCGGCGCGGCGGTCGAGGCCGAGGGCGGCCAGCACGTGGGAGGGGCTGCCCTGGCTGCAGGCCGAACCGCTGCTCACCGCCAGGACCCGGCGCAGCTGGCGGTGCAGGCGGGTGCCGTCCACCCCCTCGACGCTGACATTGAGGCTGTGGGGCAGGCACTGGCGCGGGTGGCCGTTGCGGTGCACCCCGCCCAGGGCCGCCAGCTCCTCCCACAGCCGGTCCCGCAGGGCCCCGAGCCGTCCGGCCCGTTCCTCCCGGTCGGCCAGGGCGCCAGCGACGGCGGCGCCAAGGCCCACGATCAGGGGCACCGGCAGGGTGCCGCCCCGCAGCCCGCCCTCCTGGCCGCCGCCGAGCTGCTGGGGGGCCAGGGGCACCCCCGGGCGCCGCAGCAGGGCGCCCACCCCCTTGGGTCCGTAGAGCTTGTGGCCGCTGAGGCTGAGCAGGTCGATGCCGAGGTCGGCCATGGCGAGGGGAATGTGGCCCACCGCCTGGGCGGCGTCGCAGTGGAACAGCACGCCGCGATCGCGGCAGAGGGCGCCGATGGCGGCCAGGGGCTGCAGCACACCGATCTCGTTGTTCGCCGCCATCACCGACAGCAGCAGGGTGTCGGGCCCCAGGGCCGCCGCCAGGCGCCCGGGGTCCACCAGGCCATCGGCCCCCACCGGCAGCACCGTGAGCGGAAAGCCATGGCGCTCCAGCCAGGCCAGCGGCTCCAGCACGGCCCGATGTTCGGTGGCCAGGGTCACCAGCCGGCGGCGGGGTTCCCCCCGCTCCAGGGCCGCCTCGGCAACCCCGCGCAACGCCAGGTTGTTGGCTTCGGTGGCGCCGCTGGTGAAGACCACCGCGTCGTCGGCCATGCCCAGCGCCTTGGCCACCCGGCTGCGGGCGATGTCCACCGCCGCGCCCGCCTCCAGGGACGGCCGGTGCAGCCGGCTGGAGGGGTTGGCGGCGTTCGCCGTCCACCAGGGCGCCATGGCCGCCACCACCGCCGGATCGCACGGGGTGCTCGCGTGGTGGTCGAGGTACGTCAGCATGGGGTCATGCTGATCCGTCCCCGCTCCTTCGGTGTCCCCCTCCCGCGGCTGGGGTCGGCCGTCCCGATGGCCCCACTGGCGGCGTTCACCCTGGCGGCGGTTGCTCTGACGGCGGCCTGGCCCCTGGCCCTGCCCCGCCCGGCGGCTGCCCAGGGCGAGTCCCGCAGCAACGAGGAGAGCCGGCCCAAGGGCTTCCGGGTGCTGCTGGACAGGGTCACCCACCGGGGGCGGGAGGTGGTGGGCATCTACGGCCTGGTGGCCGAGCCCGCCCAGCCGGGCATGTGGCGCGTGCAGGTCTGGGAGGAGCTCGATGACCGGGTGACCGTCGCCACCGACAAGATCGGCTGCAGCGTCACCGCCCCCCTGCGGATCACCGGCAGCTCCCGCCGGCTGGTCATCCGCGAGCTCAATCCGGGCGGGGTGATCACCCCGGCCAACCGCCTCGATCACCTGATGTGGTGGGCCGTCTGCTTCCCTGAGCAGGCCGGCAGGGATCCCGCCAGCCTCGGTCCGGTGGCCCGCCAGCTGGGCTACAGCGGCCTCCTGCCCGAGCGGGAACAGGTGGTGCTCGGTCCCGGTCGATAGATTTCCCCCATGAGCCAGGAACCCTCCGCCGCCGCCGGCCCCATCCCCGAGCCGTCCGGGCCGCCGGAGGGGGACGAAGCCGCCGTCAGCACCCCGGTGCGGCTGCTGCTGGTCGATGACGAACCCGGACTGCGCACGGCGGTCAAGGCCTACCTGGAGGACGAGGGATTCGCCGTCACCACCGCCAATGACGGCGAGGAGGGCTGGACGGCCGCCCAGGCCCAGATGCCCGACGTCGTCATCACCGACGTGATGATGCCCCGCTGCGACGGCTACGGCCTGCTGAAGCGTCTGCGTGCCGACGAGCGGCTCGGCGGCACGCCGGTGATCTTCCTCACCGCCAAGGGCATGACGGCCGATCGCATCGCCGGCTTCCAGGCCGGGGCCGACGACTACATCCCCAAGCCGTTCGATCCGGACGAGCTGGTGGCCCGGGTGCGCAACGTGGTGCGCCGTCAGGAGCGGCTGCTGGCGGAGGCGGCCCGCTTCGCCGATGCCGACATCGGCGCCATGGCCCGCCAGATCACCGAGATCCGCTCGATGCTGGGCGGCGGTGGTGGCTCCGGCACCGGCAGCGGCGGCAGCACCCGCAAGCCCGTCGGCGACGTCAAGCTCGACTTCACCCCCCGCGAGGCGAGCGTGCTGCAGCTGGTGGCCGAGGGGATGATGAACAAGGAGATCGCCCGCCGGCTGGAGACGTCGATCCGCAACGTCGAGAAGTACGTCAGCCGGCTGTTCATCAAGACCGGCACCGCCAGCCGCACCGAGCTGGTGCGCTTCGCCCTCGAGCATGGGCTGGTGGATTGATGCCCCCCCGTCCCCACCCCTGACCCTGCCGCCGGGCTGGCTGCCCTCCCGCCCCAACGGCGGCTGGGCCTACCGCGACCGCATTACCCCCGCAGCAGCCGGTATGGGGGTGGTGGCCTTCTACGCCGGGCGTTACGGCCACTCCAGCGCGGAGGCCTGGGAACGGCGTCTGGCGGCCGGCGAGATCAGCCGCAACGGGGTGCCCCTGCGGGCCGACGCGGTTCTGGTTGGCGGCGATCGACTCGTCTGGCAGCGGCCACCCTGGCCGGAGCCCGCCGTCCTGGCCCGCTGGGGCGTGATCCACGACGACGGCGATCTGCTGGTGATCGACAAGCCCAGCGGCCTGCCCGTGCTGCCGGCGGGCGGCTTCCTGGAGCACACCGTGCTGCGGCTGCTGGAGCGCCGCCATGGCGACGACCCCACCGGCGTTCCGCGGCCGGTGCACCGCCTGGGGCGCTTCACCTCCGGCCTGCTGGTGTGTGCCCGCCGCCCGGCCACCCGCGCCTGGTTGAGCGCCCAGCTGCGGGAGAGCACCGGTTCACTGGCCAGCGGCGCCAGTGGGGGCGTGGGTGTGGGTGGCGGTGGCGACCAAGGTGGCGGGGTCCCGCCCTGCCGCAAGCTCTACCGGGCCCTGCTGGTGCCGGGCCGGCTGGAGCTGGCGGCCGGCGACAGCCTGGCGATCACCACGCCGATCGGCCGGCGCCCCCACCCGCCGCTTGGGGAGATCTGGTGCGCGGCCGAGGCCGGCGACCCGGCCGCCCTGGCGGCCCACAGCCAGCTCACCCTGCTGGAGAGCGGCGGCGAGGCCGATCTGGTCGAGGTGGCAATCGTCACCGGACGTCCCCACCAGATCCGCATCCACTGCGCCGCCGTCGGAGCGCCGCTGCTGGGGGATCCGCTGTATCGGCCGGGTGGGTGGGCCCGCCCCGGGGGACTGCCGGGCGAGGGTGGCTACCGGCTCCAGGCCCGCTGGCTGCGGTTGCAGCGGCCGGACGGGTCGGTCCTGGAGCTGGAGGCCCCACCGGCGCAGGACCTGGCCACGGCGGCGGCGTCCCAGGCCGGCTGAGCCGCAGAACTCAGTCGCAGATCGGTGTGACCGTTTCAAGGCGGGTTTCCCCGTTCCTGTACAGGCTGTACAGAATCGGGAAAGACCCGGCAACACCGCCTCCGGTGCTGATCAGGCCGCTGATCAGGCCGGGTCGCGCTCGAAGGCGATCAGGCGGGAGAAGTAGAACGGCGCCTGGTTGAGGCTGCGGTGGACGGGGCGGAACCCGGCGGCGGCGGCCGCCGCCACGATGCCGTCTTCCCGCAGGGTGTAGGCGCGGGTGGTCTTGCTCGGTCCGGGGAACAGCTGGCCGATCTGCTTGAGCACCGCCAGCAGCGGCGTGTAGGGGGCGAAGCTGACGATCAGCTGCCGATCGGCCATGGCGGCCAGGTGCCGCACCATCGCTTCGGCGGCCGCCTGGGGGTAGTGGATGAAGACGTCCAGGCAGATCACCGTGTCGTAGCGGCCCTGGAGGCTCTCCAGATCGGAGGCGGTGAAGCTCAGCCGCTCCGAGGCCAGACCGGCCTCGCTGGCCCGGCGGCTGGCCTCGGCCACCATGGCGGCGGAGAGATCGCTGGCGGCGATCGAACCGGCCCCGAGGGCGGCCAGGGGCAGGCTGAGGCTGCCGACACCGCAGCCGGCATCGCAGAAGCTGCGGCTGGCCAGGTCGCCCTGCTGCTGCAGCCAGGCCAGCACGGCGTCCACGGTCTTCTGGTGCCCGATGCGGATGTTGCGCTGGACCCGGTTCACCTCCTCGCTGTCGCTGTAGATGCGGTTCCAGCGCTCGAAGCCGGTGCTCTCGAAGTAGGCCTGCACCTCGGCCTTCTCGGCCTGCGTCTCAGCCTGTGCCTCGGTGGGCGCGGGGGGTTGCAGTTCCGGGGGCATGGGGCGCAGGGCCGTTCAGGTGGGCCGGATCCTAGGGAGCGGGGGCCAGGGTCCCCGCTTCGGATCCGCCGGCCACCGCGTGGGGGCGCCGCCAGTCCAGACGCCCGTCGGCCGCCGTGCTCCAGCGCAGGGTGTCCGCCAGGGGCCGCCCCAGCAGCAGCTGCTCCAGCGGCTGCCGCTCCCCCAGCAGGCGCCGCGGGGCCAGGGTGGCCGCGGCGATCGAAGCGGCTACCTGGCCGCTCCAGCCGGCCAGCCGCCGCACCCCCTCCAGCAGCGGCTGGGTCACCCCGGCCAGGGTGCCGTCCTCCAGCCGGCAGCTGCCGTCCTCCACCAGCAGGACGCGCTCGTCCCAGCGGTGGCGGCCGTCGGCCAGTCCGTAGGGGGCCAGGGCGTCACTGACGATCACCACCTGCCGGGGCGCCAGCCGCTGCAGCAGCACCGCCATGATGGGGTCCACGTGGACGCCGTCGGCGATCAGCCCCAGGGCCACCTCTCCCTGCAACAGGGCCTCTCCGACCGGTCCCGGGGCGCGGTGGTGCAGCCCGGCCATGGCATTGAAGCTGTGGGTGAGCATGCCCACGCCCTGCGAGAAGGCCCGGCGGGCCTGCACCGCATCGGCGCCGCTGTGGCCCAGGCTCACCACCACGCCGGCGGCCCGCAGCGCCGCGATCACCTCGGCGGCCCCCTCCAGCTCCGGGGCCAGGGTCACCAGGGCCACATCGGCCTCCGGGCCCCCCTGGAAGCCGGCGATCAGCCGCTCAAGGGCAGCCCGGCTGGGGGTCTGCAGGTGCTGGGCCGGATGGGCGCCCCGGCGCTCCGGCGCCAGGAAGGGCCCCTCCAGGTGGGCGCCCAGCAGCCGGCAGCGGCCGGGCCGATGGTGGCGACGGGCCTCGGCCAGCACCGCCAGGGCCCGGCGCAGGGCCTCCGGGGCACAGGTCACCAGGGTGGGACAGATGGCATCCACCCCATCCCTCCACAGCAGCTCCAGCAGGGCCTGCAGGCGGGGCAGATCGTCCAGGCTCAGTTCGGGGAAGGCCAGCCCCAGGCCACCGTTGATCTGCAGGTCCACCCCCCCCGGGGACAGCCAGTCGCCGCCCCAGTCCTCCCCACCGGCCCGGCTGCCCGGCGGCGTGGGCCGCACCCGGGCGATCCGCCCCTCGTCGTCGACCCCGACCCGCCAGCGCCAGCCCGCCTCGGCCAGGACCGGGTCATCGCCCGCCAGTCGCAGGTTGGTCAGCCAGCGCATCCGGGCAGCGGCGGGACGGGACAATGCCATCCTCGCCGCCCCCGTCCCATGGACCCCGAACCCGCCCCGTCCGCCAGCACCCCAGCCCCCCGGGTGGCGATCGTCATGGGCAGCGATTCCGACCTGCCGACGCTGGAGCCGGCCGTGCGGATCCTGGAGCAGCTGGGGGTGGCCAGCGAGGTGCGGGTGCTCTCGGCCCACCGCACGCCGCGGGAGATGGCGGAGTTCGCCGAGGCTGCCGCGTCCCGGGGCCTGCGGGTGATCATCGCCGGGGCCGGCGGCGCCGCCCACCTGCCCGGCATGGTGGCGGCGTTCTCCATGCTCCCGGTGATCGGCGTGCCGGTCCGCAGCCAGGCCCTCTCCGGGGTGGACTCCCTCCATTCGATCGTGCAGATGCCGGCGGGGATCCCCGTCGCCACGGTGGCCATCGGCGGCGGCCTCAACGCGGGCCTGCTGGCGGCCGCGATCCTGGCCACCGCCGATGCCCGGCTGGCGGAGGCCCTGGAGGCCTACCGCCGGGGGCTGCACGATCAGGTGGTGGCCAAGGATGCGCGCCTGCAGGCCCTCGGCAGTGCCGCCTACCTGGCGGCGATGGGCCAGGGATGAGACGCTCGCCGTCGCCGGCCCGGCAGGCCAAGCTGGTCGACGATCGTCGATCCTCCGGGGCCAGGCCCCGCTCCCGCTGATGCTCGAGCGGCTGGTCCTGCCCCCCTGGCTGCGGTTCTCCCTGGCCCTGCCCCTTCTGGTGCTCAACCTCTGGGTGCTGCGCCAGCTGCTGGTGCCTCTGGCGCCGTTCCCGGCCCTGTTCCTGACGGCGGCCCTGCTGGCCTTCCTGCTCGACATCCCCAGCCGCTGGCTGATCCGGCGGGGGCTGCCGCGGGCCCTGGCCCTGCTGCTGGTGCTGGGGCTGAGCCTCTCGGCGGTGGTGCTGGCGGCCCTGGTGCTGGTGCCGCGCCTGGTGGAGCAGCTCGGCGACCTGGTGCTCGCCCTTCCGGGCTGGCTGGCGGAGGGGGAAACGTTGCTGGGGCAGTTGCAGAGCTGGGCCACCGAACGGGGGCTGCCCACCGATTTCGGCGGGCTGAGCAGCGACCTGATCACCCGCACCAGCAAGATCGCCTCCCAGCTGAGCCAGCAGGTGCTGGGGATCCTGGGTGCCACCGTCAGCATCACCGTCAACACGGTGATCGTGCTGGTGCTGGCGGTGTTCCTGCTGCTGGGGGGCGAAGGCATCGCCAGGGGATTGGCGGAATGGCTTCCCGCCGGCACCCGCGCCCTGGTGCTCAGCACCCTCGATCGCACCTTCCGGGGCTACTTCGCCGGCCAGGTGGTGCTGGCCCTGATCCTCAGCGGCGCCCAGAGTCTGGTGTTCACCCTGCTGGGGATTCCCTACGGCGTGCTGTTCGCCGTGGCGATCGGCTTCACCACCCTGATCCCCTACGCCAGTGCCCTCACCATCGTGGGGGTGAGCGTGCTGCTGGCGCTCGAGGATCCACGCACCGGCCTCGAGGTGCTGGCGGTGGCGATCAGTGTCGGCCAGGTGGTCGACCAGGTGATCCAGCCGCGGCTGATGGGCTCGATCGTGGGGCTGCAGCCGGCCTGGCTGCTGATCAGCCTGCCGATCGGTGCCCGGCTGGGGGCGTTGATGGGGCTGGGGGAGCTGCTGGGCCTGCTGCTGGCGGTGCCGGTCGCCAGCTGTTCCAAGACCTTCCTCGATGCCTGGGCCCTGCGCCTGCGCAGGGAGTGGTCAGAACCGGGGCCGCTCAGGCTTCCGCCGGAGCCGGAATGATGCCGCGGCGCTCCAGTTCGGCCATCACCTGGGCGACCGAATCCTCCAGGCTCTGCTCCCCGGTGGCCACCCGCAGCTCGGGGGCCTCGGGGGCCTCGTAGGGGCTGGAAATGCCGGTGAACTCCTTGATCTCCCCCGCCCGGGCCTTGGCGTAGAGCCCCTTGGTGTCCCGCTCTTCGCAGACCGCCAGGTCGGCGGCGCAGTGGATCTCCAGGAAATCACCGTCCTCCACCAGCGCGCGGGCCCGCTGGCGGTCGGCCTGGAAGGGGGAGACGAAGGCGGTGAGCACCACGACGCCCGCATCCAGGAACAGCTTGGCCACCTCACCGATCCGGCGGATGTTCTCCTCCCGGTCGGCGTCGGAGAAGCCCAGGTCGCTGCACAGCCCATGGCGCACGTTGTCGCCATCGAGCACGTAGCAGGCCAGTCCCTGCTCGAACAGGGCCGAATTCACCGCATTGGCCAGGGTGCTCTTGCCAGCCCCGGAGAGCCCCGTGAACCAGAGGATGGCGCTGCGATGGCCCCGCTGGTGGGCCCGGGCGGCGCGGGTCACGGTGGAGTGGTGCCAGACGATGTTGGTGGCCTTGGCCGGCGAGGTCATCTCGGACACGGAAACGGGGCGGGGGCTTCGGGCCGCATTCTCCCCTACCCCCCCGCCTGCTTCGGCCGGTAGCCGTCCTTCTCCAGGGCGGCCAGGGCCGCCGCCACGTGATCCCCCTGCAGTTCGATCACCCCGTCCTTGAAGGTGCCGCCGGTGCCCGTGCCGGCCTTGAGCCGCTTGAGCAGCTGGCGCGCCTCTGCTTCGGGGGCCTCCAGGCCCGTGATGGTGGTGACCAGCTTCCCGCCTTTGCCCGCCCGGGTGCGCTGCACCCGCACCTTCTGGAGCCCCCTGGGCGTCGTGGCCGAGGCGGCCTCGGGTCGCTGCAGGCTGTCCGGCCCGCTGAACTCCTGCCAGCCCCCCTTAGGCACGGGTGGGCCCTCCCGCGATCAGTCGCTTGAGGCGGCGGCCGGCGGCGGCGACCAGCCGGGTGGGCAGGGACCTGGGGCGCATCGTCTCGGGCAGGGCGGGCGGTTCGGAGAAGTCGTAGCCGTCTCCGACGCGGTGCGGGGCCATGGCCTTGTGGTTGGCGGCGGCCGTGTAGTGACAGACGTAGGAGCGGCGGGTGAGCGCGGGGTCGCCCATCGGCGTGCCGCCGTGGATCAGGGCCCCGTGCCAGATCAGCACATCGCCGCGCCGGGGCAGGTAGATGCTCGGCGTCCATCCCTGGGCTTTGATCAGGGCCTCCAGGTACGGGCCGTAACCCGCCGCCGTGTGGGGGTCGCCGTCGCGACTGGCCAGGATCCCACCCCCGCCCCAGTCGTAGAACTGATCGCTCGTCAGCAGATGGGAGCGCTTGTAGTAGACGAGCGGTCCGGCCTGATCGCTGATGTCCTCCAGGGGGATCCAGGCGGCGGCCAGGTGGCCCAGCCGGCTGTGGTGATGCACGTAGGAGAAGTCCTGGTGCAGGGACTGCTCGCTGCTCTTCCAGAAGGTGAGCGACTGGATCAGCCCCGGCGACGATCCGAACAGCTCATCGAGGAAATGGATGATGGGATCGGCGAAGGCCAGTGAACGGGCCGCCTCGAAGTAGCGGTGCAGGTCGTTGAGCTTCAGCCCCGGGGGGGCCGTACGGAGATCGGTGATGCCGAGCCGGGGCAGATTGCGCAGAACCCGGGCGTCGTAATGCTCCGCCTTGCCATCGATGCCGATCATGCCGTGCAGCAGTGAGGTGCGGGCCAGACCCGGCAGGTCCTCGAGGTCGCCGTCCATCCGATCGAGAAGCTCAGGGTCCAGCGCCTGAGGAAAGATCACCACCCCATCCCGCAGGAAATCGAGCACCGGGCCTGAATAGATCCGGCCGGCCAGATCGGGCTGCTGTCGATACAGGCGTTCCGCCAGAGGCAGGGAGGTCAGGTAGTCGGCGGGAAGCATCTCTGACGTTCGTGGGCGACGCGGTCGGCAGCAGTTCGGGCGGATGGTTCTCCGGTGGCAACCGGATCTCCGCTCCGCCGCTGCCGCCCTGGGTGGCGGCTCCCTAAGGTGAATTATCTCCCCTCGCGCAGCGCCGGTGACCAGCACCGCCCCAACCCGCAGCGCCGATCCTGCCGAGCTGCAGCCGTCGGTCCGCCCGGATGGCCTGGGCCGTTTCGGCCCCTTCGGCGGGCAGTACGTCCCCGAAACGCTGATGCCCGCCCTGGCGGAGCTGGAGGCGGCCGCGGCCGAAGCCTGGGCCGATCCCGCCTTCACCGCCCGGCTGAATCACCTGCTGCGCACCTACGTGGGCCGGCCCACGCCCCTCTATGAGGCCGAGCGGCTCACGGCCCACTACGCCCGCCCGGAGGGCGGTCCGCGCCTGTGGCTGAAGCGCGAGGACCTCAACCACACCGGCGCCCACAAGATCAACAACGCCCTGGGCCAGGCCCTGCTGGCGCTGCGCATGGGCAAGAAGCGGATCATCGCCGAAACGGGCGCCGGCCAGCACGGCGTGGCCACGGCCACGGTCTGCGCCCGCTTCGGGCTGGAGTGCGTCATCTACATGGGCGCCGAGGACATGCGCCGCCAGGCCCTGAACGTGTTCCGGATGCGGCTGCTGGGGGCCACGGTCCAGCCCGTCACCGCCGGCACCGCCACCCTCAAGGACGCCACCAGCGAAGCCATCCGCGACTGGGTCACCAACGTGGAGAGCACCCACTACATCCTCGGTTCGGTGGCCGGCCCGCACCCCTACCCGATGCTGGTGCGGGATTTCCATGCCGTGATCGGCCAGGAAGCCCGGACCCAGTGCCTGGAGGCCTTCGGCCGGCTGCCGGATGTGCTGATCGCCTGTGTGGGCGGCGGCTCCAATGCCATGGGCCTGTTCCATCCCTTCGTCCAGGACACCTCGGTGCGTCTGATCGGGGTGGAGGCGGCCGGGGAGGGCGTGGCCACCGGTCGCCATGCCGCCACCATCACCGAAGGCCGGGTGGGGGTGCTGCACGGCGCCATGAGCCTGCTGCTGCAGGACGACGAGGGCCAGGTGCAGGAGGCCCATTCGATCAGTGCCGGCCTCGACTACCCAGGCGTGGGCCCGGAGCACAGCTATCTGCGCCAGATCGGCCGGGCCGAGTACGCCGCCGTCACCGATGCCCAGGCCCTCGAGGCCCTGCAGCGGGTGAGCGAACTGGAGGGCATCATCCCGGCGCTGGAGACGGCCCATGCCTTCGCCTGGCTGGAGTCCCTCTGCCCCACCCTCGCGCCCGGCACCGAAGTGGTGCTCAATCTTTCCGGCCGCGGGGACAAGGACGTCAACACGGTGGCCGAGAAGCTGGGCGACGGCCTGGCGGGCTAGGCCCTCAGAGGGGGTCGTGCTCCCAGGGGAAGCGGGGCAGCTTGTGGAGCCCCTCCTGCATGTGGCGGGCCCACACGTCCATGGTGTGCTGGATCTCCGGTGCCTCCTTCTCGAGCTTCAGGTGCCGGCTCACCTTGAAGGCGTCGCGGGGGACCATGGCGATCTCGAAGGGTGGCCCCACGGTCAGATTGGAGCGCCGGGTGACGATCTCCGACACCAGGCAGAGGCGCGCCGCATCCTCCAGGGAGAGGTCGGGGCGGCCGATGTAATCGAGGGGAGGCTTGCCGTACTTGGTCTCGCCGATCTGCAGGAACGGCGTGTCGTCGGTGGCCATGATCGCGTTCCCCTGGGGGTAGATCATGTAAAGCCCATGGGGCTGGCCGGCGATCTGGCCGCCGAGGATGAAGCTGGCCTCGCCGCTGGCGCCCGCCTGGCGCAGGTTGGGATTGAACTCCTTCTGGACCATCACGTTGAGCCGGCCGATGTAGTCGGCCACCTCGAACAGGTAGCGGGCCGTGAGCATGCTCGGCCCGGCCGGCGGGTCGTCCTGGCGGGTCCACTGGGGGCTGGGGCCGGCGCCATGGTTCTCGATGTCACGGCGGATCCGGTTGAGCACCGCCTGGGTGGTGCCCAGATTGCCCGCCGCCATCAGCACGAACAGCCGGTCGGGCGCCGGTGCCAGCACGTGCATCTTGCTGTAGCTGGAGATGTAGTCGACGCCCGCATTGGTGCGGGAGTCGGAGGCGAACACCAGGCCGCTGTGGAGGAGGAAGCCGAGGCAGTAGGTCATCAGCTGAGCAGCCTCTCCAGGATCGAGGCCACCGACTGGACCGCGGCGCGGGCGGTGGCGTAGGCCATGCGCATCGGCCCCACCAGGCCCACCTGGCCGCGGCCGCCGTGCCCGGTGCGGTAGGTGGCCTGCACCACCGCGCACTGGCCGAGGGCCGCATGGGGATGCTCCGTGCCGATCCAGATCGCTTCGTTCAACACCGGGTCCTGGGCGCCGGTGAACCCGAGCAGGGTACGGGGGCCGTGCTCCACCAGCTGCACCACGGGCAGCACGCTGGAGCTGTGGCGGAATTCGGGCTGGGCCAGCAGGCCGCCCAGGCCGGCGGCCACCACGGCATCGAGCTCCTCGCTGCGGATGCGGCCGTGGCTCTCGAGGGCCTGGCGCAGCAGACCGCCGCTGCGGCGCAGTTCCGCCGGCAGCCGCTCCCAGGGGATGCGGCCGTCGCCTCCGGCGCGGAGCTGCTCGTTGCTCCAGCGCTCCAGGATCGGCAGCTCCTCCTCCAGGCCGGCGCCGAGGCGCAGGTTGAGGCTGGTGCTGAAGTCGGGCCCCTGGACGAGAAACACCAGCAGCCGGTCGCCGCTGGGCACGAGCCGCACGGCCTGCAGCAGGGGGCTGGGCCGCTGGGGGCGGGTGATCAGGCTGAGCAGGCCGGTGAGATCGGCCAGGCGGCGGGCCAGGTGCAGCAGCAGGTCATCGAGGGCGGCCCACTGCAGGCTGATCCCGGCCAGTTCACGCTCCAGCTGCAGGGCGGCGGCCCCCGGGGCCGGCAGCAGCTGGTCGACGTAGAGGCGGTAGCCGCGCTGGCTGGGGATCCGGCCGGCGGAGGTGTGGGGCTGGGTCAGCAGGCCGCGCTGCTCCAGGGCCCCCATGGCCGTCCGCACCGTGGCGGGGCTGGCCGGCAGGCCGAAACGCCGCACCAGCGTGTGGCTGCCCACGGGTTCGACGGTGTCCACGTAGTGCCGCACCGTGGCCCGGAGGACCTCCTGTTGTCGGCGCGGCAGCGTATCCAAGGAATGGGGGAAAAGTTGAAAAGATAAACAGAAGATTGATCCTAGGTGCGCTGGACCCGCCACCGGCCCGGGGCGGGGACTCAGTAACGGGGAATCTGGGGATCCACCTCCCGGCTCCAGGCGTCGATGCCCCCCTTCAGATTCCAGACGTCGGCGTAGCCCTTCTCCTGGATCAGCCAGCAGGCGAAGTCCCAGCTGCGGATGCCGGCATGGCAGAGCACCACCACCGGCTGCTCGCGGTCGAGGTGGGTCTCCAGCTCCGGCAGCCACTCGCGGTGACGGCTCAGCGGGAGGTGCACAAAGGCGAGCGGCAACGTGGCCAGGGCCAGTTCGCCGTCCTCCCGCACGTCCACGATCCGCAGCGGTTCCCCCTCCGCCAGGCGCCGTTGCAGCTCCACGGCGGAGAGGGTGCGGGGGGTGCCCGGGGGGGTCGGCTCGTCCATGGCGGGCGTCGGAGGGGGGGTGGCGTCAGGATGGTCCCATCCTGCTGAGAACAGATGAAGGCCCGCCCATTCCTGGCGGTGCTGCTGGCGCTGGTGCTGGTGGTGTTCGGTCTGGGGCTCGGTGGCTGGTGGCTGGTGTGGCAGCGCAGTGCCCTGCGTCTCCAGCGGCTGCCGCTGGAGGTGCCGCGGGCGGCCCGGTTCGTGCCCCGGGACGCCCCCTTCAGCCTCCACCTGTTCACCGATGGTGAGCAGCCCCTCGACTATGCCCGTGCCGTCGCGCCGCCCCGCCGGCGACGCCAGGCGGCGGAGGCGGTCGGCCGGCTGCGCGACGGGGCCTTCGCTGCGGCCGGTCTCGATTACGGCACGGAGCTGAGCTCCTGGCTGGCATCACCGGTGGGCCTGGCCCTGTTCGAGGCGGACACCGGCGGCGCGGCGGGGGCCACCCGGCGTGGAGGCTGGCTGCTGGTGCTGGGCAGCCGGGACGACGGTGGCGCCCGCCGCTTTCTGCAGCGGTTCTGGCAGACCCGCAGCCTGGCGGGCACCGATCTCCAGATCAGCACGTACCGGGGCCTGGGTCTGATCAGCGGCCGGGGAGCCCTGCTGGGCCGGACGCCGATGCCCCTGGCCACGGCCCTGGTGGATGACGACCTCGTCCTGATCGCCTCGGGACGGGGGGTGCTGGAGCAGGCCCTCGACGTGTCCCAGATCGACGAGCTCAACCAGGCCGGCCAGCCCGGCTTCCAGGAGGGTCTGCGGCGTCTTGGCACCGGGGCCGCCCTGGTGCAGGCGGCCCCGGATGCCCTGGAGCGCTGGCTGGGGCTGCCGCTGCCGGCCCCGGCCGACCAGCGGCCCGGCGGCCTGCTGCTGGCCCTGCGGCCCGACGGCCGCAGCCTGCGGCTGTCGGGCCTGCTGGAGCTGCCGCCACAGACGACGCTGCCCGAGGTCGGTGCCGACGGCGACCTGGGCCGGGCCCTGCGGGCCGCCCTGCACCGCCCCTCCGCCAGTCTCGCCGTGGTGCAGGACCCCGCCGCCATCGACGCGATTCCCCTGCTGCAGCCGCTGCTCAGCCGCATGGCGGGAGGGGCCGGGGCGGCGGGGCCCCTGCCCGCCCTGGTGGTGGGGGCCGACGCAGGCCCCCTGCTGGCGGCCGCCAGCGGCGAGCGCTGGCTGCTCGGGACCGCGGCCGATCGCCCGGCGGCGGCCGCCGTCGAGGCCTCCCTGGCGGCCGATGGCCTGATCGCCGCTCCCCTGGACGTGGAGGGCCGCTCGCTGCAGGTCTGGACGCGGCTGCGGGCCGGCACCGGCCGCCGCGACGACAGGGCCGAGCAGCTGCAGGCCCCCCTGCTGGGCTGGCGCTGGCAACGGGGCGACCAGGCCTGGTGGGGGGAGTCCCTGGGGCAGCTGGAGAGCCTCGACGCACCAGGGTCGAAGGGCGCTGCACAGCCCAAGGACCCGCTGGAGGTCCTCGCGGCCCCGGAGGCGGCCCTGCAGTGGGCCCTCGATGGTCCGCGGGCCCGCGACCTGCTGGCCTCCTGGCAGCCGTGGCAGCGCCTCACCGCCCTGGCAGGAGGCCCCCTCAGTGACCCGGTGGCGGGGCTGGCCCTGGCCCTGACGGGGGAGTCCGGGGTGCTGGCGGTGGACGCCCGTCTCGACTTCGGGGACGCCTGACCATGGCGCCCCTGGGCTGGGACCTGCTGCTGCTGCGCCACGGCATCGCCGAGGAGCGCAGCCCCGACCGCGTCGATGCCGAGCGGGAACTCACCGCCGCCGGCCGGGCCCGCACCCGGGCCGTGCTGGAGCACGCCGCCGGCCTGGGGCTGCGGGCGGATCGCCTGCTCTCCAGCCCCCTGGCCCGGGCCCGTCAGACCGGCGAGATCGCCCGGGAGGCCGGGCTGGCCGGGGCCCTGGAACTGGCCCAGGCCCTGGAGCCGGGGGGTGACCCCCTGCCCCTGCTGCCGGCCTGGCGGACCCAGGCGGAGGGGGACGCGGCGGCGCCCTTCCGGCTGTTGCTGGTGGGCCATGAACCGGACCTGGGGCTGCTGGCGGCCCGCCTCCTGGGGGCGCCGCCGGGGGCCATCACCCTGCGCAAGGCAGGCCTGGCTCTGCTGCGCCTGCCCGTGGTGCCGACCGGGGCGGCGCTGGCCGGCAGCGCCCGGCTGGAATGGCTGGTGCGGCCCAAGCTCTGGCTGCCCCGCCCCTGAGCCGGCAGCCGGCGCTACGGCAGAAGCCCGTTCCTGCGCCTAAGTTCGTCCCATCCACAGGATTCGGCATGGCGGCGGTGAGCACCCCAGAGGCCAACGACCCTCAGGGCACCCCTCCCTCTCCATCGCCCCCGGCGCCGGCCATGCCCACGTTCCGCCCCGGTCTGGAAGGGGTCCCGGCCACCCAGTCGGCGGTGTGCGACATCGAAGGCCAGCGGGGCCTGCTCACCTACCGGGGCTACCCGATCGAGCAGCTGGCGAGTCACAGCAGCTTTCTGGAAACCGCCTACCTGCTGATCTGGGGTGAGCTGCCCACCATCTTCCAGCTGCGGGAGTTCGAGCAGGAGGTGCAGATGCACCGGCGGCTCAGCTTCCGCATCCGGGACATGATGAAGTGCTTCCCGGCCACGGGTCACCCGATGGATGCCCTGCAGGCCAGTGCGGCCTCCCTGGGGCTCTTCTATTCCCGCCGCGCCCTCTACGACCCCCAGTACATCGTCGATGCGGTGGTGCGGCTGATCGCCAAGATCCCGACGATGGTGGCGGCGTTCCAGCTGATCCGGAAGGGCCAGGACCCGATCCAGCCCCGGGACGACCTGGCCTACTCGGCCAACTTCCTCTACATGCTCACCGAGCGGGAGCCCGATCCCCTGGCGGCGCGGATCTTCGACGCCTGCCTGATCCTGCACGCCGAGCACAGCCTCAACGCCAGCACCTTCAGCGCCCGGGTCACGGCCAGCACCCTCACCGACCCCTACGCGGTGGTGGCCTCGGCGGTGGGCACCCTGGCGGGCCCCCTGCACGGCGGCGCCAACGAGGATGTGCTCGACATGCTCGACCAGATCGGCAGCATCGACCAGGTGGAACCCTGGCTCGACCGGGCCATCGCCCAGAAGCAGAAGATCATGGGCTTCGGCCACCGGGAGTACCGGGTCAAGGATCCCCGGGCCGTGATCCTGCAGGGCCTGGCGGAGGAGCTCTTCCAGCGCTTCGGCCACGACGCCATGTACGACGTGGCCCTGAAGCTGGAGGAGGTGGCCGGCCGGCGGCTGGGGCCGAAGGGGATCTACCCCAACGTCGACTTCTACTCCGGTCTCGTCTACCGGAAGCTCGGTATTCCCCGCGACCTGTTCACCCCCATCTTCGCCATCGCCCGTACGGCAGGATGGCTGGCCCACTGGAAGGAACAACTGGGTGCCAACCGCATCTACCGTCCCTCGCAGATCTACACCGGCCCCACCGAGCGGGGCTGGCTCCCCCTGGAAAGCCGTCCGGTTCCTGGCTGAGTCACTGGCTGACCCTTTTCCCCCTAGGTTCCCCCCCAACGGAGTTCTCTGATGCTGTCCACTGGCCTGCTGGGTGCCGCCGTTGCTCCCCCCGGTCTCGACCTCCAGTCGAGCTTCCTCGACCTCGCCCAGGCCATGGGCCTCACCCCCGGGGCGGCCCGCCTGCTGTGGCTGCCCCTGCCGATGGTCCTGGTGCTGGTGGGGGCCGTCGTCGGCGTGCTGGTGAGTGTCTGGCTCGAGCGCAAGATCTCGGCGGCCGTGCAGCAGCGCATCGGCCCTGAGTACGCCGGCGCCCTGGGGGTGCTCCAGCCCTTGGCCGATGGCCTCAAGCTCGTCTTCAAGGAGGACATCATCCCGGCCCGGGCCGATGGCCTGCTGTTCAGCCTCGGCCCCGTGCTGGTGGTGGTGCCCGTGATTCTGTCCTGGCTGGTGGTGCCCTTCGGCCAGAACCTCCTGATCAGCAATGTGGGGGTGGGCATCTTCCTGTGGATCGCCCTGAGCAGCATCCAGCCCATCGGCCTGCTGATGAGCGGCTACTCCAGCAACAACAAGTACTCCCTGCTGGGTGGTCTGCGGGCCGCCGCCCAGTCGATCAGCTACGAGATCCCCCTGGCCCTGGCGGTGCTGGCGGTGGTGATGATGAGCAACTCCCTCAGCACCGTCGACATCGTCGCCCAGCAGACCGGGGCCGGCATCTTCAGCTGGAACATCTGGCGTCAGCCCGTCGGTTTCGTGATCTTCTGGATCTGTGCCCTGGCGGAATGCGAGCGCCTCCCCTTTGACCTTCCTGAGGCGGAGGAGGAGCTGGTGGCCGGCTATCAGACCGAGTACTCCGGCATGAAGTTCGCCCTCTTCTACCTGGGCAGCTACATCAACCTGGTGCTCTCGGCCCTGCTGGTGTCGGTGCTCTACCTGGGCGGCTGGGGCTTCCCGCTGCCCGTCGAGTGGATCACCGGCTGGCTGGGTCTCTCCCCCGACGCCCCGCTGGTCCAGGTGATCACCGGCTCGATCGGCATCGTCAGCACGATCCTCAAGGCCTATCTGCTGGTGTTCTTCGCGATCCTGCTGCGCTGGACCACTCCGCGGGTGCGGATCGACCAGCTGCTCGACCTGGGCTGGAAGTTCCTGCTGCCGATCGCCCTGGTCAACCTCCTGGTCACCGCCGGCCTCAAGCTGGCCTTCCCGGTGGCCTTCGGCGGCTGAACCCGTTCCCCGGATACCAACACAGCGGCCCCCTCGGGGCCATCATGGTCCCCATCCCGTAACCCCCTCGCCCTAGCCATGTTCGGGTTTCTCAAGCAAGTCGGTGATTACACCCGGGAGGCGGTGAGCGCGGCCCAGACGATGACCCAGGGGCTGGCGGTCACCTTCGATCACCTGCGGCGGCGGCCGATCACGGTCCAGTACCCCTACGAGAAGCTGATCCCCTCCGAGCGGTACCGGGGCCGGATCCACTACGAGCTCGACAAGTGCATCTCCTGCGAGGTGTGCGTGAGGGTCTGCCCCATCAACCTGCCCGTGGTGGACTGGGTGATGAACAAGGCCACCAAGAAGAAGGAGCTGCGCAACTACTCGATCGATTTCGGGGTGTGCATCTTCTGCGGCAACTGCGTGGAGTACTGCCCCACCAACTGCCTCTCCATGACCGAGGAGTACGAGCTGGCGGCCTTCGATCGCCACAGCCTCAACTACGACAACGTCGCCCTCGGTCGCCTGCCCACTAGCGTCACCTCCGACCCGGCGGTGTTCGCCCTGCGGGAACTGGCCTACCTTCCCAAGGGCGCCATGGATCCCCATGGGGTTCCCGCCAGCGAGCCCCGGGCCGGCCGGCTGCCGTCCCAGGTGCTGGAAACCCTCCCCTCCGACAGCACCGCAGAGTCCTGATGTCGATCGCTTCCACCACCCAGCAGATCTGTTTCCTGGTGCTCTCGGCCACCACGGTGATCGGCTCCCTGGGCGTTGTCCTGCTGCCCAACATCGTCTATTCCGCTTTCCTGCTCGGCGGCGTCTTCCTCTCGGTGGCCGGCCTCTACCTGCTGCTCAACGCCAGCTTCGTCGCGGCCGCCCAGATCCTCGTCTACGTCGGGGCGGTCAATGTCCTGATCCTGTTCGCGATCATGCTCGTGAACAAGAAGGAAACCCTCGCCGCGATCCCCGGCCTGCTGGTCCGCCGTCTGCTGTCCGGTGCCGTCTGCGCCGGCCTGTTCGCCCTGCTGCTGCGGGTGGCCTTCACCACCCCGTGGGCGCTGCCGGGTCCCACCCCTGTCGGCGAGGAAGCCACCATCCGCATCGGCGAGCACCTCTTCACCGACTATCTCCTGCCCTTCGAGCTGGCGTCGGTGCTGCTGCTGATGGCCATGATCGGGGCCATCGTCCTGGCCCGCCGCGACGTCTTCAGCACCGACGTGATCACCGGTGAGCCGGCCGATCAGGGTCTGATCGAGAAGGATCGCACCCCCCTGCTGATCGAGACCTCCGCCAACGCCCCCACCCTGCTCACCAAGCCATGATCTCCGACGCCGCCTCCCCGATCCCCCTCGAGGCCTTTCTCGCCGTCGCGGCGATGCTTTTCTGCGTCGGTGTCTGGGGGCTGATCAACAGCCGCAATGCCGTGCGGGTGCTGATGAGCATCGAGCTGATGCTCAACGCCGTCAACATCAACCTGATGGCCTTCTCCGACTACCTCGATGGTCAGCTGATCCGGGGGCAGGTGTTCGCGATCTTCGTGATCACCGTGGCCGCGGCCGAGGCGGCCGTCGGTCTGGCCATCCTGCTGTCGCTCTATCGCAACCGCGAAACCGTCGACATGGAGCGCTTCAACCTGCTGCGCTGGTAGCGGTGCCAGCGTCCCCGGCTTCCGCCCATGCGGCTTGAGAGGGTCTGGCTGATCCTGCGCAAGGGCAGCCAGGCTGCCCAGCGCCAGGCCCGTCGCTGTGCCCAGGACCTGCGCTCCCAGGGGGCCAGCGTCACCACCGCCGTCAGCGGTCTGGGGCTCAACCCCTTCCCCGGCCTTCTGGCCACCGAGGCCGAGCTGCCGGATCTGGCCGTTGTGCTCGGCGGAGACGGCACCGTGCTCGCCGCGGCCCGTCATCTGGCCAGCTACGGGGTGCCGGTGCTCAGCTTCAACGTCGGCGGCCACCTGGGCTTCCTCACCCACGAGCGGCGCCTGCTCAGGCTGCAGGGCGATGGCCACGGAGAGCCGGGCCACGATCCGGACGACACCCTCTGGCAGCGCCTGCGCGACGACCGCTTCGCGATCGAGCGGCGCATGATGCTGGAGGCCCGGGTCGACCGCGGCGACGGCGTGCCCCAGGAGGGGGACGTGGCCTCCGACGTCGACCTCAGCGGGGGCGGCGATGGCCCCCACACGGCCCTCAACGACTTCTACTTCCGCCCCGCCCTCGACGAGCTCTCCCCCACCTGCATGCTCGAACTCGAGATCGACGGGGAGGTGGTGGATCAGTACCGGGGCGACGGGCTGATCATCGCCACCCCCACCGGCTCCACGGGCTACGCGATGGCCGCCGGGGGGCCGATCCTCCACCCGGGCATCGAAGCGATCGTGGTCACGCCGATCTGCCCGATGAGTCTCTCCAGCCGGGCGGTGGTGGTGCCCCCCGGCTCCAGGCTGTCGGTGTGGCCCCTGGGGGAGGCCAGCCGCCGGGTGAAGCTCTGGAAGGACGGGGCCCATGCCACCGTGCTGGAACCCGGGGATCGCTGCGTCCTGCAGCGGGGTCGCCATCCGGTGCTGATGCTCCAGCTCGAGCAGAGCCCCTCGTACTACAGCACCCTCACCCACAAGCTCCACTGGGCCGGCAGCCTCACCGCCGGCGAACCGTCCCGCAACTGATCCGCGCCCATCCACGCCCCGACGCCCCCCTGACCCATGGCCCTGGAAATCGAGCGCCGCTTCCTCGTCCGTGGCGAGCTGTGGCGCCCCCATGCGGTCGGAGAGAACCTGATCCGCCAGGGGTATCTGGCCAGCGGCCGTGACGACCTCACCCTGCGGGTGCGGCTGGCGCGCCCCCCGGAGGGCCCGATGGCGGCCTTTCTCACCCTCAAGCTGCCGGCCGCCGGCGGGGGCCTGATGGGGCCGGAGCATGGGGAGCTGATCCCGGCTGCCGGTCAGGCCCTGACGCGGCAGGAGTATGAGTATCCGATTCCGGCCGCCGACGCCGAGGCCCTGCTGGAGCGGTGCGACCATCGGCTCGGCAAGATCCGCTTCGGCCTGGACCTGCCCGGGGGCGACTGGGTCCTGGATGTGTTCGAGGGGGCCAATGCGCCCCTGGTGGTGGCGGAGGTGGAACTGGAGCGCGCCGACGAGCCGGTGGCCGTTCCCCCCTGGTGCGCCCTGGAGATCACCGGCCGCCGTGAGCTCAGCAATGCCGCCCTGGCCCACCGTCCCCTGGCGATGTGGCCGGAGGCCGACCGTCAGGCCCTGCTGGTCCAGGCCCACGGAGGACCCGACTGAGGACCCCACCGGTGCCGCTCAGCCGGGGCCGGTGCCGGCGTCAGGGGGCAGGGCGCAGCAGTTGAATCCGTCACGGCAGATCTTGCCGTGATCCATCGCCCAGTTCAGCAGGGCCACCCGGTTCTTGGCGCCGGTCTTGGTGAAGATGTTGCTGACGTGGTTGTCGACCGTGCGCTTGCTGATGGTGAGCTGGCCGGCGATCTCGAGGTTGGTCAGTCCGGTGGCCACCAGCTCGATGATCTCGATTTCCCGCTCAGATAACTCGCTGTGTGGATGCACCATGGGCCGCTCCAGGGACGGGGATGGGGACAGTGAGCTGGAAGCCGCCATGGACCTGCGCTCAGCCATCGGCTCCTCGGCGAGGGCTGTTTCACTCTAGGCAGCGGCTGCTCCATGATGCCCCTGTCTTGGAGATGGCCGTTGCAGCTTCGACAGGCCCTGGCGGACGGTCGGTTCGCCGTGACGGCGGAGGTGACACCGCCCCGGGGGGGCGATGCCACGCGCACCCTCGAGGCGGCGACGGCGCTGCGGGGTCTGGTGCATGCGGTCAACGTCACCGATGGCAGCCGGGCCGTGATGCGGATGAGCAGCCTGGCGGTGTGCCGTCTGCTGCTGGAGGCCGGCATCGAGCCGGTGCTGCAGATGACGTGCCGCGACCGCAACCGCATCGCCTTGCAGGCCGATCTGCTCGGCGCCCATGCCCTCGGCATCCGCAACCTGCTCTGCCTCACCGGTGACCCGGTGCGGGCCGGCGATCAGCCCGGGGTCCGGGCGGTGAACGAGCTGGAGGCGGTGCGGCTGCTGCAGCTGGTGCGGGGCCTCAACGCCGGCGAGGATCCGGTGAAGGGGGAGCTGCCCGATGGGGCCACGGCCCTCTTCCCCGGCGCCGCCGCCGATCCCCAGTCGCGGAGCTGGAGTGGGCTTCTCTCCAGGGTGCGCCGCAAGCAGGAGGCGGGCGCCCGTTTCCTCCAGACCCAGATGGTGATGGATGCGGCCGCCCTGCGCCGCTTCGTGGAGGAGATCACCGGCCCCCTCGGACTGCCGGTGCTGGCCGGGGTGTTTCTGCTCAAGTCGGCCCGCAATGCCCAGTTCATCAACCGCGTCGTGCCGGGGGCCTGCATCCCCCAGTCCCTGATCGACCGCCTCGCCGGCGCGGCCGATCCGGCGGCGGAGGGGGTGGCGATCGCCGCCGAACAGGTGGCCGCCTACCGCTCCATCGCCCAGGGGGTGCACCTGATGGCCATCAAGGCCGAACACCGCATTCCCCAGATCCTGCGGCTGGCGGGCCTAGGGGGCGCCGCTGGCGGCGAGGTCGGTGCCCAGCAGCTCGGCCATGGCCTTCTGCTGAGGTGAGGGGGTGCCCACGTCCTGGCGGCGCGAATCGGTGATCAGCCAGTCGAGGGCGGCCTCCTGGAGATCGAAGTGGTCGCCGTTGCGGTCGACGCAGTAGCGGCCGTAGACCAGCTTCTCGACGAGCTGGACCCCGGGGCCGATCCGGGAGTAGTCGAAGATGATCGAGTTGTCGATCGTGGCCCCTTCGCAGATGTGGCAGCTCGGCCCGATCATGGCCGGCCCGATGATCGTGACGCCGTTCTCGATGCGGGTCATACCGCCCACGAAGATCGGCCCCTCGACGTGGATCTGGTCCCAGTCGGCCGCCACGTTGAGGCCCGCGTAGATGCCGGGGCGCACCTGCTTGCCAGGAATCTGCACCTGGCGCACATCCCCCTGCAGCACGCTGCGGATCGCCTGCCAGTAATCCGGCACCTTGCCGATGTCCACCCACTCGAATTCCATGGGCAGGGCGTAGAAGGGGGCCCCGGATTCCACCAGCCTGGGAAACAGGTCGGCGGCGATGTCGAAGGGTTCGCCGCTGGGGATGAAATCCAGGACGGCCGGTTCGAAGATGTAGATGCCGGTGTTGATCATGTCGCTGGCGGCCTCTTCCACCGACGGCTTCTCCTGGAAGGAGAGCACCCGGCCGGCTTCGTCGGTCACCACCACCCCGTAGCTGCTGACCTGGTCGCGGGGCACCCGCTTGGTGATCAGGCTGGCCATCGCCCCCTTCTCGCGGTGCCGCCGCACGGCTTCCGTGAGGTCGAGATCGATGAGGGCATCGCCGCAGAGCACCACGAAGGTGTCGTCGAAGAAGGACTGGAAGTCCTGGATCTTCTTCAGGCCCCCGGCCGAACCCATGGCTTCGCCGATCAGCTCACCGTCCTTGATGCGCCCCTCGAAGCTGTAGGCGATCTGGACATCGAAGCGCTGGCCGTCGCGAAAGTAGTTCTCGATCTCCTCCGAAAGGTGGGAGACATTGACCATGATTTCGTTGAAACCGTGCTCCCGGAGCAACTCGAGCAGAAACTCCATGACGGGTTTCTGGAGGATCGGAATCATCGGCTTGGGCGTTGTGTGCGTGATGGGACGCACCCGTGTTCCCTTGCCTGCCGCCAGGATCATCGCCTTCATCGGCGTCGTTTCAGGTCGGAGGTGAAGACTCAGCCTACGGAGAAAACTCAGGCGGCCACTGCCTCCAGAGCCGGCCCCCTATCTGACCCCTGCCCCGGCAGCCGCGGCAGGCTGAGCGCTTCGACCCGTTCCTCCCCGCGGCGGCACAGGCTGAGGGGACCGTAGAGGCCGCCCTCCTGGGCCAGTTCCACCTTGCCCTGGGAGGAGAGGAACAGCAGGGCCCAGAACACCCCCACCCGGTCGCTGTCCAGATCGGCGTCCTCCGCAGAGCCGGCGAGGGGGCTGGCCAGGGCCTCCGCCCAGGCGCCCACCAGGGCGTCGAAGGTCACCCACGCGAGGGCCTCGGCGGTGGGCTCCCACGCCAGCAGGAAGCGGCTCAGGGCGGCGGTGGTCTCCGGCAGTTTCTCCCGGTGGGCCAGGGAGGCCACCTGGGCGATCGCCGCCCGCTCGCTGTAACGGCGGGCGCGGGGCCTGTGCCGCCCTTCCCCTCCCTCCTGCTCGAGCCGCTCGGCGATGTCCTCGAGCTGGCGGATCAGTTCCCCCAGGGTGACGGGGCGCTGCAGGGGGGGTGGCGCCACCGGCCGGCGCTGCAGGTGCCGTTCGGGCCGCCGCGGCAGGGCCACGGCGGAGGGGCCCCAGCCGCCGTCGTCCTCGGCGGCGAAGGGGTCCTCCAGCAGCGGCTCGGGCGGGAAGGTGGCCGATTCCAGCAGTTCCGCCTTGAGCCCCACCAGCACCGAGGCGGCCAGGAAGGCCTCGCTGGACTCGGCCAGATCCCGTTCGTAGCTCCCTCCCTGGGGTTCCAGGCGCCTGGGCAGCTCGATGCGCTGGCGCAGCTGGTCGAGGAAACCGTCGACGACGGCGATCACATCGACGTCCCAGGGATCGATGTCGCCCCGTTCGGCCGCGTCCTGGAGCAACCGGATGGCGAGTCTGGCGCCCGCTTCTGCCACGCGCGATGTCCTGCTCGGAGGGTGCCGTCCCTGGGCAAGCTACCGGCTGCGGCCCGATGGCACCAGTCGCGGTGATGACCGAACCGGCCCCGGGGCCTCAGTCGGCGGCCAGCGAGAGGCTGCCGTCGCCCCCCTCATCACGGGACGACGCCGAGCTCTCGCCGGCGGCCGGCAGCAGCCCCAGCTGGGCATCCACGGTGGCCCGGTAGCGGCGCAGATCGTTCTCCAGCTCGCTGATCCGCACCTGCTGGGCCTCCGCTTCGCCGGCGGTCTGCAGGGTTTCCACCTTGCGCACCACGCCGCTCCAGACGGCGTAGATCCAGGCGGCGGTGGCACCGAGACCGCCCACCAGCAGCAGCAGGGCCGCCAGCGGCAGGGTGGTGCTCACGCCCGGCAGGAAATGCACCGTGGTGGCCGTGGTGTTCTCCAGGGTGAACATCACCGTGGCCAAGCCGAAGCTGAAGATCAGAAGGAAGTTGATCTGCCGCATGGAGACCCTCGCTGTGCGATGGAGGAGCGTAGGCATCCTCCCCGGAGGATGGCGCCATGGCCCCGGGCCTGCGCAGGGTTTCGTAACCGGCCCCCAACCGGCCCCCCGCCGTGGCGTGGACGGGGCTCAGCGGCCGGCCTGGGCTCAGCCGACGGCCGGGGCGTGCAGCAGGGCCGGCGGCAGGTGGCCGAAGGCGCCGGTGGCCATCACCGCCGGCACCGGGGCGCGGCCCACCTTCACCAGGGCGACGGACTCCCGCTCCACCAGGGCCTCGATCGCGGCCTGGTAGCTGTCGGTGACCAGGCGCGGGTAGAGGCCGATGCCGATGATCGGCACCAGCAGGCAGGAGATCACATAGATCTCCCGCGGCTCGGCGTCGACCAGGTGGGTGTGGGAGGCCAGCTCGGGGTTCTCCTTGCCGAAGAAGATCTCCCGCAGCATCGACAGCAGGTAGATGGGGGTGAGGATCACGCCGATGGCCGCCAGGACGGCGATGACGATGCGGAAGCTGAGGCTGTAGGCCTCACTGGTGGCGAAGCCCACGAACACCATCAGCTCGGAGACGAAGCCGCTCATGCCCGGCAGGGCGAGGGAGGCCAGGGAGCAGACGGTCCAGAGGGCGAACATCTTGCGCATCTTCTGGCCCACCCCGCCCATTTCGTCGAGCTGGAGGGTGTGGGTGCGGTCGTAGGTGGCGCCCACCAGGAAGAACAGGCTGGCCCCGATCAGGCCGTGGCTGATCATCTGGAGCATGGCGCCGCTGGTGCCGAGGGCGCTGAAGCTGCCGATGCCGATCAGCACGAAGCCCATGTGGCTGATCGAGCTGTAGGCGATCTTGCGCTTGAGGTTGCGCTGGGCGAAGGAGGTGAGGGCGGCGTAGATGATGTTGACCACCCCGAGGATCACCAGCAGGGGGGCGAACTGGACGTGGGCCTCGGGCAGCAGCTGCACGTTGAAGCGCAAGAGCGCGTAGCCGCCCATCTTGAGCAGGATGCCCGCCAGCAGCATGTGCACCGGCGCGGTGGCCTCACCGTGGGCATCGGGCAGCCAGGTGTGCAGGGGCACCACCGGCAGCTTGACGCCGAAGGCGATCAGCAGGGCCGCGTAGCAGAGCACCTGGAAGCCCGTGCCGAACTCCTTGGCCGCCAGCACGGTGTACTCGAAGCTGGGGGCGCCGCCGCCGTAGAAGGCCATCGCCAGGCCCGCCAGGAGGATGAACAGGGAACTGCCGGCGGTGTAGAGGATGAACTTGGTGGCGGCGTACTGGCGCTTCTTTCCGCCCCAGATGGCCAGCAGCAGGTACACCGGCAGCAGTTCCAGCTCCCAGGCCAGGAAGAACAGGAGCATGTCCTGCACGGCGAACACGGCGATCTGGCCGCCGTCCATGGCCAGGAGCAGGAAGTAGAAGAGCTTGGGCTTGAAGGTGACCGGCCAGGCGGCCAGGCAGGCCAGGGAGGTGATGAAGCTGGTGAGCAGGATCAGCGGCATCGAGAGGCCGTCGGCCCCCACCGACCAGGCCAGCCCCAGGTCGGGCAGCCACTGCACCCGCTCCACCAGCTGCAGGCCGGGATCGGCCGGGTCATAGCCGCGCAGGTAGGCCGCCACGGTCACCAGGAAGGTGGTGAGGGCGACGCCGAGGGCGTACCAGCGGACCTGCTTGCCATCGCCCTTGTCGGGCACGAAGGGGATCAGCAGAGCGGCGCCGATCGGGAACAGAATCGCGGTGCTCAGCCAGGGAAAGGGCACAGAAACGGTGCTGTCCATCTGGCCGGAGTGTAGAAATCCCTGCCTCCGACCCACCCACCGGATGGGCGTTGTCACACACAGAGGGACTCAGCCGAAGGCGCTGAACAGGAGCACCAGGCCGATGACCCCGCCGAAGACGATCAGGGCATAGAACTGGACCCGGCCGGTCTCGAAGTATTTCAGGCCCTCGCCGCTGCCCAGGGTGAGCAGGCCGGTAAGGTTGACCACCCCATCCACCACCTTGGAGTCGACGTCGAGCACCTGGCGGGCCAGGCGGCGGCTGCCCTGCACGAACAGCTTCTCGTTGATGGCATCGAGGTACCACTTGTTGGCCAGGAACCGGTTGATGGCCGGGAAGCGACCCGCCACGGCGGTGCCCAGGTCGATGCGGTGCAGGGCGTAGGCGAGCACCGCCAGGCCGATGCCGAGGCTGGAGATGGCCACCGAGGCGCCCGCCAGGGGCAGGAACTCGCCCCAGCTGAACTCCTTGGCCACCTCGGCGGCCTCGACGGGGTCGACGAGGTTGCCGAAGCGGCTGTTCCAGGGGGTGCCGAGCAGGCCGATCATCACCGACGGCACCGCCAGCACCACCAGGGGGGCCGCCATCTGCCAGCCCGACTCGTGCGGGTGGCTGGCGTGGGCGTGGTGGTCGTCGTCGGCGGATCCGCCGGAGGGCTGGCCGGCGGCGCTGAGTAGCTGGGCGCGGATGCCGGCGTCCTGGCCGCGGAAGGAGCCCTCAAACGTGAGGAAATAGAGGCGGAACATGTAGAAGGCGGTCATCCCGGCGGTCAGGAAGCCCATGGCCCAGAGCAGCGGGAAGCTGTTGAAGGCCTGGCCGAGGATCTCGTCCTTGCTCCAGAAACCTGCCAGGGGGGGGATGCCGCTGATCGCAATGCAGCCGATCAGGAAGGTGGCGGAGGTGATGGGCATGTATTGGCGCAGGCCGCCCATCAGGCGCATGTCCTGGGCCAGCACGGGCTCGTGGCCCACCACCTCCTCCATGGCGTGGATCACCGAGCCGGAGCCCAGGAACAGCATCGCCTTGAAGAAGGCGTGGGTGACCAGGTGGAACATGCCGGCCACCGGGGCGCCGCAGCCCATGGCCAGCATCATGTAGCCGAGCTGGGAGACGGTGCTGTAGGCCAGCCCCTTCTTCAGATCCATCTGGGTGAGGGCGATCGAGGCCCCCAGGAACAGGGTGATGGTGCCGATCACGGCGATCACCAGCTGCACCTGCGGAAAGGGCTCGTAGACCGGCTGCAGCCGGGCCACCAGGAAGACGCCGGCCGCCACCATGGTGGCGGCGTGGATCAGGGCCGAGATGGGGGTGGGGCCCTCCATGGCGTCGGGCAGCCACACATGCAGGGGGAACTGGGCCGACTTGGCCATCGGACCCATGAACACCAGCAGGCAGAGCAGCACGGCCACCCCGGTGGGCAGGCCGCCACCGGCGACGGCGGCCGAGAGCCGTTCACCGATCTCCTCGAAGCCGAAGCTGCCGGTGGCCCAGAACAGGCCGAGGATCCCCAGCAGCAGGCCGAAGTCGCCGACCCGGTTGACCACGAAGGCCTTCTGGGCGGCGTTGGCGGCGGCGTCACGGTCGTACCAGAAGCCGACGAGCAGGTAGGAGCACATGCCCACCAGCTCCCAGAACACGTAGATCTCGAGCAGGTTGGGGCTGATCACCAGCCCCAGCATCGAGCTGCTGAACAGGGCCAGGTAGGTGAAGAAGCGGACATAGCCCTTGTCGTGGGCCATGTAGCCGTCGGAATAGACCATCACCAGGAGGGCGATGGTGGTGACCAGCGACAGCATCACCGCCCCGAGGGCGTCGACGCGGAAGCCCATCTGCAGGTGGAAGGTGCCGGCGCCGGCCCAGTCGAACAGCACCTCCGTGGCACCGGCTCCGGCCAGCTGCTCGGCCAGGATCGCGAAGCTCAGCACCGCAGCCATGCCCACGCTGGTGATCAGCAGCAGGGCCACCGGCTTGCGCAGGCGGTTGACGGTGCGGTTGAAGGTGATCAGCCCCAGCCCGGTGAGGCAGGCCCCCAGCAGGGGAAGCACCGGGATCAGCCAGGCAAGTTCGGAAGCGGCGGGCATCCTGGGGGCTCTGTTGGCGCGAGTTTAGGCAGGCCCGTCGGTCTGGCTCCGCCTCTGTGGTGGCCTGCCCATCGACCCCCGCCGGCTGGTGGGGGCTTCAGCCCAGCCAGTGGGCGAGGGCCGTGCGCGAGAAGGTGGTGGCGCCGAGGCCGATCCAGCGGTGGGCCCACCAGAACACGCCGATGGCGATGGCGATCCCCAGCTGGGAGGGCCGCAGGAATTCCGCCGCCACCAGCGTCTGGCGGCCGTCCAGAACGGCGGCGAAGGGCAGCACCGAGGTGGAGGCCCGCAGCTCCTCGAAGGCGGCGCCGAAGCGGTGGCGCAGGCGCCGGTCCCCGTTCCAGACGGCGAACAGGTGGTGGCCGATCAGCCCCACGGAGGCCACCAGGGTGAAGCTGGTGCCGATCCAGAGCAGGTGGGTGGCGCACCAGAGCACCTGGCCCACGGCCTGGGGATGGCGGCTCACCCGGATGATCCCCGTGGCGTACAGACGCACCTGGGGCTTGAGCACCGCCGGGATCTCCAGCAGGTTGTAGGTGGCGGGATACAGGAACAGGAAGCTGATGACCGTGCCGGTCCAGACCAGCGGCACCACCCAGGGCTGGTCCTGCAGGTTCCAGAGCCTGACCCCGTCGTAACGGTGGGCGAGAAAGTACCCCACCACCACCACCGCCGAGGGAATGCTGAGCCCGGCGAACAGCAGGCGCCAGAGCCGGGCCCCGATCCGCTCCTCCCCCCAGACCCTCAGGGAGGCCCCGCCGCTGTGGATCAGGGCGAAGAGCACCAGCAGGGCCAGCATCACCACGCTGCTGTGCTGGGGGCCCGCGGTCAGCAGGGGAAGCGAGGCCATGGGATGGGGCGTCCTGGAGCGGATGTGACAGGCCGATTCTTGCCACCGGGAGAGCCCCCTAGAGTTCCGCACGGCCTGCCGGCTCCGGCGAACGGTCCCCCCGCGGCCTCCCCGACCCATGGCAGATCTGCCTTTCACCCTCGACCAGCTGCGCATCCTGCGCGCCATCGCCAGTGAGGGCAGCTTCAAGAAGGCGGCCGACAGCCTCTACGTCACCCAGCCGGCGGTGAGCCTGCAGATCCAGAACCTGGAGAAGCAGCTCGATGTCTCCCTGTTCGACCGCGGCGGCCGCAAGGCCCAGCTCACCGAGGCCGGCCACCTGCTGCTCAGCTACTGCGACCGGATCCTGAGCCAGTGCCAGGAGGCCTGCCGGGCCCTCGACGATCTCCACAACCTGCGCGGCGGCTCCCTGGTGGTGGGGGCGAGCCAGACGACGGGCACCTATCTGATGCCCCGGATGATCGGCCTGTTCCGCCAGAAGTACCCGGACGTGGCGGTGCAGCTGCAGGTGCACAGCACCCGCCGCACCGGCTGGAGCGTGGCCAACGGCCAGATCGACCTGGCGATCATCGGCGGTGAGCTGCCGGCGGATCTCAACGACCTGCTGCAGGTGGTGCCCTACGCCAACGACGAACTGGCCCTGGTGCTGCCCCCCAAGCACCCGCTCTCCCGCCTGCCCGAGCTCACCAAGGACGATCTCTACCGCCTCGGCTTCGTCTGTCTCGACGCCCAGTCCACCACCCGCAAGATGGTGGACCAGCTGCTCAGCCGCTCCAAGCTCGACGTGCAGCGGCTCAAGATCGAGATGGAGCTCAACTCCTTCGAGGCCATCAAGAACGCCGTTCAGGCGGGCCTGGGGGCGGCGTTCCTGCCGGTGGTGTCGATCGAGCGGGAGCTGGCCGCCGGCACCCTGCACCGCCCCCAGGTGGCCGACCTGATGGTGCGGCGCCAGCTGAAGCTGATCACCCACCCGGCCCGCTACTGCTCGCGGGCCGCCGACGCCTTCCGCCGGGAGGTGCTGCCGGTGTTCGCCAGCCCGGACAGCCCCCTGCGCCAGGTGCAGACCACGCCGGGGCTGGCCGAGCGCAACGGCGTCAGAACTGATCGGCCTCAGGGGTGATGCCGACGGCGTCATCGGCGGCCCCGGCGACCCCGCGGGTCTGGAACTTGTTGCCGGTGATGTCCGTCTGGTAGACGCAGCGGACGATCGGCTTGTCGCGCACCGAGCCGATGTAGGCGAAGGTGTTCATGCGCTGCTTGCACTGGCGCATCTGCTCGGCGGTCACGGCGCCCTCCTTCTGCAGCACCGACCAGTTCTCCCGGCGGATGACGCAACCGGGCTGGAGGGTCGGCTGGGTCACGAAGCTGCTGCTCGGGTTCATCGTGGTGTACAGCTCGATGTCCATCACGAAGGCGCTGGCGCCCCACTGCTTGCAGAACTCGGGGTCGGGCACCGCCATGTCGAGCTGCTGGGCGCTGGCGATGTTGCCCTGGTTCCCCTGGGTGGTGCTGGTCACGGCGCTGCCGATGCCGATGCCCACCACCAGCACGCCGGCCAGCACCGCCACCGTGGCCACGTTCAGCTGGATGTTGGGTCCGCCGCCCCCCCCGCCGCCACCGCCGTTGCCGGCGGGGGGCCGGCCGCCGCCGCCACCGTTGCTGCCGCGGCGGCCCTGGGGCCCGTAACGGGGATCCTCCCGGCGGTCATAGCCGGTGGCGAAGCGATCGGCCCGGTCGTCGTAGCGGCCGGAGCGCGCGTCGGCCCGGGGGTCGTAGCGGGGATCGGTGCGGTCGGGTCGGGGCGCGTAGCCGCCCGGTTCGGGGCGGCCGGCGCTGCTGCGGGAGCGGGTCACAGGGTTTCCGGGCTGCGGGGCAGGCCCATCGAGTAGTTCAGAACCCGGGCCTCGGGGTTGTAGCTGAGTTCACCGGCCTGGAGCATCTGACGCACCAGCCCCTCGAGCTCGGAGCCGATGCGGCGCAGGCTGTAGTCGCTCAGTTCCTGGCCGGCCTGGGCCGCCACCAGCTCCCGGAACCGGGCGCGCACCCTCTCGAGGGCCGCCTCGTCCCAGAGGAACTCGTTGTCGGGATCGATGTCGAGGGTGAGCTGATCCGGGTCAGGGATGAGGTCGTTGTTCTCGACCCGCGCCGTGAACAGCCGGATGTGGCGGGTGGTGGACTTGAGCAGCGTCTCGACCATGGGCTCGGCCTCGGGGGCGGGGATCGTCAGAAGGGGGTGGCACCCATTGAGTGCTGCCGCAACTTTAGGTAGGTCGGCGGCCGATTCCGTCGCCGCGGCCCCCCGGCGCCGGTCACCCCTGCCCTGGGAGGCCCGATAAGGTTGCTGCTGATCTCGGGTACGACATGCGGGTTGTCATCGCCGGGGCCGGTCTGGCCGGTCTGTCCTGCGCCAAATACCTCTGCGACGCCGGCCACACCCCGATCGTGCTCGAAGCCAGAGACGTGCTGGGCGGCAAGGTGGCGGCCTGGCAGGACGCCGATGGCGACTGGTACGAAACCGGTCTGCACATCTTCTTCGGCGCCTATCGCAACATGCGCCAACTCTTCGCCGAGTTGGACATCGAGGATCGCCTGCAGTGGAAGTCCCACTCCATGATCTTCAACCAGAAGGAAGTTCCCGGCACCTATAGCCGTTTCGATTTTCCGGCTCTGCCGGCTCCGCTGAACGGGGTGGCGGCGATCCTGGGCAACAACGACATGCTCACCTGGCCGGAGAAGATCGCCTTCGGCCTCGGCCTGGTGCCGGCCATGCTGCGCGGCCAGGCCTATGTGGAGGAATGCGACAAGTACAGCTGGAGCGAATGGCTGCGGATTCATAATATCCCCGAGCGCGTCAACGATGAAGTCTTTCTCGCCATGAGCAAGGCGCTCAACTTCATCAATCCCGAAGAGATCTCCAGCACGGTGGTGCTCACCGCCCTCAACCGCTTCCTCCAGGAAACGGACGGCTCCAAAATGGCCTTCCTGGACGGCAACCCGCCGGAGCGGCTCTGCCAGCCGATGGTCGAGTACATCGAGGCCCGGGGGGGTGAGGTTCATCTGGAGTCGCCCCTCAGGGAGATCCGCATCGACAAGGACGGCGCCGTGACGGGCTTCCGCATCGGCGGCATCAAGGGGCGGCCCGAGCGCGAGATCCAGGCCGACGCCTACGTGAGCGCCATGCCCGTTGATCCGCTCAAGCTGCTGCTGCCGGACGCCTGGAAGTCGCTGCCCTACTTCAGCAAGCTCGAGGGGCTGCGGGGGGTGCCGGTGATCAACATCCATCTCTGGTTTGACCGCAAGCTCACGGACATCGACCACCTGCTGTTCAGCCGTTCCGACCTGCTCAGCGTCTATGCCGACATGAGCAACACCTGCCGGGAGTACGAGGATCCCGACCGCTCCATGCTGGAGCTGGTGTTCGCCCCGGCCGCCGACTGGATCGGTCGCCCCGATGCGGAGATCGTGGCCGCCACCATGGAGGAGCTCAAGCGTCTGTTCCCCATCCACTTCACCGGCGACACCCCGGCCGTGCTGCGCAAGTCGGTGGTCGTCAAGACGCCCCTCTCCGTCTACAAGACCGTGCCGGGCTGCCAGCAGCTGCGGCCCTCCCAGGACTCCCCCATCCCGAACTTCTTCCTCGCGGGCTGCTTCACCATGCAGCGCTACCTGGCCTCGATGGAGGGGGCGGTGCTGAGCGGCAAGCTCTGCGCCGCCGCTGTCGACGCACACCTCTCCGGCAGTGGCCAGGGTCCGGCCCCCGCCCAGAGCCTGGCGACGGTGTGAGTGTGCTGGCCCCGCTGCCCCTCGACCGCGCTTCCGACCTGGAGGAGGCCTACGAATCCTGCCGACAGGAGACGGCGCAGTGGGCCAAGACCTTCTATCTCGGCACGATGCTGCTGCCGCCGGCCAAGCGCCGGGCGATCTGGGCGATCTACGTCTGGTGCCGCCGCACTGACGAACTGATGGACAGCGCCCAGGCCCAGACGCTGTCGGCCGAGGTCCTGCTGGAGCGTCTCGATGCCTGGGAGGAGCGCACGCGCGCTCTGTTCGCCGGCCATGCCGTCGATGGCCTCGACCGGGTGATGCTGGACACGATCGAGCGCTTTCCCCAGCCCCTGCAGGCCTACCTCGACATGATCGAGGGTCAGCGGATGGACGTGCTGCGCGACCGCTACGCCAGCTTCTCCGATCTCCAGCTCTACTGCTACCGGGTGGCGGGCACCGTGGGTCTGATGACCCAGGAGGTGATGGGGGTCGATGCGGCCTACACCTCCGCTCCCTGGAGCGAGCGTCCCGACACCTCCGAAGCGGCCGTGGCCCTGGGCATCGCCAACCAGCTGACCAACATCCTGCGGGATGTGGGTGAGGATCGCGGTCGTGGCCGCATCTACCTGCCCCAGGAGGATCTCGACCGCTTCAGTTACTCCGAAGCCGATCTGATGGCCGGGCGTCTCAATGAGAACTGGCAGGCCCTGATGCGGTTCCAGCTGGAGCGGGCCCGGGACTGGTTCAACCGCTCCGAGGCCGGGGTGCGCTGGCTGGCTCCGGATGCCCGCTGGCCGGTGTGGGCATCGCTGCGGCTGTATCGGGGGATCCTTGATGTCATCGAGAGGTTGGATTATGACGTCTTCAATCACCGCGCCTTCGTGCCCAGGGTCGGCAAATTGCTGGATCTCCCCCTCTCCTATGTGATCGCCCAGACGCGATGAAGCGGCGCCCCATCCGCCAGGCCATCGGGCCGCTGAAGCTGCTGCTGCCTGTGTCTGTACGCCTCACCCTCGCCGCCACCGCCGGGCTGACGCTGCCGGGCCCGGCCCTGGCCCAGTCCCTGCCGGCCACGGTCAGCCCTCCCGAGGTCAAGGCGGTGGAGGGACTGGGGGCGGGATGGCCCGGCCCGATGCCCAGCGGCGACCGCCTGCCCCCCTTGCCCCCAGAGCTCCTGGGGGCCCTGACGATGGAGCAGGCGGCAGCCTGGGCCGTGGATCGCAATCCCGTGGTGCGCTCCGCCTATCAGTCGCTGGTGGCCACCCAGAACAGCCTCGGCGCCGCCTACGCCAGCTGGTGGCCGACCCTCAACCTCAGCCTCAATGGCGGGCCCTACGCCTCCAAGACCTTCTACAACTACCCCTTCAGTGCCTCCGCGGGCTTCTCCATCTCGGGCTCCGGTCTCAGCAGTCAGAGGGTGTTCGAGGCCAGCTACTTCCAGGCGATCGGCCAGATCGACACCACCTGGAACCTGATCGATCCCACCCGGTCGGCCACGATCTGGCAGAACAAGTACCTGGTCCGCCAGGCGGCCGACACCTATGTGATCACCCGCCGCGACCAGCGCCTCAAGACCCAGTCGGCCTACATCGATCTGCAGCGGGCCCTCGCCGCCGTCCAGACCGGCCGCCAGATCGTCGAGAACGACGAGCTCCTGTATCGCCTCGCCCAGACCCGGGTGCAGATGGGGGTGGCCTCCAAGCTGGAGGTCTATAAGCAGCAGACGGTTTTGCTGGCCGATCGCCAGGCCCTGCTGGCCGCCGAGCAGCAGGTGGAGACCGCCCGGGCCAACCTCGCCCAGCTTCTGGCCACCCCCAGTCCCGACGCCCTCACCCCCGCCACGCCCTTTGCGCCCCTCGGCGCCTGGGACCATTCCCTCGACGACTCGATCACGGCGAGTCTCGCCTACCGCAAGGTGCTCGAGCAGCAGCTCCTCGCCGTCCAGACCAACGAGGCCCAGGCGCGGATCTACCTGGCCACCTACCGCCCCACCCTGCAGCTGATCACCTCCCTCTACTGGACGAAGGGGGTGGGCTATCTCAACCAGGGCCCGCCGTTCGTGCCCAACGCCCGCTCCGACGAATGGAACGGATCGGCCCTGCTGCAACTGACGTTCACAGGCTTCGACGGCGGCCAGGCCCGCATGAACGCCGCCGCCGCCCGCCGCCAGGCGGCGGCCGCCGCCGAGACCTACAGCGCCACCGTGCTGCAGGTGCGCAGCGACGTGCAATCCCTGGTGGCCCAGGCCCGCTCCGGCCGCAGCATCGTGCTGGCCGGCGCCGAACGGGTCAAAGCGGCCAACGGGGCCCTGCGCCTCCAGACCCTGCGCTTCAACGCCGGCTACGGCACGATCACCGATGTGGTGCAGGCCCAGCAGGAGATCAGCCAGGCGGTGAGCTCCTACATCCAGAACCTGGCCACCTACAACGACACCCTGGTGCAGCTCAGCCGCTCGAGCGGCCTGCAGGTTCAGCCTGATCCCGCCCTGCTCCAGGCGGTGGGCAATCCCCTGCAGACCCTGCGTCTGCCGACCCGGATGGGGCAGATGCGCTGATCTGCTCCAGGCGTCGCTGGCGCATGGCCCGGGCCCGGGCACTGAGCTGCTCGAAGCCGGGGTCGTTGAGGATCGAGCAGACCTGGCCCTGCAGTTCGCTGGCGTTGATGTTGATCTCCATCTGCCGGATCTGGTCCCGCAGGGAGTTCTCCCGGTCCGCCACCGCCCCCGACATGCGGTTGAAGGCCCGCACCAGCCGGCCGATGGCGTCGTCCGACGGGTAGGTGAGGGCCTGATGGCCCTGGCCGTCGGCGATGGCATCGGCGGCGGTCGCCAGCTCCCGCAGCTCCCGCCGGATGCCGCGGGCGATCAGCCAGGCGGCGACGCCGCTGGCGCTGATCAGGATCAGGGTGAGGATCACCAGCCGGCGGACCATCTCGTCCTTGGCCTCCTGCATCGGCAGGAGGGCATCCGCGAGGGCCTCCTCCTCCACGGAGACGACCGCCAGCCAGTTCCACTCCGGGAAGGCGGCGATGTACAGGTGCTGCAGCACCGGGGTGGTGGAGCCCGGGGGGCGCACCATGGCCTTGCGCTCGAAGGGCTCGCTATGGCCGAGGGTGCGTGGATCGGGAATGCCGCCGTTCTGGCGCAGGGCCATGGCCAGGTCGATGCAGGCCTGGGTGTCCACGGTCTGGTAGCTGCAGTACAGCCCACCGGTGGGGGTGATGCCGAAGAAGGCCGCCTGGTGGGTCTCGGCGGGGAAGAGGCTGGAGCCGGCGGCGAGGAGCTTGGAAGCGGCCTGGGTGCTGACGTCCACCAGCAGGGCCAGGTGGCCTTCGCCGGGTTGCCGACCCGAAAGGACGGTCAGCCGGGCCATCCGCCATTCCCCATCCAGCTGCAGCATGGCGCTGCGACTCATCTCCGCAGCCGGAGCGCCCTTGAAGAGGTGTTGGAAGTCGTCCACCGTGGCTGGCAGGGCAGGGGCGCCGGGCTCCAGGGCCTGGCCCTGGCTGGTGATGCCCGTGAGCCGGCGCCAGGTGCCGCTGCGGTCGCGGTAGTAGACGGCGGCCCGCTCCCGCAGCAGGGCCAGGGGGAGTCGCAGCCGGTCGTTGAGCAGGGCCGGGGCCTGGGCCTGCGTCAGGGGCTGGCCCTTCCAGGACAGGCGGCCTTCGGTGTCCATCCGCAACGGCGCCAGGGCCTTGCGCAGGTCCTTGGAGTCCTGACGGATGACCCGGCTGAACTCCTCCGCCGACTTCTCGATGATCGAGGTGGTGACCGCCAGGGAGGAGAGGTTGTCGTGGTCGAACATGGTGCTGATCTCGATCCGGGCCTTCTGGGCCAGGCGGATCGAGCCGATGGTGGCCAGCGCCAGGAAGATCGCCAGGCTCACGAGCGGGCCGCTGACCCCCAGGAGCATCAGCCGCACGGACAGGCGCAAGGGTCGCCCCCTCCTCACCCCCGCTGTCCGTTGAGGCCGTCCCGCGAGCCGTTGGCGAATCGTCAAAAGGGCCTTCAACGCCATGCCTATGATTTTCCCACGTCCGTGAGATGGATCGCTTCATGACCAGGATCCTTTCCGTCCATTCCTTCCGCGGTGGAACGGGAAAATCCAACCTCTCGGCGAATCTGGCGGCCGCATTCGCGGCCCGCGGACTCAGGGTCGGCGTCTTCGACACCGATCTTGCTTCACCAGGTATTCATGTGCTGTTTGGGTTCACGGCAGGGCCGGAATCCCATACGCTCAATGATCATCTTCAGGGCTCCATTCCGATTGAACAGTGCTCCCATGACGTCACCCCCGCCTCGATGGCGGGCGGCAAGGGGCGCATCTTTCTGGTGCCTGCCGCCATGGAGGGCGACCGGATCGCCCGGCTGCTGCGGGAAGGCTATGAAGTGGAGCGGCTCAACGATGCCCTGTTCAGCCTGGGCCAGAGCCAGCACCTGGATCTGCTGATCGTGGACACCCACCCCGGGATCAACGAGGAGACCCTGCTCACCACCGCCATCTCCGACTGTCTGGTGATGGTGATGCGCCCCGACCAGCAGGACTACCTCGGCACGGCCGTGGCGATCGAAGTGGCCCAGAGGCTGATGGTGCCCGAGGCCCGCCTGGTGGTGAACAAGCTGCCGGCCCATTTCGACGCCGAACAGGTGCGCGCCCGGGTGGCCCAGAGCTATGGCATTCCCGTCGGAGCGATCCTGCCCCTCAGCGACGACCTGCTCACCATCGCCAGTGGCAGCCTGGCCCTGATGGATGTCCCCACCCATCCCTGGAGCACCGGGGTGACCCAACTCGCGGCTGACCTCGCCGATGCGCTCCTCTGAGCCCGACAACGGTGCTGATCCCGCCGCCGCCGGCCCGCTGACCATGGCCCGGCTGCTGGCGCTCGAACCCGCCGCGTTGCGCCAGCTGCTGACGACGGGCCTGCGGGCCGGACTGGCCGAGGCCGAGCTCGACGCCGGTTGTGCGGCCGCGGTGGCCCCGGGTGAGGCGCCGGCGGAGCTGCGGGCCCTTCTGCAGGAGCGGGGCTGGCTGGCCTGGGATCCCGATCGCCAGCGCTGGCGCACCCGGCTGGGCGCCACCAGGCCGGCGGCGCCAACTCAGGGCTGATCCGCCAGCGCCAGCCACTCCTCCAGCGCCGGGTTCACCAGGGAGGGATTTTCGTCGTGGGGGCAGTGGCCGAGGCCGCTCAGGACGCGCAGGTCGCGGACGGCGGCGAAGGCCCCGGCCCAGCGCCGCGCCTCGGCCACCGGCTCCCATGGATCCGCCTCCCCCCACAGCAGCCGGACCGGGATGGTCAGTTCCGCCAGCAGGTCGGGGGCGAGGCGGTCGCGGAAGAGGTTGATGAAGCCCCGGAAGCTCTCGTCGGCGCCGGGGCTGCGCGCCGGGGTCAGCAGCAGCTGCACCAGCTGGTCGTCGATGCCCTCGCCGGAGGGGTAGGCGGCGCCCAGCACCCGGCGGATCACGCCAGGGTTGGCCACCCAGCGGAACAGGCGGCCCGTGAGCCACCGCTGGCGCACCAGGCGCTTGAGCAGGGGCCGGCCGATCCTGCGCAGGGGCGGCTGCTCGCTCAGGCGGCGGTCGTCGAGGCTGCGCTGGGCACAGTCGATCAGGATCACCTGGCGGGCGTCGTCGCCGAGCCTGGCGGCGGCGGCCAGGGCCACGACGCCCCCGATCGAATTGCCGACCAGCTGGACCGGCGTGCCGATCACCTCCCGCACGAAGGCGGCCACCTGGTCGGCCCACAGGTCGATGCCGTAGCGGAGCGCCAGCCCATCCTCCGGCTCATCCTCGAGCCGGGAGGGGGGCTTGCTGCTGGCCCCGAAACCCACCAGGTCGATGGCGTAGACCGGGCGCCGGCCGGCCAGCGCCGGCAGGTTGTGGCGCCAGTGCTCCTTGCAGGCGCCGAAGCCGTGGATCAGCAGCACGGGCAGCGCCCCGCTCGCCTCCGGGGCCGCCGATGCCTGGGTCACGTAGCTGATCGTCTGCCCCTGCCACGACCAGCTGCCCAGCCAGTCCGCCGGGAAGATCGTGCCGTCGTCGGCCGGGAGTGTGACGGTCATGGGGCCTGGGGTCGGGGGACTCAATGGGACCCCTTCCAGGGTTCGACCCTGCCATCTTCGATGGCCCAGATCCGATCGGCGTCATCCAGCAGGCGCAGGTCGTGGGTCACCAGCAGCACGGAGCTGCCCCGTTTGCGGCAGAGGTCGCCCAGCAGGGCCACCACCTCCTGGCCGGAGCTGCTGTCGAGGGAGGCGGTGGGTTCGTCCGCCAGGACCAGATCGGGCTCGGGGGCCAGGGCCCGGGCGATCGCCACCCGCTGCCGCTGGCCGCCGGAGAGCTCGGAGGGGAAGTGGTGCAGACGGTGGCCCAGACCCACCGCCTCGAGCAGGGCGGTGGCCCGGTGCCGGCGCCGCTCGGGGTCCGGCTCGCTCAGCTGCAGCACGAGCGCCACGTTCTGCAGGCTGGTGAGGGAGGCCACCAGGTTGTGGCTCTGGAAGATGAAGCCGATGCGGCGGCGGATCTCCACCCGCATCCGCTCGCTGGAGCGCCGCACCTCACTGCCCAGCACCCGCAGGGAGCCCTCCTGGACGGATCGCAGCGCCCCCACCAGGGTGAGCAGGGTGCTCTTGCCGCTGCCGGAGGGCCCCACCAGCAGGGTGATCTCACCGGGGTTCACGGTGAAGCTGATCCCGTGCAGGATCTCGCTGCGCAGCGGACCTTCCCCGTAGGCGTGGCGCAGATTCTCGGCGACGACAGGCAGCATCGGGATCAGAAGACGCTGGCCGGATCCGCGTCCCGCAGCTTGTTGAGCGCGATGGCGGCCGCCACGGCGCAGACCCCGATGGTGAGGCTGAACACCAGCACGGTCTTGTCGGTGGTCATCACGATCTGGATGCCGGAGACGGCGGTGAGGAAGGCATAGAGGGCGGCGCTAGCCACCAGGGCGGGAACAAACGAGGAGATCGCCAGGATCGAGGCCTCCTGCAGCACCAGGATCAGCAGGAATCGGTTGCGGAAGCCCAGGGCCTTGAGGGTGGCGTACTCGTGCAGGTGGTCGCTGACATCGGTGTACAGCACCTGATAGACGATCACCCCACCCACCAGCAGACCCATGATCGTGCCGAAGCCGAAGATGATGCCGAAGGAGGAGCTGGTGTTCCAGTAGTTCTGCTCGTTCGCGATCAGTTCGGGCTTGGTGAACACCTGCAGCTGGCTGCCGTAGAGGGCCCGCAGGTGACGCTGAACGGGGGCGATGGCGGCCGGATCGCTGACGCGGATCAGGCCCATGGAGATCTCGCCCTCGTTGATCTGCTTGTAGGCCAGCTGCAGGGCCGTGGTGTCGCTGCTGATCAGGTTGCTGTCGGCGGCGAAGGTGGAGCCGAGGCGGAACAGGCCCACCACCCGGAAGGTCTTGGAGTAGTCGGAGAGGATCATCGTCTGGCTCCCCTGGGCCTTGACCGCGGCGGCGACCGGTCCGGTGTTGCTGTTGCCGGCCGCGTCGAAGAGCACGTAGCCGGGGGTGCGGATGCGGTCGATCTGCTCGCGCACCGGCGCCAGATCGAGAATCTGCTGGTCGGGATCGAAACCGATCAGGCGCAGGCTGGTGGGCTTGATCCCGCCCATCTGCTGGGCGTTCACATTGGCGACATAGACGGGGATGACATCGGCCACCCCCGGCACCCCCAGCGACTGATAGAGCTGGGACTGGGGGAACTGCTGGAAGGCGCCGCTGTCCCGGGTGCCGGGGCTGATCACCACCAGATCCGTGATCAGGGCCTGGTAGAAGGTGGTGGCGCTGGTGAGCAGACCCGACTGGAAGCCCAGCTGCATGAACATCAACAGGGCGGCGAAGCCGATGCCGGTGACGGCCACCAGGTAGCGGATCGGCTGGCGCTTCAGCTGCAGCCAGGCCACCGGCAGATCGCCCAGGCTGCGTTTCAGGGAGCGGCCGATCACGGCAGGAAGCGGACGTTCACGTTCAGCCCGCTGAGCTTGGCGAGGCGGGCGGAGTCGGCGGGGGTCAGCGCGATCTTCACCAGCACCACCCGGGCATTGACGTTGTTGTTGGAATTGACGCTGAAAAGATCCCGGTCGGAGACCTCCCCGGTGATGTCCAGGACCCGGCCCTGCAGCTTGCCGCTGAAGCCGCCGCTCTCCGGCCAGATCTCGACGGGCTGGTCAGGTCGCACCTGGGGAATGTCGCTCTGGAACACCTGGGCCCAGACCTGCATGGCGCCGATCTGGCCAATCTGGGCGAGCCCCTGGTCGGTTTCCTTCATGCCCGGCCAGCTGTAGATCCGCAGCAGCTTGCCGTCGAGGGGGGAGCGGATCTCGGCGTTCCGCAGCTGGCTGCGGGCCTGGGCCAGGTTGGCCTTGGCCACCGCCACGTCGGCGAGGGCCACCTCCCGGTCGACCGGGCGGACCGTGAGGTTGTCGTAGAGGGTGCCCTTGAGGGCCTGGATGTTGGCCTGGCCCTGGGCGAGGGCCGCATCGGCCTTGCCGAGTTCCTCCTCGGAGATCGCCCCGGCCTTGAACAGCTCCACGCTCTTCTGCTGGCTGATCTTGAGATAGGGAATCACCACCTGCTCGGCCTTGAGATCCGCCTCGGCCTTGGCACGGGCCCCCTGGCGGGCCCCCGCATCCACCTGGGCCAGCTTGGCCTCGCTGAGGGCCAGCTGGCTCTCGGCCTGGACGACCCCCTTGCGGAGACTGGCCCAGCTGCTGAGGAACCCCAGCAGCTGGTCGCGGCGGATCGCCGCCCCCTCGGGCACCAGCCACTTGTCGACGACCTCCGAGCCGCCGCTGTTGCCCGAGGCGGTGGAGAGGGACACGACGCCCCCCTGGGGGGTGAGGCGTCCCAGGGCGGTCACGGCCCGGGGCGCCAGGGGCGGTGGCGGCGGGGCGGGGCGGTGGGTCAGCTGCCAGCCCGCCAGCCCCAGCACGGCCAGCACCGACACCGTGACGACCTTGCGGCGGCCGCTGCCCCAGGCCCGCTCCCGCCAGGTGCGCTGCAGGCCCTCCAGCCTGTCGCCGTGCGGCGTTTCCGTCACGAACCGAGGGGCTCCGGGCGCGCCATGGTAACCGCGGGATCCGCGCCCAGCCAGCGGCGGTGCATGCGGCGGTACTCGATTGAGAGGATGTCGGAGGCCACATGCCGCTCCTGGGTGAGATCCAGGGGGACGGGGGTCGGTCGCTGGCTGCGCACCACCCCATGGTCCTCCTGGAAGATGGTGCGGGAGATGGCGATCGACTGGGCTTCGCTGCCGGGCAGCCGCAGGCGCTTGCGTTTGGAATACTTCACCCAGCGGGCCAGGGTGTGGGTGTCGCTCTGGGGAAGGCTGGCGTTGAAGAAGACGAAGCGCAGCTGGTCGCCGATGCTGGTGTCGACGATGTTGAGGTTGGGGTAATAGAAGCTGAAGGTGGTGGTGGCGCAGAGGGGGCCGCTCTGGCCGCTCAGGGTGCGCAGCAGCTTCAGGACCCCTTTCACCGGCAGTTCGAAGCTCACCGTGGCGGCGATCATGCGGTCCTCCTTGCGGAGATCGACGGGGATCGACAGGGGTGAATCCTGGCTGGCGAAGGTGCTCTTGTGCACCCAGTAAGCATGGGAATTGTCGAGGTTGGACTCGATCACCCGGCTGAAGTGGGTGTCCCAGTCGAAGCTGCTCTCCACATGGCCCCAGGCGTCGTCCGGGAAGACGGGCAGATCGGGCAGCAGGGCCGGATCGGGCGGGCCCTCGCCCCACCACATCCAGATGAAGCCCCGGGACTCGACGGCCGGCCGCTCACCCACCAGGTCGCTGCGCGCCGGAGGGCTGGAGCCGGCCGGCTCGGCGGGGGCCTCAAGGCAGGTCCCGTCGGCGGCGAATTTCCAGCCGTGGAAGGGGCAGCGCAGGCAGCCGCCCTCCTCCAGCCGCCCCAGGGCCAGGGAGGCCCCCCGGTGGGGACAGCGGTCGCTGAACAGCCTGGGCCGGCCTTCGGCATCCGGGAAGAGCACGAGATCGTGGCCCGCGAAGGGGACGGCCACCGGACCCTGGCGGAAGGCGAACGAAGAGGCGACGGCGTACCAGCAGTTCCGGGCCAGTTGAGACACCTGGGGAGGGGATGTCTCTGAGGCGCTCCCAGCCAATGACATGCTCTGCCGATGCTGCGCGGATCTTAAGCGAAGCGTCCCGATCGAGAGAGCGACACCCCCTAGATTGGCGCCGCCGCCAAGGTTGGGTCGCCCCACACTGCCGTCCGAATGATTCGCAAGTGATTCGCAAGCTGCGCAGTCCCCTGGCGATCGTGTTTCTCACCCTGTTGCTGGACAAGCTGGGCGAAAACATCGTCTATCCCCTGCTTCCCTTCATCCTCGAGAAGTTCTCTCCCGACGGACTCACCCTGGGGCTGCTGGCCTCCACGGCCACCCTGTTTTCCGTGCTGGCGTCACCGATCATCGGTTCCCTCAGTGATGCCTGCGGCAGGCGGTCGGTGATCCTTCTCTGCGTGGCCATCAACTGTCTGTCCCTGTTCATGTTCGGCCTGGCCGGAACCCTGGGGCTGATCTTTCTCTCCAGGGCGATCAACGGCGTCTCCACGGCCACCGTCGGCACCGCCCAGGCCTACATCTCCGATATCTCCACCCCGGCGAACCGGGCCCGCAACTTCGGCATCAGCGGCGCCGCCTTCGGCCTCGGGGCCATCGCCGGCCCGGCCCTGGGGGGGGCGCTCGTGGGATTCGGCATGCGCATTCCGGTGTTCGTGGCCGCCGCCCTGGCGGCCTACAACTTCCTGATGGCGTTTCTGTATCTCAAGGAGACGCTGCCGCTCCAGAACAGGCCCCGCTTCCAGTGGTCCCAGATCAACGGACTGGCCCCGGTCATGGCCCTGCTGGCGCTGCCGAAGGCGAACCGCGTGGCGCTGGCCTTCTGCTGCTTCAACTTCGCCTTCAGCGGCTTCACCACCCTGCTGGTGCTCTATCTCAAGGATCAGTTCTCCTGGTCGGCCTCGCAGTCGAGCGGCATCTTCGTGATCGTCGGCCTCACCGTCACCTATGTGCAGGTGGCCCTCACCGGCCCGCTGGTGCGGCGCCATGGGGAGGCCCGCCTCAACATCTACGGTCTGCTGGCGGTCGCCGCCGGCATCGCCCTGATCCCCCTGGCCCGGGTGTTCGGCGCCGGCGCCGCCGTCGTGATCGTCACGGCCGCCGTGATGCTGTCGGTGGGGGCGGCCTGCGTGATCCCCACGGCCCGCAGCCTGGTCTCGCGGCTGGTCCCGGAGAACCGGCAGGGCGTGATGCTGGGCAGCCTGCTGGCCCTCACGGGCCTGGCCAGTGCCCTGGGTCCGATGCTGGCGGGGGTGCTCTACGACCTCTCCCCCACCCTCTGCTTCCTGCTCCAGGCGGTGGTCTGCCTGCTGGGGGCGCCCCTGCTGCGCGGCGTCAGGGAGCCGGCGGCTGTCCCCGTCGACATCGCCGGCTGAACTGGCGCTCTGATGTCGGCGTCTCAGGCGCGGGCGTGTTCGCGCATCATCCGCCGGTACTCCACCAGGATCAGGTCGGACTCGATCAGCACCTCATTCGAGCCCCGGAAGCTCACCCTCTTGGGTTCCTGCTCGCTGATCACGGCGGCGTCCTCCTTGGAGATCTGCAGGCCCGTGTCCAGGGTGACGCGATCGAACAGGCGATTCAGCACCGGCGTGGCGGTGAGGAAATTGCGGCCGTTGGTGACCCGGACGGTGGTTTCGCCGTCGTTGTCGGGCACATGGGCCTGCAGGGCCGCCAGGGTCACCGCGCCGAAATGGATGATCGAGACCACCACGTTGGGGTAGAGGAAGCGGTACTCCTTGTAGGCATTGGCGCTGTCCCCCTTCAGCAGCAGGCGGGTGAGCCCGTTGAGCTTCTTGACCTTGATCGGCATGCGCCCGTAGAGGCTGCCGGGTTCCACCTGCACCGGATAGTGCTCGAGGCTGAAATCGGTGGTCGGGTCCACCCGTCCGATGCTTTTGCCGTGCACGAAGGCGGCGTGGGTGGGGTCGATGCCGTTCTCGATCGTGCGGGTGAAATGGGTGGCGTAGGTGTAGGCCATGTCACCGCCGGCCCGCAGGGTCAGCCCGTCCAGTTCCGGGATGTCGAGCACATCGCCATCGGGGCTGGCCTGGCCGCCGGCGAGCCACAGCCAGACGAACCCGTGCCGCTCCCGGGTGGGGAAGGTGCGCAGCCGCGCCTGGCGCGGGATCGACTCCTCGGCCCGCAGGGCCGGGATGTGCACGCAGGTGCCCTGGGCGTCGTACTGCCAGCCGTGGTAGGGACAGACCAGGCTGTCCCCCTTCGCCCAGCCCCCCGCCAGGGAGCAGCCCCGGTGGGCGCAGCGGCCATCGAAGGCCAGCACCCGGCCGCCGCCATCGCGCATCAGCACCACCTCCCGGCCCTGGAAGCGGTGGGCCAGGGGCTGGTCGCTCACCTGGCTGGAGAGTCCGACGGCATACCAGCAGTCGGTGGGCCAGGGGGACGGCGTCGGCATCTCAGGGCGTGGGGACCGGGGGCGTGGGCACGGGGGCGGTGGCCGGGCAGGCCCGGGCCAGGGCACGCCTGTAGGCCAGGATCAGCTGGTCGGAGGCCAGCAGCAGCTCATCCCCCTGGGTGCTCCAGGACGGGCCCGGGGGCTGGGTTTCCACCACCGCCTTGTCCTCCTCGTAGGTGTCGACCGTGTTGCGGATCGAGTTGCCGTCGGCCCAGCCGTAGGGCAGGAAATTGCGCACGCCGATCCACTTGGTGAGGGTGGTGTGGTCGTCGACGGGGATGTTGCTGGCGAAATAGATGTACTGATACCCCTTCCAGTTGAAGTCCAGGGCGATTCTGTTGACGTTGGGAAGGTAGCCGGTGAGGGTGGAGCTGGAGTGGCTCCTTTTCCTCTTGACGATGTACTTCAGCAGGCCCACCCGGGCCGGCGGCTTCAGCTTGTGATGGGTGGACACCAGGCCCGGTTCGCTCACGATCTCCAGGCTTTCCACGCTCGCGTCCTCCCGGTTGCCGAAGAAGGGCCGGTGCACGAAGGGGGCGTGGGAGGTGTCCAGCGCCGACTCCACCACCCGGCTGAAGTGGGCGTTCCAGGTGTAGGACCCGCTCACCGCCCGCCAGCCCGGCTGACCCAGTTCCGGGAATGGGGGGATGGGCACCTCGGAGGCCCGATCGGCCTCGCCGGGGAAGATCCAGAGGAAGCCGGACTGCTCCCGGATGGGGAAGGTGGCCATCCGGGCCCGGGCCGGGATGGGTGTTCCCGGGGGGTCGGCCGGAATCCGGACGCAGTGCCCATCCACGTCATAGCTCCAGCCGTGGTACGGGCAGCGCACGCAGGAGCCCTCCACCCATCCCCTGGCCAGGCTGGCGCCGCGGTGGGCGCAGTAGTCGGCCAGTGCATGGGCCTGGCCGGCCGCATCACGGAAGAGGAGGTAGCGGCGCCCCAGGAGGGTGACGGAGACGGGTTGGTCGCGAAGCCCGTGGGCATGCTCCACCGCATACCAGAAGTTCTCGAGTCCCTGGGTCATTCCTCGGGTCGTGCTTCAGGGGGTTCTTCAGGTCGTTCCTGAGCTGGGTGCGACACGGGTTCCACGGGCCGACCGACCCTGTTTAGCACCGATGGGGCCTGGATCCAAGATGAACCGGCTGAAGGAATTGCTGAACGATTTAGAATCGGTTTCTGTTGAGTGGCGACCATTGCGCAAGCTTCACCTGGACCCCGGTGAGTTCGCCTACCGAAGTGGAGACAGTGGTCAGGAGGTGTATCTCGTCCGCACCGGGGCGATCGAACTGGTCACCCTCTATCCCGAAACCGGAGAAGGCATCGACGGGCGCCATGGCCCGGGCCACGTGTTCGGTGAGGTGGAGCTCATCGACGGCCGGGCCCGCACCCACACCGCCAGGGCCTCCCAGCCCACCGAGCTGCTCGTCTTCAACCGCGACGAGCTGATGGACCTGCTGTTCGAGCATCCCGAGCGCAGCCTGGTGCTCGGACGCAGCGTCTTCGACCGCCTCCGGGACCTCTACACCAACGAGACCCTGGAGTCCGACCTGGCCCGGCTGCGCGAGGAGATGCAGGCGAGCATCCGCGATGCGGTCGTCGCCCATGAGGGCCGGGTGGTGCGCAGCCACAGCGGCATGGCTGCCATCGCCGTTCCGATCGTGCTGATGGTGCTTCTGGCGATCGGTTCCTACTGGTACTTTCACCGGGGCTGAGCCCCGTTCACGCAGCCCATCACCACTGGTCCCGTTCCATGAGCATCCAGCCGGTCCCCCCTGAAGACAAGGAGCACGCCCTCTCCGAATTCCGGGAGCTGATCAGTGCCGACGTCGAGGCCGGCATCGACAACCACGAGCGCAGGATGAGCCGCATGGGCTTTCTGTTCCTGGCGATCTTCGTGGGCGTGGTCGGGCTGATGGCCTTTCTCCCCTGACACCGCCTCCGCTCCGGCGGGATGGTGAGCCAGGGGAGTGGCGGTGCCGGATCAGACCGCGGCCTTCTGGTTGGCCAGCAGGCTCTTCAGCTTGGCCAGCTCGCCGGCCCAGCGGGGATCGGGGGCGCCTTCGCCGACGGCGTCGGCATGGACCACCTTGTTGACGCTCTTGCGGGCTGCGGTGGGGGCGCTGCCGGGGCGGCGGTCGTTGCCGGCGGCACCGCGGACCTCACGGCGCTGCTCGGAAATCTCGATGCGCAGGGTGCTGCCGCCGAAGTCCTTGCCGTTGAGCTGGGCGATCACGGCCTCAGCCTGGGCCAGGTCGTCGACGTTGGCGAAGCCGAAGCCACGGCAGGTTCCGGTCTCCCGGTCGTTCACGGCCTTGAAGCGAACCCCTTCTCCCACGCTCGAGAAGAGAGCATCCAGCTCTTTGGCATCAAAGGTTTGCGGCAGGTTGCCGACATAGAGACGAACGCTCATGGGGAGGGGCTCAGGAAAGGAAAAAACTCTGGCAGGCGGTGCGATCGCGCCATTGCATCCAGCAGTTAATCACGCCGTGGGTCCGGGTCCGCGCCGGGTCCCCGGCGGTCAAGCCAGAGCCGGGCCGCGGCAACGGCCTCATCAACTGCATGCGGGTCGGTCAACTCCGCTGTGTCCGTCGCTGCGGTTCCGCCAAGTCGACCGAAGGCCCGTTCGGCCGTCAGGTGATCGATCAGCTGGCCCAGACGGGGCCCTGGCGGTATGGCCAGGAGCTGTTGCAGCCGGCGGCCGTCGAGGGGCGGGCGGGGGTGGAACAGGCGATCCGCCGGGTTGCGCCACCGCTCCATGGCCGCCCCTGCCGCCATGGGATCGAGCTGCAACAGCAGGGCGGGCAGATCCTCCTCCAGCTGGCGGTGCAACTGCAGCCGATCCGCTTCGTCCAGGGCCTCCAGGGACGGCCCGCCCCGGGGCGAATCGCTGCGCTGGAGACGGTCGTGCCAGTGACGCAGCCGCTGGCAGCGTTGCTGCAGGCGCCGGCTGGCCCGCAGCCGCTCCAGGGTCGGGCCGTCGAGCACGGCCGCCAGCCGCGCCAGCGGCAGGGCCCAGGCCGCCTCCGGCGGCATCAGGCCGCAGGCTTCCGGCCGTTGCGGCCCCAGGGGCTCCAGCTGGGGCCCGGACCCGTCGGCGGCCCCCCAGGGCTGGAGCAGCCCCGCCTCCAGGGCCAGCTCCAGCCCCCGGTGCCCCTCGGGAGCGGCGGCCAGCCGCTCCAGCTCCGCCAGCACCCGCTCCCCGGCCACGGCGGTGATCCGCTGCCGATGGCGCCCGATCAGCTCCCAGGTGGCCGGAGCGATGCTGAACGCCAGTTCGCAGGCCAGCCGCACCCCCCGCAGCAGCCGCAGGGGGTCATCGAGCAGGTTGGCTTCGCTGATGGCCACCAGCCGGCCTGCCGCCAGATCCGGCAGGCCGCCGCAGGGGTCGATCAGCCGCAGATCCGCGGCCGATTTGCGGCCTGACGGCGTCGCTCCCTCCAGGGGCAGGGCGATGGCGTTGGCGGTGAAGTCCCGGCGGGTGAGATCGGCGGCCAGATCCTCACCGGCGCAGCGGGCCAGGTCGATCGTCCAGCCCTGCAGCACCAGCCGGGCGATCGAGCGCTCCTGGTCCAGCACCACACAGCTGCCGCCCAGCTGCCGCCCCAGGCGCCGGGCCAGGTCGATGGCGTCCACGGGCACCACCAGGTCCAGATCCGGCCGGGCGCTCAGGCGGCCCAGCAGGCCGTCCCGCACCGCCCCCCCAACCAGCGCCGTGCCCGCCGGCAGCTGGTGGAGGGCCACCGGCCAGGTCTCGGGCGCCAGGGCCCGCCACAGTTCAGGGACTTGACGTCCCGGCTCCCACGCCACAATGGGCGCCCTGCTGGGCCGCGGCGGCATGTGCATCTGCGTGGATTGCCACTGGGTCGAGCGGTGTCAGGCCTACCACGCGGTCGAGCGCCAGCATGGCGTCGCCCATCTCAATCCCCATCCTGACTTCAGCCCCCGCCAGCCGCGCATCCACGTGCAGGTGATCGATCTCGACACCGCCGGCACCAGCGTCGGGGTGGAGTGGGACGTGCGCGCCTGCTCCGACTTCCGCTCCGACCCGGGCCGCTGGCGTCGCTGTCGCCCCGACGGACCCCTGCCCCGATGAGTGTCCTCCCCGATCCGGACGGGCGCCCCTGGCTGCTGGCGCTGCACAGCTCCAGCGAGAGCCTCGGCGTGGGGCTGCAGCGCCTCGGGGCGGCGGCGCCCGAGCGGCTGGAGACGTTCCCCCTCGGCCGCTCCCTCTCCAACGGACTGTTCGAGTGTCTGGAGTCGGTGCTGCCGGCCAGCGCCTGGCCCCGGCTGGGCCGCCTGGCGGTGGCCACCGGCCCCGGAGGCTTCACCGGCACCCGATTGACGGTGGTGCTGGCCCGCACCCTGGCCCAGCAGCTGGCGCTGCCCCTGGACGGGATCAGCAGTTTCCGCCTGATGGCCCGCCGCCTGCTCACCGGATCCGAGCCCCCCAGCGAAGGCCCCTTCTGGTTGCTGCAGGAACTGCCGCGGCGCGGTGTGGTGGCCGGGCTCTACGGCGCCGACCCGGACCAGCCCGGTGGCGTCGCCGAGCTGGAGGCGCCCCGTCTCCATCGGGGCAGCGAGGCGCTGACCCCGTACCCGATCCATCCGGCCGAGGTGCAGCTGCCGGAGGACGTGATCCAGCTGCTGGGCATCGGTGCTGCCAACGCCGCGGAAGGGCGGGACGCCCCCTGGCAACCGGTGCTGCCCCTCTATCCCACCAGCCCGGTGGAGGCGCTCCCATGCTGAGCCGCCCCGGACCCCGCCCCGAGCCGCGGCCGCGCCGTCGCCGCTCCCGTCGCCCAGCCGCCGCCGCCATGCCCCCGCCCGTCGCCCCCCAGCGCTCCCGCCGCGGGCCACGCCGCCGGCGACCGGTTTCGGGGCGGGTGGTGCTGGCGGGCCTGGCGGGACTGGCCCTGCTGTGGCTGTCGCGCGGTGGCTGGTGGCCCACGCCGCCGCCGCCCCAGATGATCCTGGTGCTGGGGGGGGATGCGGATCGGGAGGCGGCGGCGGCCCGCCTGGCCCGTGTGGACGGCCTGCCGGTGGTGGTCACCGGCGGCACCAACCCCGAGTACGCCCACTGGCTGTTCCTGCAGAAGGAGGGTCTGCCCGCCCGCCAGGTCCAGCTCGACTACCGGGCCCGCGACACGATGTCCAACTTCACCTCCCTGGTGGACGACCTGCGCAAGGCACGCATCCGCCATGCCCTGCTGGTCACCTCCGCCGACCACATGGAGCGGGCCCTGCTGGTGGGACGGATCGTGGCCGGCAGCCGCGGCATCCATCTCACCCCGGTTCCGGTGTCATGCGGCGAGCTCTGCGTCGTCGAGGGCCGGCGGCGCCTCTGGGGCGACGGCGCCCGGGCGGCCCTCTGGGTGATCAGCGGTCAGGACATCAGGCCGTGGGTGGAAGAGCGGGTGGCTCCCTGGCTGGAAAAAGCAGGGATCCGCTGATCGGACCCAGGTCGAGCATCCGGTTGATCTGCTCCTGGGCGGCGCGGGTGGCGGCGTCCAGGTCGGGGCGGCGCCGGGAGGCCGGCGGCGGGATCGGTGTGCCGATGCGGATGTGGATCGGCACCAGCCTCGGGCCGTGGCCGCCGGGTCCCAGGGCCCGGTGGCTGTTGATGATCGCCACTGGCAGCAGCGGCACCCCGGCCCGGGCCGCCAGCAGGGCCGCCCCCGGCTGGGGGGCATTGACGCGGCCGTTCGCCTGCCGGGTGCCGTCGATGAACACGCCGGTGGCCCAGCCCTGCAGCAGCCGGTCGGTGGCGGTGCGGATCGCTTCGCGGTCGCCGGCACCGCGCTCCACCGGGTAGGCGCCGCAGGCCCGGATGATCGGCCCCAGCAGGGGCACCCGGAACAGCTCCGCCTTGGCCATGAAGGCCACCGGCCGGCCGAGGGCGTGCCCCAGCAGCGGCGGATCCAGGTGGGAGCCGTGGTTGGCCACCACCACCACGGCCCCCTCCAGGGGCACGTTGTCGTTGCCGGTGGTCCGGCCCCGGAACAGCACCCGGAACACAGGGAACACCAGCAGGTAGCTGATCAGCCGGTAGGTCAGGCTCGGCTTCGGCGTGCTCAGCAGGGCGGGGGGATCGGCGGGGGGGCGGCGGCGGCGTCTCACTGGCCCAGGTCGCCGGAGGTGGCGATCTGGGCGGTGCCGAGCCCGGGGCAGCTGCGCTTGATCAGGCCGGAGAGCACGTTGCCCGGCCCGATCTCCACGGCGGTGCTGATCCCCTCGGCCTGCAGCCGGTCCATCGTCTCCCGCCAGCGCACCCCCATGGTCATCTGCTGCCGCAGGCGCTCCTTGAGCACCGTGGCGTCGGTCTCGGGCCGGGGATCGGCGTTGCTGAGCACGGGGATCCGGGCGTCAGCGAACGGCACCGCCTCCAGTTCGGCGGCGAAGGCCTCGGCGGCGCCGGCCATGAAGGGGGAATGGAAGGCGCCGGACACCGCCAGGGGGATGGCCCGCTTGCAGCGCACCGTCGCCGTGACACTGGCCAACGCTTCCGGGGTGCCGGAGAGCACCACCTGGGCGGCGCTGTTGTCGTTGGCGATCACCACCCCCTCGGTGGCGGCCACCGCCTGCTCGAGCTCGTCCCGGTCGAAGCCCATCACGGCGGTCATGGCGCCGCCGCCGGCGGCGGCCATCAGTTCGCTGCGGCGGCGCATCAGCTTCAGGCCGGTCTCGGCATCGAAGACCCCGGCGGCGTAGAGCGCCACCAGCTCACCCAGGCTGTGGCCTGCCACCAGCCGCGGGCTGCGGCCCTGGCCGTGGAGCGCATCCACCAGCAGGCTCTCGACCACGAACAGGGCCGGCTGGGTGTTGCGGGTGTCGTTGAGCTCGTCTCCGGCGCAGATGGCCAGCAGGTCACGGCCGAGCAGCTCGGAGGCCCGATCGAAACGCTCCCGGGCCCCCGGCAGGTCGATCACCCCCTCGGCCATCCCCGGCTTCTGCGAACCCTGTCCCGGAAACACCCAGGCGATGGCCATGCAAGCCTCCCGTGCAACGGCAGGAGATTAGGGCTCGGCTGGGGGGACCCCCGGACCGCTCCAGCGGAACAGGGCGGCGCCCCAGCTGAGGCCGGCGCCGAAGCCGCTGCTGGCGATCAGGTCGCCGGCGCCCACCCGCCCATCGCGGACGGCTTCGTCGAGCATCAGCGGGATCGTGGCGGCGGAGGTGTTGCCATAGGCCGAAAGGTTGCTGAGCACCCGCTCGGCGGGCATGGCGAAGCGATCGGCCACCGCGTCGAGGATGCGCTGGTTGGCCTGGTGCAGCAGCAGCCAGTCCACGTCGGTGGCGGCGGTGCCCGTGGCCTCCAGCAGCTCCGCCAGCACGGCAGGCACCTCGCGCACGGCGAACTTGTAGACCTCCTGGCCGTTCATGTGGATCGGCGCGAAGCCGCCCACCTGGGCGGAGAGATCCCCCACCAACGGCTGGTGTTCGGCCACCTGGGCCAGGGTGAGGCAGGCGTTGCGGCTGCCGTCCGAGCGCATGCGGAAGCCCACCAGGCCGTCGTCGGCGGGGTCACAGGCCTCCACGGCCAGGGCACCGGCCCCGTCGCCGAACAGGACGCAGGTGCGGCGGTCGTCCCAGTCGAGCCAGCGGCTCAGCTGGTCGGCGCCGATCACCAGCACCCGCCGCATCGTGCCGCCGCGGATGTACTGGGCCGCCGTGATCAGGGCGAACAGGAAGCCGCTGCAGGCGGCGGTGAGATCAAAGGCCACCGCCCGGTGGGCCCCCAGGGCCGCCTGCACCCGCGGGGCGGTGCCGAACAGGTCGTCCGGGCTGGAGGTGGCCAGCAGGATCAGATCCACCTGCTCGGGGGCCCAGCCCGCATGGGCCAGGGCCGCCCGACCCGCCTCGGCGGCCAGGCTGGTGACGGTTTCCCCGGGGCCGGCCACGCGCCGGGCACCGATGCCGGTGCGGCTGCGGATCCAGTCGTCGTTGGTCTCGACCCGCTCGCTCAGCTGGTCGTTACTGATGCTGGCGGCGGGGAGGGCGCGTCCGCAGCCCACCAGGGCCATGCCCCGCAAGGCGGCCGTGGTCACCGTCGTGTCTGAGCCGAGCGGCACCCATTCGGTTCACAGGTGGCCACAGTCAACCACAGGTGGTTGCCACTCCGGCGCTCCCCTCGCCGAGGGCGTGCAGGTCGTCCATGACGCCGTGGCTGGCGGCGGAGTGGGCCAGCCGCAGGGCGCTCACCACCGAGAGGGCCCGGCTGCTGCCGTGGCCGATGACGCAGATGCCATCGACCCCGAGCAGCAGGGCGCCGCCGTGCTCGGCGTGGTCGAGGCGCTTCTTGATCCGCACCAGGTTGCTGCGCAGGAACGCAGAGCCCACCTTGCCCCGGCGTCCCCGGGGCAGCTCGGCCCGCAGCACGTCCAGCAGGACGCTGCCCACCGATTCGAGGAACTTGAGCAGCACGTTGCCCGTGAAGCCGTCACAGACCACCACGTCGAAGTCGCCGGAGAGGATGTCGCGCCCCTCGCAGTTGCCGGCGAACACGAAGCGCTCGTCGGCCGCCAGCAGCGGATGGGTGCGCAGGCAGAGGTCGTTGCCCTTGCACTCCTCCTCGCCGATGTTGACCAGGCCGATGCGGGGCCGTTTCACCTGCAGCACGTCACGGCTGTAGATGTTCCCGAGCAGGGCGAACTGGTGCAGCCATTCGGGCTTGCAGTCCATGTTGGCCCCCACGTCGAGCACCAGCACCTGCTGGCTGGGGTCCTTGGTGGGGAACAGGGCGCCGATGGCCGGGCGGTCGATGCCGGCCAGCCGGCCGAGGCGGAAGATCGCCGCCGCCATCACGGCGCCGGAGTTGCCGGCGGAATAGACGGCGGTGGCCTCGCCCTTCTTGACCAGGTCCATGGCCACGTTGATGCTGGCGTCGCGCTTGCGGCGCACCACGGTGGCCTCCTCGTGCATGCCCACCGACGGGCCGCTGGGCACCAGCTGGATCAGGCCACGCTGCACCGCCTCCTCCAGCTCCTGGCCCAGGCCCATGGCCGTCACCGCCTGCCGCAGCGGCTCCGGCTCGGCCACGAAGCGGATGCGCAGGGGCAGCAGGGCCACGGCCCTCAGGCAGCCCTCCAGGATCGGCCCCGGGGCGTGGTCTCCGCCCATGCCGTCGACGGCCACCCAGAGGCGCTGGCGGTCGTCGATGGCGGCGCCGGTGTGGCTGCCCTGCTGCAGACGCCGCAGGGGGTCGAACACCAGGGGCTGGAGCACGGATCCCGCCACATTGGTGGCGGCGCCGGCCATGCTGCCGGCCACGGACACCGCCCCGGAGGCGGCGCCGCTGGCGGTGGCGGTGGCGGTGCCCACGAGGCTGGTGACAGCCGCATTGCGGCGGTACCAGATCACCAGGCGGCGGATCGTGCGGTTGGGTTTGGGGCGGTTGGAGGCGAAGCGACGGCCGTCGCGCCCTGCGCCTTCAGGATCCTTCGGTGGCAACGGGTTCAACGATGCGCTGGAACAGATAGCCGGTGCCCCGCGCCGTGAGGATCAGCTCGGGGTTGGCCGGATCATCCTCCAGTTTGGAGCGCAGCCGCGAGATGTGGACATCCACCACGCGGGTGTCCACGTGACGCTCGGGCGTGTAGCCCCACACCTCCTTGAGGATCTCGCCGCGGCTGAAGGGCTCGCCGGAGCGGCTCACCAGCAGCTCCAGCAGGCTGAACTCCATGCCGGTCAGGCGGATGCGCTCGTCGCCCCTGTACACCTGGCGCTTGTTGGTGTCGATGCGGAGATCGCCCACCTGGATCACCCCGGAGTTGGGGATCCCGGCGCCCGGGTCCTTCTCGACCCGCCGCAGCACGCAGCGGATGCGCGCCTCCAGTTCCTTGGGGCTGAAGGGTTTGACGACGTAGTCATCGGCGCCGAGCTCGAGGCCGGTGATGCGGTCAGCCACGTCACCGAGGGCGGTGAGCATGACGATCGGCACGTCCGATTCCTTGCGCAGCTCCTGGCAGACGCCGTAGCCGTCGAGCTTGGGCATCATCACGTCGAGGACCACCAGGTCCGGCAGGACGCGGTGGAAGGCCTCGATGGCCTCCTCGCCGTCGCTGGCGGTGACCACCTGATAGCCGATCATCGAGAGGCGCGTCTCGAGGATCCGGCGAATGCTGGCCTCGTCATCGACGACGAGGATCGTTTCCTTGGCGGTGGGGGAGGCCGTCATTGCGCGGCGAGGAGAATGCAACACGGTTCCGACCCACTGAACCGGCCGGAAGGTCGGGAATTCACCGAACGCCACCTTTCTTCATACACACCGCCCGCTCCCCTTGGCCCGTCCCGGTTCCTCGTTCGTCTGCCAGGCCTGTGGGGCCAGGACGCGGCAGTTCTTCGGCCGCTGCTCCGGCTGCGGCGGCTGGAACACCCTGGTGGAGCAGAGCGAGCCGAGCGGCGACAGCCGCCGCCGCCGGCCGGTGGCCGCCGCCGCCGCTCCGGGGGCTGACGGGGCCGGGACGCCGGGGCGGCCGCGCCGCTCCGAACCGATCCAGGCGGTGGGGGACCGGCCCCTGCAGCGTCTGGCCAGCGGCTACGGCGAACTGGACCGGGTGCTGGGGGGCGGCCTGGTGCCCGGTTCCCTGGTGCTGCTGGGGGGCGACCCGGGCATCGGCAAGAGCACCCTGCTGCTGCAGAGCGCCCGGGCCATGGCCGCCCGGGCGGTGGTGCTCTATGTCAGCGCCGAGGAGTCGGCCCAGCAGGTGAAGCTGCGCTGGCGGCGCCTGGCCGAGGACGGCCCCGGAGCGGAACCCGATGCCCTGCCGGAGGCGGGTGACGGCGAGAGCGGGGGCCTGCGCCTGCTGGCGGAGACCGACCTGGAGCTGGTGCTGCAGGAGCTGGAGACCCTGAGGCCCGAGGTGGCGATCATCGACAGCATCCAGGCCCTGCACGACGCCGAGCTGGGCAGTGCCCCCGGGTCGGTGTCCCAGGTGCGGGAATGTGCGGCCGCCCTGCAGCGCATCGCCAAGCGGCAGCACACCGCCCTGGTGCTGGTGGGGCACGTCACCAAGGAGGGGATGCTGGCGGGCCCCAAGGTGCTTGAGCATCTGGTGGATGCGGTGCTCACCTTCGAGGGGGACCGCTTCGCCAGCCACCGGCTGCTGCGGGCGGCGAAGAACCGCTTCGGCGCCACCCATGAACTGGGGGTGTTCGAGATGCGGGGGGCGGGGCTGGTGGAGGTGAGCAACCCCAGCGAGCTGTTCCTGGCCGGGGATGGCCCCAGCCCCGGCACCGCCACGATCGTGGCCTGCGAGGGCACCCGCCCGCTGCTGGTGGAGGTTCAGGCCCTGGTCAGCCCCACCAGCTATGCCAGCCCGCGGCGCACCGCCACCGGCATCGGCACCAACCGCCTGCACCAGATCCTGGCGGTGCTGGAGAAGCACATGGGCCTGCCCCTGTCCCGCTTCGACTGCTACCTGGCGGTGGCGGGCGGCCTGGAGGTGGAGGAGCCGGCGGCGGACCTGGGGGTGGCGGCCGCCGTGGTGGCCAGCTACCGCGACCTCACCCTGCCGGCGGGCACGGTGCTGCTGGGGGAACTGGGCCTGGGGGGGCAGCTGCGGCCCGTGGGCCAGCTGGAGCTGCGCCTGCAGGAGGCGGCCCGGCTGGGGTTCGCCCGGGCGGTGGTGCCCCGCGGCAGCGCCCTCGGGCCGGTGGCGGCCGGCCTGGGCCTGCAGCTGCTGGAGGCGGCCACGGTGGCGGAGGCCCTGGTGGCCGGCCTGGGGGTCAACCCCGCCGCGTGAGAGCGGCCCAGGGAGCGCGGCTCAGAAGTAGACGTCGACGTTGCTGCGGCCGGAGGACTTGAGCCAGTTCTCGATGTCCAGGTAGCCGCCCGGGTAGAGGCGCACCGCCTTGGTCCAGTAGGCGGCGGCCTCGTCGAACCAGCGGTCGGCGGCGTCCTGGTCGCCGGTCTCCTCCGCCAGCCGCCCCCACTTCTCATAGATGAGCCCCATGTTTTTGAGGCAGGAGGGGGAGTTGCCGTTGGCGTCCAGGGACTGGCGATAGAAGTCGAGGGCCTTCTCCTCCTCGCCGTTGCTCATGAAGATGATCGCCATGTTCTTGAGGATCTCGCCCCGGTCGATGCTGTTCTCCTCGAGCTTGAGGGCCTCCTCGTAGTTCTCCAGCGCCTCGGCGTAGTCGCCGTCGTTCTGGGCCGACAGGCCGTCGCGGTAGTAGACGTAGGCCTCCTTCGCCTTGGGATCGATCGGCAGCAGCTTGACGATCAGGTCGGCCATGACCGTGAAGCTCTTGTCGATGAAGTTGTCGTTGCGCTGCGAGCGGGGCAAGGGTCCAGGTCCGGATCTTCCACCCATCCTGCCTTGGGCGGCCGGGGCAACGGCGTGGCGGCTCCCTAGCCTGGGGCCCGGCCCCCCGCTCCGGCACCCAGCACCGGCACCCCCCGCTTGAGCGCCACCCCCCCCGCCAGCAGCTCCCGCGAGCCGTTGCTCCTCGATGTGGAGGGCATGAAATGCGGCGGCTGCGTCCGCGCCGTGGAGCAGCGCCTCCTGCAGACCGAAGGGGTGCGCCAGGCGAGCGTCAACCTGCTGACCCGCACGGCCTGGGTCGACCTGGAGCCCCGCTCTGACGGTCCCGATGGGGTCGGCGTGGATCCGCTGCCCGCCCTGCTGGGCAGCCTCGAGGGCCTGGGCTTCCAGGCCCGCCTGCGCCCCCAGGAGCCGGAGCCCGCCAGCCAGCGGGAGCAGCGCCAGGCCGAGCAGTGGTGGCGCCACTGGCGCCAGCTGCTGGTGGCCCTGCTGCTGCTGCTTGTCTCCGGCCTGGGGCACCTGGCCGACGCCGGTCTGCTGGCCTGGCGCGGTCCCTGGCCGCTGCTGGGCAGCCCCTGGTTCCATGCCCTGGTGGCCACCCTGGCCCTGGCCTTCCCCGGCCGGCCGATCCTGGTCCGCGGCGTCCGCTCGGCCCTGGCCGGGGTGCCCGGCATGGACACCCTGGTGGGACTGGGGGTGGCCAGCGCCTACCTCTCCAGCCTGGTGGGCTGGCTGTGGCCGGCCAGCGGCTGGCCCTGCTACTTCAACGAGCCGGTGATGCTGCTCGGCTTCGTCCTCACCGGCCGTTTCCTGGAGGAGCGCGCCCGCTACCGCACCGGCCGGGCCATCGAGGAGCTGGGCGCCCTCCAGCCCGACCATGCCCTGCTGCTCCTGGGCGACGGCCCCCCCCGCCAGGTCCGGGTGGGCGGGCTGCGGCCGGGGGACCGGCTGCGGCTGCTGCCGGGCGACCGGGTGCCGGTGGATGGGGTGGTGCTGGAGGGCTGCTCGCGCGTCGATGCCTCCAGCCTCACCGGCGAGCCCCTGCCCCAGTCGGTCGAACCGGGCAGCGAGCTGGCCGCCGGTCTGCTCAACCTCGAGAGTTCCCTGGTGCTGGAGGTGCGCCGCCGTGGTGCCGACAGCGCCATCGCCCGCATCGTGCGCCTGGTGGAGCGGGCCCAGGCCCGCAAGGCCCCGATCCAGGGCCTGGCCGACAGGGTCGCCGGCCGCTTCACCCTCGTGGTGCTGCTGCTGGCGCTGGCCACCCTGCTGTTCTGGTGGCTGTGGGGATGCCGGCACTGGCCCGAGGTTCTCACCATGGGCGCGGCCGTTGGCCACGGGGCCCATGGGCACCTCTCCCACGCCCACGGCGCCCTGGCCCATGACGGCGGTGCAGCCGGCACCCCCTTCAGCCTGGGGCTGCAGCTGGCCATCGCGGTGCTGGTGGTGGCCTGCCCCTGCGCCCTTGGCCTGGCCACGCCGACGGCGATCACCGTGGGCTCCGGGCTGGCGGCCCGCTCCGGCCTGCTGTTCCGGGGCGGCGATGCGATCGAGACCGCCTCCCGGCTGGAGGCGGTGCTGTTCGACAAGACCGGCACCCTCACCATCGGCCGTCCCCTGGTGACGGCCGTCCGGGTCGTGGGGGCGGCCCCGGGCAGCCCCGAGGAGGGGGCTGGCGCCAACGGGCTGGTGCAGCTGGCGGCGAGCCTCGAGCAGCACAGCCGCCATCCCCTGGCCCACGCCGTGCTTCAGGAGGCCCAGTGCCGGGGGCTTCCCCACCTGAGCGTCAGCGAGGCCCAGGCCCTCCCCGGCGAAGGGGTGCAGGGGCTGGTGGAGGGCACCGGCCTGGTGCGGGTGGGCCGGATGGACTGGCTGGTCCGCCAGGGGGTGATGGCGGAGCCCGCCGCCACGGCCTTGCAGCAGGACCTGGAATCGGGTGGTGCCACCCTGTTGGCGGTGGCCGCCGAGGGCCGGCTGCTGGGACTCCTGGCCGTGGAGGACCGGCCCCGGGCCGATGCCGCCGCCACCGTGACCCGCCTGCGGCGGCTGGGGCTGCGGCTGGGCCTGCTCAGCGGTGATCGGCGCGCCAGCGTCGAGGGTCTGGGCCACCGGCTGGGCCTGCGGCCCGAGGAGCTGGCCTGGGAACTGCGACCCGAGCAGAAGCTGGAACGGCTCCTGCTGGCCCATCGCCAGGGGGCCGTGGCGATGGTGGGTGACGGGATCAACGATGCCCCTGCCCTCGCCGCCGCCGACCTGGGCATCGCCGTCGGCACGGGCACCCAGATCGCCCAGGAGAGCGCGGCCCTGGTGGTGATGGGCGAGGGACTCGACGGCATCGTCCGGGCCCTGGAGATCGCCCGGCGCACCATGGCCAAGGTCCGCCAGAACCTGGCCTGGGCCTTCGGTTACAACCTGATCGTCCTGCCGATCGCCGCCGGTGCGCTCCTGCCGGGCTTCGGCCTGAGCCTCTCGCCCGAACTGGCGGCCCTGCTGATGGCCTTCAGCTCGATCACGGTGGTCGGCAACGCCCTGCTCCTGCAGGGTCTCCCAAGGGATTCCGCGCCATGAGCGGGCGCTTCCTGGTGCTGGAGGGCATCGACGGCTGCGGCAAGACCACCCAGATCGAGGCCCTGCGTGCCTGGCTGCCGCTCAGCGGCCTGATGGCGCCCGGCGCCCGGCTGGTGGTGACGCGGGAGCCCGGCGGGACGGCCCTGGGCCAGGCCCTGCGCGCCCTGCTGCTGCGGCCGCCGGAGGGGGCCGCCCCCTGCAGCCTCTGCGAGCTGATGCTCTACGCCGCCGACCGGGCCCAGCACGTCGAGGAGTGCCTGCGTCCGGCCCTGGCCGCCGGCGACTGGGTGCTGAGCGACCGCTTCAGCGGCTCCACCGCGGCCTACCAGGGCTATGGCCGCGGCCTGCCCCTGGCCACCATCCGGCAGCTCGAAGTGATGGCCACCGGCGGCCTGGAGCCCGATCTCACCCTCTGGCTGGATCTCCCCCTGGCCGGGTCCCTGCAGCGCCGCGGCGACCGGCCCGCCGACCGCATCGAGGCCGCGGGCGAGGCCTTCCTGCAGCGGGTCAGCGACGGCTTCGCCAGCCTGGCCGCCGAGAGGGGCTGGCACCGCGTCGCGGCCGGAGGGCCGATCGAGCAGGTGACGGGCCGCTGCCGCTCCCTGATCACGGAACACCTGGGTGCCGCCGGCGCAGGGGGCCATGGCTGAGTTGCTCGCCGATGCCGAGCTGTTCGCCGATCTGGTGGGCCAGCCCCAGGCGGTGGCCCTGCTCACGGCCGCCCTCGAACGGCGGCGGCTGGCGCCCGCTTACCTGTTCGTCGGCCCCGACGGGGTGGGCCGGCGGCTGGCGGCCCTGCGCCTGCTCGAGGGGGTGCTCGCCGGTGGCACCGCCGGTTCGGTGCCGCTGCGGCGACGCCTGGCGGCGGGCAACCACCCCGATCTGCTCTGGGTCGAGCCCACCTACCTGCACCAGGGCCGGCTGGTGAAGGCTTCCGAGGCCGAGGCCCAGGGCCTCAGCCGCCGCAGTCCCCCCCAGCTGCGCCTGGAGCAGGTGCGGGAGGTGACCCGGTTCCTGGCCCGCCGACCGGTGGAGGGGGAGCGTTCCCTGGTGGTGCTGGAGACGGTCGAGGCGATGGCCGAAGCGGCCGCCAATGCCCTGCTCAAGACCCTCGAGGAACCGGGCCACGGCCTGCTGATCCTGCTCACGGCGACGCCGGACCGGCTGCTGAGCACCATCCGCTCCCGCTGCCAGGCCATCCCCTTCGCGCGGCTGTCCCCCGCCCTGGTGCGCCAGGTGCTGGGGCGGCTGCCGCTGGCCGAGGGGACACCGGAGCGGGCCGTGGCCGATCCCCCCGAGCTGCTGGAGCTGGCCGCCGGATCTCCCGGCGCCCTGCTGCACCACCGGCGGGTCTGGCAGGGCCTGCCCGAGGGGCTGGCGGAGCGCTTGCTGGCCCTGGGCCGGGAGCCGATGGAGGCCCTGGGCCTGGCCCGCGACCTCAGCGAGGCCCTCGATGGCGAGCAGCAGCTCTGGCTGCTCGACTGGTGGCAGCTGCACCTCTGGCGGCGGCGCCAGGAACCGGCACCCCTGCGGCGCATCGAGCAGCTGCGCAGCCACCTGCTGGCCTACGTGCAGCCGCGGCTGGCCTGGGAGGTGGCCCTGCTGGATCTAGGTGGCTGAGGGCTGCCTTCAGGCCACCGCCCCTTCGCCCGTCTTGGGAACCGCGGCGAGCCTGGCCTCCCTGGCGGAGCGGATGGCGGCAGCGAGGGGTTCGATCTGATCGACGGGAGGCAGCTCGAGGCAGTAGCCGGCGCCGTAGACGGTCTTGATGAAGCGGGGTTTGCGGGGATCGGGCTCGAGCTTGGTGCGCAGGTGGCGGATGTGGACCCGGATGGTCTCGATGTCGTCGTCCGGCTCGTAGCCCCAGACCTCCTTGAGGATCAGGGAAGGGGCAACGGTCTGGCCGTGGCGCTGCAGCAGGCAGTGGAGGAGTTCGAACTCGGTGTGCGTGAGGCGGACGGGCGCGTCGAACCAGATGGCCTCGAAGCGCTCGGGGACGAGGGTGAGGGAGCTGAAGCTGAGGATCTCGTTGTGCTTGGCGGAGAGGGGTGCGCGCTCGCTGCGCCGCAGGAGTGCCTTGACCCTGACCATGAGCTCCTCGAGATCGAAGGGCTTGGTGAGGTAGTCGTCGGCGCCGGAGTTGAAGCCGCTGACCTTGTCCTTGGTGCTGCCGAGGGCGGTGAGCATCAGGATGGGGATCTTGGCGGTGCGCTCGTCGCGGCGGAGGCGCTGACAGAGGGTGAGACCGTCGACCTTGGGGAGCATCAGGTCGAGCAGGATCACATCGGGGCAGTACTGAACGGCAAGGGCCTGGCCCTTGATGCCGTCAGCGGCCCTCTGGACATCGAAGCCGCCGTGCTCAAGGTGTCCGGCGACGAGATCGAGCATGTCGCCGTCATCTTCGATGAGCAGGATGGAGGGCTTCATGGGTGTTCGAGGCGAGGCGAGTCGTCGTGGGTGCCTGGGTAGGGAGCACGGGGACGGGAGAGGACAGTGTCGCGGTTTTGCGTTGACACTGCAGGGATGAGGGTGCAGGTGCGCACCTGGCCGGGGGCTGAATCCGGCTCAGCCGACCACTGCCACCGGCCGTTACCGGAGTGATGGGGCCCGGCAACGGGCGGAAGGAGAAACTCCCCGGGCGGGATTCGAACCTGCGACCAATCGGTTAACAGCCGACCGCTCTACCACTGAGCTACCGAGGAAGACACCCGGCGGGCCGGGATCCGAAGACCTTACCTTTCGGCCCCGCCGGCGGGCAAGGGGGCCAGGGAGCGGCGCAGGCTTTCGCCGCTCTGCCAGGGGCCGACCGCACCGGCTTCCATGCGGGCGGCCCCGTCACAGCACTCCAGTTCCTCGAGACGGTGGGTGATCCACAGCGCGGTGAGGGGGGATGGGCTGCGGTGGCAGAGCCGATGGATCAGCTCCAGCACCTCCTTCTGACTGTCCGGATCCAGCAGGGCGGTGGGTTCATCCAGGAGCAGCAGTGTCGCGGCGCTGGCCAGGGCCCCGGCGATCGCCAGCCGCTGCTTCTGGCCGCCGCTCAGGGTGTGGATGGGGCGCTGCTGCAGGCCCTCCAGCCCCACCTGGGCCAGGGCCGACGCCACCCGCCCGGCACGGGCAGCGCCGTCGAGTCCCTCGGGGAGGGCCAGCTGCAGATCGCTGCCGCAACTGGGCAGCAGCAGCTGGTGGTCGGGGTTCTGGAACACCAGGGCCGGTCGGCCCTGGCAGGTGATGCGGCCGGCCGTCGGCGTGAGCAGGCCGGCGACCAGGCGCAGCAGGGTGCTCTTGCCGCTGCCGTTGCTGCCGACGAGCATCCACAGGCCCGGCCCCGGAATCCGCAGCCGGCAGTCCTGCAGGGCCGGAACGCCTTCGCCCCAGCCGAAGCGGAGTCCCTCGATCTCCAGGGGGGGCTCGACCGCCCCGGAGGTCGCCGATGCGCTCAAGGCTCGAAGTTGAAGCCGGGACGCTTGCCACCGCCGGCGACCGACGACTTCTCATAAATCTGCACGGCGACGATCTCGCCGCTCAGCAGACTGACGCGCTTCTGCTCGTCCTTCTCGCAAGTGAGCTCGAGCACCTTGGGGTGCCCGCTCTCGAGCGCCTGACGCACGTCCCCGTACAGGGCCTGGGCGCCGTCCAGTTCCTTGCGCTGGACGGCAACGGGCATGGGGCTGAGCCGGAGGGAGATCTCGACGACGTACATGGTGGAGGGGGCTGGGGGCCGGGACGGTGGAGAGGGCGAGCCAGGCCACTCTGGCGAATCGCCGGCCGTCCAGGAGAGGTGGGTACTTGTACTCATTCCCTGATGGCAACGGCCTCCTTGGCCGCACAGAAAGGGGCTCTTCTCTTACGATCGCCTTGTAACGCTTCGTGAAGCACCTCCCATGACGATCGCCCTAGGGCGTGCTCCGGCCACGCGTGGATGGTTCGACGTCCTCGACGACTGGCTCAAGCGCGACCGCTTCGTTTTCGTGGGGTGGTCCGGTCTGCTGCTG